>JBKGZJ010000233.1:0-2549 GCA_046545635.1 Thiohalophilus sp. | reverse complement strand
CCCTCAGGCTCAATGAGCTTTGAAAAGACACCTGAACGCTGAAAAGCAAAGATTGATAAGTTTTTCTTCGTGTCTTCGAGTCTTCGTGGTGAGTTTTTTTACTCGTCCCTCGTCACTCGTACCTCGTCCCTGCCCGAAGGGCCTAGTTGACCTTGAGGGCCTGCAGCAGCATGTCGTGGTAGTTGCGGATACGACGCACGTAGCGCACCGGTTCCGAGCCCCGGGCATATCCGTATCTGAGATCCTGGTAATACTGTTTCTGCGAGAGCAGTGGCAACACTTCGCGAAAGTCATGCCACGAGTTCGGGTCCCTGCCCTGTTCCCGCGCCAGCTTGCGCGCATCGTAGATATGCCCCATGCCCACGTTATACGCCGCCAGCGCGATCCAGGTACGATCCGGTTCGGTGATCGCCTCCGGTAATCGACCGCGCAGGTTCGCGAGGTATTTGGCCCCGCCCATAATGCTCTGCCTGGGGTCCATCCGGCTCTGGATCCCGACCTCCCGGGCCGTAATCAGGGTCAACATCATGATGCCGCGCACGCCGGTGGGACTGCGGGCAAGGCGGTCCCAGTGGGATTCCTGGTAGGCCTGGGCGGCCAGCAAGGTCCAGTCGATATCGTATTGTTTGCCGGCTTCCTGAAACAGCTTCTGAAATTGTGGCAATACGCGCTCAACCTTGCGCCGAAACGCCCGGGTATCGACATAATCGAAGACCTCGATAAAGCCGTAATACTGATTGATCAGGGCCTGCAGCTGGCCGTCCTCTTCATACTGTTCCAGCCAGTCATTCACCGCGTCTTGTAGTCCATCCGCATTGGGAGGCATGGCCCAGGCCAGCGGCTGGGGTTCGCTAATATCAAAGCGGACAGACAGTTCCGGCATATAACGCTGGTTTATCGCCACAATATTGGAATCGCCGACAGTGCAATCGAGCTTGCGTTGCCAGACTTTTTCCAACAGATATTCGGTATCGTGCTGCGGATCAGTCTCCCAGGACAGTTCCGGAATGTCCTGCTGCAGGTGCTCGAGCTGTTCCACATAACTGGTTTCGGCGGGCACTTCGATGGCAAGGCCGACCAGATCTTCAGGCGTGGAAGGCCGGGCGCCAAGCCGACGGCACACCACCTGCTGGGTCACTTGTTGATAAGTGCGAGAAAACAGTACGCGCTCCTGGCGCTGTTCGGTGCGGGTCAGTCCGGCAGCGGCAATATCCGCCTCCCCGGCTTCAATCATGCGCAGGATCTCGCTGGGATTATCGCTGGTAACCAGCTTCAGTTCGACACCCAGTTCCTCGGCAAAGTCGGAAAACAGCGCGTATTCAAAGCCCGTGGGAGCATCACGGCCCATATAATAGGTGGTCGGGGCGTTGCGGGTGACCACCACCAGCTTGCCCTGTTCCTGAATACGCGTGATATGAGCATCATCGCCGCAGGCGGTCAGTGCGGCGGCCAGCAATAGCAGCACACCGCGACGCCAATCGCTCAGCCCACGGCGTCGCTCGCGGTCCTGTTGCGCAAATAACGAATCATCCGTTCGCCCCATTGATATAACCCCATCCCCAGCAGGATCAGTGCCGCGCCCAGATAGAGTTCAAGGCCGATCTGTTCCTGGTTGAATAGCCGGCCAAACAACAGGGCCAGTACCGGTGTCAACAAGGTTACCAGCGCCACGCGGCTGGCATCAATCTCTTTAAGGACATAAAAGAACATAATAAAGCCCAGTACCGAACCGAAAACCGCCAGATACAGGATCGAAGCACCCGCCCGTGCGCCAATCTCGGCCGGCCATTGACCATCCAGCAACAACCAGACCAGCAGGTAACAGGGGGCCGCCACCAGCAAGGCACCGCTGGTCGATTCCAGTCCCGACAGATGGGCATCGATTTTCTTGACCAGCACCATGCTCAACGAATGCAGGCAGACCGCCAGCACCACCGCCGCAATGCCGTAACCGGCCTGTTCACCCAGGTGCAATCCGCGGGCAAACACCACGATCAGTCCACCCAGTGCCAGCGCTATCCCGAGCAGCTTGGGCAGCGTCAACGCCCGTTCCTGCAGCCACAACGCCGCCATCAGGCCGGTGACGATCGGGGTCAGACCGAACAGCACCGAGATCAGCCCCGAAGGAATATACCGTGCCCCCCAGTAGACGGAGGTCATCGCGCCGAACACGCCGATGCCACCGGCCAGATAACTTTTCAGCGCCTGACGATCGCGCGGCAATGCCCGGGACAACAAAGTTAACAGCAGCACACAGACCAGTGCCCCGATCCACATGCGCGCGGCGACCCCGAACAAAAAGCCCGGCCCTTCCCCGCTCCACTTGATAGCCAACGGCGTGGTCGACCAGATCAATACCACGCCAATATAGGCTGTCGGTACCGACATGCTTCTCTCCCTTCAGCTGTCCCAAAACGAAAAAAGCCACAGTTTTCAGACTGTGGCTTTTGGAAAATCCGGTATTGCTTGTATTAACTACCGTTACAACACCCTCTCCGTCCGCCACTCACGGTTCATCGCCCAGACGCGCAGGCGTACCGGGCAGGCAG
>JBKGZJ010000232.1:0-2592 GCA_046545635.1 Thiohalophilus sp. | reverse complement strand
GAGGCGCTCAGCGCCAGTCTGACGTTTATGTTCTGAGGCGTGTACGGGCACAGGCCGGGGCACGCCTTTTGCGGTTTGTGTCACGCGAGTCCAGGCGACTGCTATCACGCCATCAGTGGCAGGAAAAAGCCTTTACCGAATGCCACGGCCTCGGGCAGGGTGAACAGGCTGATATTGTCAATGTCACCGTCCTGCCAGCGTTCGGCCGTTGCCCGGTTTTCAAGAAAAACCATTTCCATACACATGCTGTGCGCCGCCACAGCGGTGGGCATTTGCCAGCGAATCCCGACAATGGCGTCGCCGGGGCGGGCGTCGAGCAGGGTATCGCCCCGCATCTGAATCCTGATCGGGGAACCGGTTACATGGCATCTGGAGTGGATGCTTACCGTCTCGTCAAACATCGGCGCGACGGAGAGGGCGTCCAGGGCGCACATGGCATGGAGGCTATGGCCGTTGACCGTAATCTGGTGGGCAGTATGTTCGCTGGTCAGGGGATAGGCGCCAACCGGCCGTTTCCCTTCTTTGTCGAGCACGATCAAGTCCGCCTCGCCCAGCTTGCGCAATCCCGCTTCCAGCACCTTTCCCTCAATCACTGTTTCGAGTTCGGATCGGGTCGGGGCCCGGCCGTGTTCGATAAAACCGCGCAGGATAGCCTGATGCAGATTTTTTAACGCCGGCGACAGCTGCGCCTGTCGCGCCTTGAGTGGCAGTTGCGCATTCAGTCGCGCTACCGCGGCCGGGATATCCATGCGTGCTCCGGGTTGTGTCAGTACCATTAATTTACAGAGTATACCTGCTAACGGGCGGATAACGGAGCAGTTTGTGCGGATCATGAACACCCGGCTGGCCAGGCTATTGGGGACAAATTTTGTGATGTTATTCATATTTTTGCCGGTGTGCATAGCGGTCACGCTGTTTTGCGGAGCCAGAAATGTTCCGCTTTGATTCCCGCATGGGCAGATTATGGCGCAATTTCAATGGAAACCGATAAATATTATCAGGGTAAACCCTGACACCATTTATCAGGGTTTACCCTGATATGTCTCCCTGATTAAAGATATCCTGCTGCAAGTCGAAATATTTGAAAGAAAAGAAGAATCTGTTCAGATCATTTATTTTTCGATTATCACCCCACATAAGGAGTGGAGTGTAATGGCCAGGCGGTATCAGAAAACCGGTTCGCGCCCGGCAGTACGTTATCTGGGGTTGATGTCGGGGCTCTTCGTACTGGTGGTGCTGGCGGCGGTGTTTACGGTGGCGGTGGTCCAGATCCAGTCGGGCGCGGCGGCCTACCTTGCCGGGCAAAGTATCTGGTCCCGGGGCCAGGTCAAGACCGTGCTCTATCTGGATGCCTATGCCGAGACCGGCGATCCGGCCATGCTGGCACGTGCCCGGCGCTGGCACGATATTCCGCTGGGGGATATCCAGGCGCGCAAGGCGATGGAAGCGGCGCCGTTCGATTACGATACGGCGCGTGAAGGTTTTTTGCGTGGCCGGATTCACCCCTCAGACATACCGCGCCTGATTACCCTGTTCCGGTTTTTTTCGCAGGCACCCTATTTTCGGGACGCAGTTAGCGCCTGGCAACAAAGCGACCAGCAGATCCTTGCCCTGGGTGAAATTGCCGATCAGCTCGAGAGCGAATGGCGGGCCGAGGAGGTTGCTTTGCTGCGAGTGAAGGAATTGAGAACCGAGCTGGATCGGGCCAGCCGAAAACTGGATCATCATGCGCTGGAATTTCGTCGTTCCATGACCCGGCTCGCGCGCCTGATGCCGACCGCGTTGTCCCTGGCCAGTGTTGTCTTCTTTATCCTGTTTGGTGTTCTGGCCATGACACTTACGTCAAGGCTGACGCGCGCGCTTCGGGATTCTGAGCGCAAGTTCCGGGCGACCTTCGAACAGGCCGGAATGGGTATTGCCCAGGTTGCCGAGGACGGTCGCCTGCTGGAAGTGAACCAGGCGTTGTGTGATATTCTGCGCTACTCCAGGGCGGAGTTGCTGAAACTGAGTTATCCGGATCTGATGCATCCGGAGGACAAAGAGAATGGCGATGAGGGACCATTTACTGCGATTTCAGAGGCGTTCCAAAACCATGCTATCGAACAAAGTCTGCTCTGTGGTGACGGTTCAACGGTCTGGGCCAAACTTACGGTCTCCCGCCTTCAGGAACAATCCGGTCCCCAGGTATGTTATATCGCGATCTTTGAAGATGTATCGGAATCCCGTCGTCTGTCGGCAGAACTGAGTTACCAGGCCAGTCATGATGAATTGACCGGCCTGATCAATCGGCGTGCCTTTGAACGCTATCTGGAAGACTTTCTGTATCGCGCACATAACGACGGATCCGTTCATGCCCTGTGTTTTATCGATCTCGATCAATTCAAGATCATTAATGATACCTCGGGACATTTTGTTGGTGACTACCTGTTGCGCCAGGTGGCGGAAGCCTTTAGCCACCATATTCGCAAGGGTGACCTGTTGGCTCGTCTCGGTGGCGATGAATTCGCGTTGATCCTGGAACATTGTGATCCGGATACTGCTATGACCGTGGCGGAAAAGTTGCGCAAAAGCCTGATTGAAACAACTTTTGCC
>JBKGZJ010000231.1:0-2608 GCA_046545635.1 Thiohalophilus sp. | reverse complement strand
AATCGCCTCCCACAACAATATCAAAAAATTTCTCGCTGTCTCTGCGATGAAGAAGGTTTAACAAGGCAATAACACGTGCAACGACTGTCCATTATTATCCCGGCGCTGAACGAGGCCGGGGCTATTCAGGCGACGCTGGAGCGCTTGCAGCCGCTGCGTTCGCGCGGGCATGAGGTGGTCCTGGCCGACGGCGGCAGTACCGATACCACGGTCGATCTGGCCCGCCCGCAGGTGGACAGGGTTGTCAGCAGCGAAGCCGGGCGGGCGCGGCAGATGAACGCGGGCGCGGCGCAGGCCAAAGGGGATATCTTCTGGTTCCTGCATGCCGATACCCTGATCCCCGAACTGGCCGATCAGATCATCGACGACGCCATTGCCGGCCGTGAACAGGCCTGGGGCCGGTTTGATGTGCGCCTCAGTGGAAGGGATGTGCGTTTGCGACTGATTGAATTCATGATGAACCGGCGATCCCGGTTGACCGGCATCGCCACCGGCGATCAGGGGATCTTTGTCACCCGTACTCTATTCGAAAAGATCGGCGGCTTTGCCGAACAGCCGTTGATGGAGGATATCGAGATCAGCCGGCGGCTCAAACGCCATGCCCGGCCGATCTGTCTCAAACAAGAACTGATCACCTCCAGCCGCCGCTGGGAAACCCGCGGCATCTGGCGCACGGTGTTTTTGATGTGGCGCCTGCGTCTGCGCTATGCACTCGGTAGTGATCCACACAAACTGGCCAAACTGTACCGATGAAACCCGATACACAAACCACGGCCGTGATGGTCTTTGCCCGGGCGCCGATCCCCGGCCAGGTCAAGACCCGGCTGATTCCGACGCTGGGCGAGGCGGGGGCGGCCACACTGCATGCCGCCATGCTGGAATATACGCTGCACAAGGTAAGCCGGCTTGCGGATACGGCGATCCGCCTGTATTGCCAGGGCGATATGCAACATCCGGTGTTTCGCCGTGCCACAGATCGCTATACGTTGAGTCTGTATCCGCAACAGGGAGCCGATCTGGGCGAGCGTATGGCCAACGCTTTTGCCGAGAGCCTGGCGCACTATCAAAAAGTCCTGGTTGTCGGCTGCGACTGTCCCGCCCTGACCCCGAACGATCTTCACAATGCGATCAATGCACTGGACGACCACGAGGCGGTGATCACGCCCGCCCATGACGGCGGTTATGTCCTGCTGGGGCTGAGACGCTTTTCGCCGCGGATCTTTACCGATATCGACTGGAGCACCGGGCGGGTGTTCGAGCAGACAGCCGCTCAACTCGATGCCGCCGGCCTGCGCTGGCGCGCGCTGGAACCCAGACAGGATATCGATCGACCCGACGATCTGATCCATTGTCCCGAACATTTATTAACCGGAGTCCGTAATGAAATGGCTGGATAAAATCCCGTTTCCGACCCTGATCATCATCGCCATCCTGCTTGGCCTTGCGCCGTTTTCCCCACAACCCCATCTGCTGGAGAAACTGCAAATGCTGTTCGCCGGCACGCTGAGCAAGCCGATCGATATTTTCGACCTGGTGCTGCACGGCGGGCCGCTGGTGTTGCTGGCGATCAAAACTGTCCGCCATTTCAAATATAACAACTAACATCAAAACGTTTAATGGAGGTATCTGATAATGCGACGACATCACCTGTTTACCCTGCTTCTGATTACCTTTGCCCTGGGCAGTGGTGCCGCCCAGGCCAAACAGGTTCAGCTTGAACACGAGGATTTGACCGTCAATGCCGAACTGGTTACCGCCGATGGCAGCGATCTCGACGATGGCGTGGTGCTGATGGTGCACGGCACCCTGGCGCACGGCCAGATGGAAATCATGAAAGGGCTGCAGAACGTGTTCAAGGAATACGGTATCAACTCCCTGTCGATCAACCTGAGCCTGGGCCAGGACGATCGTACCGGCATGTATGACTGCGACAGCACCCACCGGCACAAGCATACCGATGCGTTGGCTGAAATCGATCTCTGGCTGAACTGGCTGAAAGATCAGGGTGCCGACAATATTACCCTGCTGGGTCACTCCCGTGGCGGCAACCAGGCCGCCTGGTTCGCCGCCGAAAATGATGATCCGCAACTGCGCCGCGTGACGCTGATCGCGCCACAGATGTGGGACATCGACTACGAGCGCAAGAATTACCAGGAACGTTACGACACCGAACTGCAACCGGTGTTCGACAAGGCGAAAAAACTGGTCGAACAGGGCAAGGGCGACACGCTGCTGAAAGAGACCGACTTCATCTACTGTGAAGACACCACGGTCAGCGCCGAAAGTTTTGTCAGCTACTACAAGGATGATGAGCGCAAGGACACCCCGGGCCTGTTAAAACAGATCGACAAACCGGTTCTGGTCATCGCCGGTACCGAGGATAGCGTGGTCAAGGGACTCGAGAAACGCGTTGAACCGCTGGCCGATGGCGAGAAGGTCAAACTGGAAGTGATTGACGGCGCCAATCACATGTTCCGGGATCTCTATCTGTACGACATCGCCGATCAGGTTCAGGCTTTGATCGACGAACGCTCCTGAGGTGCATGTCAACCTCGCGGCGGCCCGATGCCGCCGCGGGGCGGGCACATCAGCTACGCAGGTCACGCTG
>JBKGZJ010000230.1:0-2690 GCA_046545635.1 Thiohalophilus sp. | reverse complement strand
CTTCGTGTCTTCGTGGTAAAAATAGGTCGATCGGGGACACCAACGGTTATCTGTGGGAGCGGGCTTCGACCGCGACGACGGTGCCGGATTCGGCAGTCGCGCCCGTGGGGCGCTCCCACAGGTGCGACGATATTTGACTCTTCCAGAGGCGCAGAGTGGAATGCCAGGTAGCGCTGCGCGCAACCTGGCCTACACGGATTCTGCCAACTCAGAACTTAGAACTTAGAACTTAGAACTTAGCACTCAGCACTCAGCACTCAGCACTGATCTTATCCCAGGCAGGATGCCGTTTTATCGCCTGCAGCGCCTTGTTCAACAGGGTGATGCCCGGCTCGGTGCGATGCCAGGTGGAGGCGCCGGAGGGGTGGGGCAGGGGAATGATGTCGCGCGGTTTGCCTTCCACCTGAATCCGGTGGCGCTGGCCGATTACCTCGTTCAGTTTGTTGACCGGCATGAACTGGCCGATTGCCAGTTTGCCCACCGGGATCAGCAGCGTTGGTTGTAACAATGCGACTTCCTGTTGCCACCAGGGCTGACAGTTGGCGATCTCCTGTTTCGACGGCACCCGGTCACCACCTCTGGCGAGTTTTCCCGGAAAGCAACGGCACACCGCCGCCATATAAATCCGCTGCCGAAATGCCTTCTCGTCCAGCCCGATCCGTTCGAACCAGCCGAACAGCGTCTTGCCGGCGGTCCAGGCGAAGGGGCGATGCAGTTCGATCTCGCGATTGCCCGGGGCCTGGCCGATTAACATCACGGGTGAAGCGACCGGCTCGCCGGTCACCGGCGGGCCGTGCATACCGGCGCAGCGTCGACAACGCCGCAGCCGGTGCTGATGTTGTTGCAAGGTCTTAAAGACGGTCATGAAATTCTCATCAAAATGTCACAGGCCGGACATATTGCCACTCTACAGTTTTACCGTCACTTCACAATATCGGTAAGGAGAATGTTATGTCCCGCTATGCATTGGTTTCGATTGAAAAAAGTCCGCCGCCGCAAGGCCAAAGTGGTGACAACTGGTATCGCTATGAAATTGCCGGCGGTGCCGCGACGATTGTCGGATACCGGCGGGGTACGCTGGGTGAAACACGGGTGGTGGCACGGGAATGTGTCATGCACCTTAACACTCAGCTGGCCGGGATGCCTTCCAGTGAATTTGTGCGCCGCGCCGCCAGTCCGGTGGCGGATGTGGACCCGCTGGTGGCCGCCTGATCAGGCGCCGGTTTGCAGGACGATCTTGCCGCGGGTGTGGCCATGCTCAATGAGCTGATGCGCCTGCGCGGCGTCGGCCAGCGGCAGGGTCTTGCTGACGTGCAGCTTCAATTGCTCGCTGTGCAGATAGCCGGCACAGCGATCCAGAATCTCGCTCTGGTGGGCGCGGGCCTGCGGCAGATCTTCGAGCATCGGGGTTAGCATCAACTCAAAGCTGATACTGAGGTTACGCTGGCGCGCCACGCTCCAGTCGATCGCCTTGCCGGGATCGAGCAGGGTCACCAGCTGGCCGTAATGGGCGATGGCCGGCAGGGTCTGATTGAATACGGCGGCACCGACCGTATCGAAGGCGACATCGACACCGTAGCCTTTGGAGAGATCCATCACCGCCTCGACCAGATTCTCTTTTTTATAATTGATGACCTTGTCGGCGCCCAGCTGGCGAACAAATTCGGCCTTGTCGTCGTCACTGACCGTGGTGATGACCCGGGCGCCGGCCAGTTTGGCGAGCTGGATCGCCACATGCCCCACCCCGCCGGCACCGGCGTGAATCAACACGCTCTGGCCGTTGCGCAGCCGGGCGCGGTCGTAGAGGGCTTCCCAGGCGGTGATCAACACCAGCGGTCCGGCGGCGGCCGTGGTGAAGTCGATGGCATCGGGCAGCGGACGGGCAACCGCCTCGGGCAATACGGTGTATTCGGCATAGTTGCCAGGTTCGCGGCCCAGTCCGCCATGACAGAACCAGACCCGATCACCGACCTTGAGGCGCGTGGTTTGCTCACCGGTCTCGACCACCGTCCCGGCACCGTCACAACCGAGTATCGCCGGCAGCGCATCCTCGAAAAACACCCCCCGCTGACGCAGCTTGGTGTCGACGGGATTGACCCCGGCGGCATGCAATTGCACCTTGATGTCGGTGGGCTGTTGCAGTTGCGGCTCATCCTGCTCCACTACCTGCAATACGGACGGATCACCCGCCCCGGTCATGACTACAGCCTTCATGCTTGTGGCTCCCCGGTCGTCGTTTGAATGAATTACTGGAATGAAGTATGGCAGTGTTTTGCCGGGCAAATAGTGTCAGTTGCGGTTGTGATGATCAAGTGAAGATGCCCATAATAACCCCGTTGCCAGTCCATGGTTATCCTGCGGGGCAGGGCGGAATAACCACCGCAGACACTGAATACGCCGAAAATACCGAAACCGGTACCGAAGAAGCATAAAGCAGGGGATGGGGGTTGTCTGAGTCAACGATTATCGCGCTGGTCTTTGTCGTTTATCTGTTAATCATGCTCTGGCTGGGTGCGCTGGCCTACCGGCAGACCGTAAACCTGTCCGATTATATTCTGGGCGGGCGGCGTCTGGGTCATTGGGTCAGCGCATTGAGTGCCGGCGCCTCGGACATGAGCGGCTGGTTGTTGCTGGGCTTGCCCGGTTACGCCTATCTGGCCGGTTACGAGGCGGCCTGGATTGCCCTGGGT
>JBKGZJ010000229.1:0-2732 GCA_046545635.1 Thiohalophilus sp. | reverse complement strand
CTGGTGCTCGGCGCACTCATCTCGGCGTTCACCGCCTATCTGTGTATTCACTGGCTTTTGAAACTGCTGGATCGCATCGGCATGCTGCCGTTTGTGATCTATCGACTGGTGCTGGGCGCCGGACTGTTATACGTATTCATGTAAGCGATCATGAGCGACAAACCCCGCGACAAGATCTATGCCACGCCACAACCGATGATTGTGGATTTCGCCTTCGACGAGAAGGTGGCGGGTGTGTTTCCGGACATGATTCGCCGCTCGGTCCCCGGCTATGAAACGGTTATTTCCCTGCTCGGCCTGCTGGCGGAACGCTATGCGCAACCCGACAGCCGGATCTATGATTTTGGCAGTTCACTGGGCGCGGCCACGCTTTCCATGCGCCGGCGGGTTGCCTGTGACAGTTGCCGGATTATCGCAGTGGACAACTCCACGGCCATGACCGAACGCTGCCGGCAGATTCTCGCTCAGGATAGCTCCCCGGTTGAAGTGGATGTGATCTGCGCCGATATTCGCGATGTCAGGGTGGAACAGGCCTCGCTGGTGGTGCTCAATTTCACCCTGCAGTTTATTCCCGTGGACGAACGTCAGGCACTGCTGGATCGGATTTATACCGGACTGCTGCCCGGCGGGGCGGTGGTCCTGTCGGAAAAGCTGGCCTTCGATGATGAAGGTGAACAGCAGTTGCAGACCGACATGCACCTGGCGTTTAAAAAAGCCAACGGCTACAGCGAGCTGGAGATCAGCCAGAAGCGTACCGCGCTGGAAAATGTGCTGATCCCCGACAGCTTCGATGTCCATCGCCAGCGACTGCAACAGGCCGGCTTTGGACAGGTGTATCAATGGTTTCAATGTTTTAACTTTGCTTCCCTGCTGGCGATCAAATGATCGATTACACCGATCTGTATCGACGGATGGCGAATACGCCGCTGGCCGACTGGGGGCAACAGCTGCCGGGGCAGATCGAAAAGCGACTGGATCCCAAACGTTATGGCGATCTGCCCAAATGGCAGGCCGCGGTTGCGGCGATGCCGGAGGCGCAACCGGCCAGTTGTGACTTCAACCGGGCCGCGGTACGCATCGGCGATGGCAGCGAACTGAACGACGGACAACGTGAGACATTAACGCGGCAGTTAAAGCAACTGCACCCCTGGCGCAAGGGCCCGTTCGAGCTGTTCGGTATTCATATCGATACTGAATGGCGCTCCGACTGGAAGTGGGAGAGGTTGAAAGATCATATCGCGCCACTGAGCGGACGCACGGTGCTGGATGTGGGCTGCGGCAACGGCTATCACTGCTGGCGCATGAAAGGCGCCGGTGCCGAACTGATCATCGGCGTCGATCCCACCCCGCTGTTCACCCTGCAGTACGAAGCCATGCACCGTTATACCGGTGACCAGGGGGTGTATGTGCTGCCGCTGGGTATCGACGATGTGCCGGCCAGGCTGGAGGCTTTCGATACGGTCTTCTCCATGGGTGTGTTGTATCACCGCCGCTCACCACTGGATCACCTGCAGCAACTGCGTGACTGCCTGGCCCCGGGTGGTGAGCTGGTGCTGGAGACGCTGGTGGTGGAGGGCGATGAAACTACCTGCCTCTTCCCCGAGGATCGCTATGCGTGCATGGGGAATGTCTGGTTCCTGCCCTCGGTGCCGATGCTCGAACGCTGGCTGCGCCGCTGTCGTTTCACCAATATCCGCACGGTTGATGTAACGACAACGACGATCGAGGAACAACGGGCAACCGACTGGATGACCTTCCAGTCCCTGACCGATTTCCTCGATCCCGATGACCACAGCAAGTCGCTCGAAGGTTATCCCGCTCCCAGGCGGGCGATCATCATTGCGGAGAAAGCCTGAATACTCTTGTAAAGCCGCAGAGACGCAAGGAAAAATCTGTGGGCTCTGCGTCATACCAGGTGATTTGCTGCTCTGGGATCGAGAGGATAATCCGTGCCATTCTGGCCACGTTGCCGGGGTAGATGACGCCGTCGTCTTTCTGGTCGGGGGTGTTCCAGGTACCGTCGGTGCAGATAAAGAGCGTATTTCCCATCCGTGAGTTCCTTGATTTTTACAGGTGTAAAAATCTACTCACCGTGTGGGTTCAAATCAAGCACCCTGTTTCGCCCGTCAGACGGGCCGATGAGTGCGTGACCTCTGCCGAGGGTGTGGCTTGTGGCACACTTTGGCCTGTTGCATGCCACTTCCTGCGGCGCTGGCGGCTATACTTGCACTATGATTCGTATACTGGAAAAGCTCCGTGAACTGACCTGGCCGTCCACCTGGTATGGCTGGCGGCTGGGCCTGCAGTCGTGGTGGTATACACGTGACAAGTCCCGGCTGGCCTTTACCAGCGTCCTGTTCTCCGTCCTGCTGGCGATGCCGTTGAGTATTTACGGCCTGATCAGTAGCGCGCAGGAGAGTAAACAGATCAGTCGCGATCTGCGTTGCCTGACGCAGAATATCTATCACGAAGCACGCGGGGAGTCGACTGCCGGACAATACGCGGTAGCTGAAGTCACCCTGAACCGCGTGGCGTCGCGCCATTTTCCGAACACGATATGCAAAGTCGTCCACGAGCAGCGCTGGGACAGGATACGCAAGCGCCATGTCGGAGCCTTTTCATGGACCGAACTGGAACTGAAGGCGGATATCAGAGACCCGGCTTACAAAAGTGCGCGCAAGATTGCCGAGGATGTTTATTACCGTCGCAATGAACCGCGGGTGAAAGACGCA
>JBKGZJ010000228.1:0-2764 GCA_046545635.1 Thiohalophilus sp. | reverse complement strand
AAGTTGGCAGTTGGCAGTTGGCAGTCCCAAGTCCCAAGTCCCAAGTCCCAAGTCCTAAGTCAGGAGTCAGGAGTCAGGAAGCGCAGGTCGGTTGCGCACTGCGCTACCTGACATTCCGGTTATTTTTTCAGCTTGTTGGTCAGGGTCTCCAGCATGTCCATGGGCAGGGGGAAGACGATGGTATTGGTCTTGTCGCCAGCGATCTCCGTCAGGGTCTGCAGATAACGCAGTTGCAGGGCGGAACCCTGCCGTGCGAGGATTTCCGCGGCGTTGGAGAGTTCGTCCGCGGCCTGGCGTTCGCCTTCTGCGTGAATGATCTTGGCCCGGCGTACACGTTCGGCCTCGGCCTGCTTGGCGATGGCGCGAATCATGCTGTCATCCAGGTCGACGTGCTTGATCTCCACATTACTGACCTTGATGCCCCAGGCATCGGTTTGTTCGTCGAGAATTTTCTGAATATCGGCGTTGAGCTTGTCACGCTCCGAGAGCATTTCATCCAGCTCATGCTGTCCCAGTACCGAACGCAGAGTCGTCTGCGCCAGTTGACTGGTAGCCGAATAGTAGTCTTCCACATGAATGATCGCCTTCTCCGGATCGACAACCCGAAAATAAACCACCGCATTGACATGGACTGAGACATTATCCTGGGAAATCACATCCTGGCTGGGAACATCCATGACAATAATCCGCAGGTCCACTTTGACCATTTGCTGGATTAACGGGACGACAATGATGAAGCCGGGGCCTTTGACTTTCCAGAAGCGCCCCAGAGTGAAAATCACCCCTCGTTCGTATTCGCGCAGAATGCGGATCGCACTGAACAGAAAGATGACGACCAGGGCGATAATGATATAGAGCGTGTAATCCGTCATATTATTTCTCCTCTTCGGTAGAATCGTTCAGGGGCTCGACGGTTAAAGTAAGACCGTCAGCAGCAGTAACCCGGACCAGTTGGCCAGGTTGCAAGGGTTTATTACTCACCGCTTTCCAGTGTTCACTTTGAATCAGAATCGTCGCCCGATGATCATCGACACTGACCACCTTGCCGGTCCCGGTAAGAAGCTGTTCCATGCCACTGACGACGGGTCGTCGTCGGGAGCGTAATGCCATACCAACCACGACGACAAACATCAGGACACTGCCAAGAGCAAACGCGGCGATGACCCCGGGATCGATGCCGTATCCGGGGGCACTGGTATCGATCAGGATGATCGAGCCGAATACAAACGCTATTACCCCGCCGATACCCAGGATGCCAAAACTGGGTTGATAGGCCTCGCCAATCATTAATGCGATACCGAGTAGTATCAGGGCCATGCCCGCGTAGTTGACGGGCAGTAATTGCAGCGCATACAAACCCAGCAGCAGGGCAATGGCACCGACCGTGCCCGGGACAATGGCGCCGGGGTTCGAAAATTCGAAGATCAGACCGTAAATACCGATGAGCATCAATATATAGGCAATGTTGGGATTGGTAATAACGCTCAGTAAACGGCTTCGCCAGTCCGGATTCCGGGGTTTGATGCGCATATCCCGGGTATGGAGCACCTGTTGCTGGCCGTGGATTTCCAGTTCGCGGCCATCCAGCTGCTGCAGCAGGTCCGCATTGCTGCGCGCCACCAGATCGATAACCTTTTTCTCCAGGGCTTGCCGGGAGGAGAGGCTGGCCGCCTCGCGTACGGCCAGTTCCGCCCAGTCGGCGTTGCGACCGCGTAATTCGGCCAGCCCGCGGATATAGGCGACGGCGTCATTGACCGCTTTGCGTTCGCCGGCGGATTTTCCCTGATTCGGCTGGTCCTGCTCCTGCTCCGGTTTCTGGTCCTCCGGCTGGCCGGGCGCGCCGAGGTTCACCGGGGTGGCGGCTCCCAGGTTGGTGCCCGGCGCCATGGCGGCGATATGACTGGCATAGAGAATATAGGTGCCGGCGCTGGCGGCGCGGGAACCGGTGGGTGCGACATAGGTCACAACCGGAATCGGCGAGCTGGTGATACTTTTGATAATGCCCCGCATGGCGCTATCCAGGCCGCCCGGGGTGTCCATGCGAATGAGAATCAGCCCCGCCTGTTCGCCGGGCGCATTGTCGATGGCCCGGGTGATATAATCCTCCGTGGCGGGGCCGATGACATCATCGATGCTGAGTTGAAGTACGGTTCGGGGCGATGAGTTGTCCGAGGCTATCGCCGCTGCGGACAGTATAAGCAGCAACAGCAAAGATAATAGTCGTTGAGCGGTTTTGTACATGTTGAGGGTTACTCGCAATGTCCTTCACCAAGCATAGCCGCTCCGGCCGTTGTTTTCGACCGCCAGGCAGCGGACAGAAAAACCATGGAAAAACGAATGAGACCAGAACATGATATCCACGGCGGCTTGTCGGCAAGCCGCCTCCCCGCGAGAATTCCGCTAACAACCGGGATAATGCTGTGCCTGATATTGTTTGGCGCGCCACTGGAGCTGGTTGCCGAAGAACAGCTGAGTCGTGAGCAGTATGTGGCACAGTCACACGACGATTTGCTGGCGCCCTGTCAGAGCGAAGCATTTGTCAGCTGCCTTGACACCACTGAAGCGCAGTGTACCCGACAGGTCAATCAGCTGGTCGAGACATGTAGTGAGGCGTTGCCCGATATTCTCACGGCGGATAACTTTAATGATTCCGCCGTGGGATATGCCAGTTGTGTGTTTGACGGGTTGCAAGAGGCCTTTGCCAGGAGCAGTGAGGAGATCGGCCAGTGTGAGAACCGCGCCGGTCTGCGCTGAACAGGCACCC
>JBKGZJ010000227.1:0-2827 GCA_046545635.1 Thiohalophilus sp. | reverse complement strand
CTTGTGGTATTGTGCGTTTCGTTGCGCCACAACAAACCTGATCGTTATGTTCAACGCTATAAAAACCCGTTGTCTGTAGAAGGATAAACGCGACCCATGAGTTTGCTGGGACTGGTACTCACAATCTTTGTCGGCAGCATGCTGGCGGCGCTGGTCTCCCGCTTCGGGCGACTGCATGCGGCGTGGCTCTCCGGCGTGGTAGTGATTGTCGCGCTGATCCAGTTGCTGTTTTTGATGATGCCGGTCATTGACGACGGGATCACCATCGAACGCTGGAGCTGGATCCCGACGGCGGGACTGGACCTGGTCTTTCGCCTCGACGGTCTGGGACTGCTGTTTGCCCTGCTGATTCTCGGTATCGGCCTGCTGATTGTCCTCTATGCCCGCTATTATCTCTCCGAACGCGACTGCATGGGACGGTTTTACGCCTATTTGTTGCTGTTTATGGGCGCCATGCTGGGCATCGTTCTGTCGGAAAACATTATCCAGCTTTTGATCTTCTGGGAAATGACCAGTCTGTCGTCATTTTTGTTGATCAGTTACTGGCAGGATCGCAGCGAGGCCCGCAACGGTGCGCGCATGGCCCTGGCCATCACCGGCGCCGGCGGGCTGGCGATGTTCGGGGGCTTCGTACTGCTGGGCGAGATGGTGGGCAGTTATGAACTGTCGGTGATCCTGGATTCCGCTGAACTGATTCGCAATCACCCGCAATATCTGACCGTATTGATCCTCATTCTGCTCGGTGCCTTTACCAAGTCCGCCCAGTTCCCGTTTCACTTCTGGTTGCCCAATGCGATGGCCGCGCCAACCCCGGTCTCCGCCTATCTGCACTCGGCCACCATGGTCAAGGCCGGCGTCTTTTTGCTGGCGCGGTTTTTTCCGGCCCTCTCGCATACGCCGGAGTGGTCCTGGCTGGTCGGCGGCGTCGGGCTGATTACCCTGCTGGTCGGCGCCATCGTCGCGCTGTTCAAACACGATCTCAAGGGACTGCTGGCCTACTCCACCATCAGCCATCTGGGCCTGATTACCCTGTTGTTCGGGATCGGCACGCCGCTGGCGGCGGTGGCCGGGGTGTTTCATATCATCAATCACGCCATTTTCAAGGCGTCACTGTTCATGGCCGCCGGCATCATCGATCACGAAGCCGGTTCGCGCGACATGCGCAAGCTCAACGGCCTGTGGAAATACATGCCGCACACCGCGCTCCTGGCCATGGTCGCCGCCGGGGCCATGGCCGGGGTGCCGCTGCTCAACGGTTTTCTCTCCAAGGAGATGTTCTTCGCCGAAGCGGTCAGCGCCGCCACCCATTTCCAGCTGGGCTGGTGGTTGCCGGCGCTGGTCACCCTGGCCGGCGTGTTTGCGTTCGCCTATTCATTCCGCTTTATTCACGACGTGTTTTTCAACGGCGAGCCGATCGGTTTGCCCAAAACGCCCCATGAACCGCCGCGCTGGATGAAAGTGCCGGTGGAGATGCTGGTGGCCTTGTGCCTGCTGGTGGGGATCCTGCCGACCCTGACCGTGGAATCCCTGTTACGCATTGCCGCCGGAGGTGTGCTGCAGGCGCCACTGCCGCACTTTGATCTGGCCATCTGGCACGGCTTCAGTGCGGCACTGTTGATGAGCATCATCGCCCTGCTCGGCGGGTTGCTGATCTACACCCTGCGCTATCCCCTGTTTCGCCTGCATGATCGTTTCGAGCCCTATATTCAGGCAAGCAGGGTGTTCGACGCCCTGCTGCGCACCCTCACTGCCCTGGCAACCGGCATTACCCGGCGCACCGACATCGGCTCCCTGCAACGGATGCTGGCCTGGTTTGTGTTCAGCGCGCTGGTGCTGGGGATCAGCGGCTTTCTGGCCGGCGACGGTATCCTGCGCGGCCCGCGCAGCCCCCTGGCGCTCGATGGCGTGAGTCTGGTGGCCTCCGCGGGGATCATCGTCGCCGCGCTGGCGACCGTGCTGCTGCATCGTCGACGGCTGTTGAGCCTGATCGTCATGGGCGCGGTGGGGCTGATCGTGGCGCTGATTTTCGTCAAATTCTCCGCCCCGGATCTGGCCCTGACCCAGCTGTCGGTGGAGGTGGTCACCATCGTCTTGCTCCTGCTGGCCCTCTATTATCTGCCCCAGCAGCAGGCCCCGGAATCCGCCCTGTGGCGCCGCGCGCGCGATCTGCTGCTGGCGCTGGCCGCCGGCGGCGGCGCCGGCCTGTTAAGCTGGGCGGTGTTGACCCGCCCCTTTACCACGATCTCCGATTACTTTCTCGCCAACAGCGTCAGCGGTGGCGGCGGCACCAACGTGGTCAACGTGATCCTGGTCGACTTCCGCGGCTTTGATACCCTCGGCGAGATTACGGTGCTGGCCCTGGCGGCACTGGGGATCTACGCCATGCTGGAACGCGTGGAACTGACCGGTCCCACGGTGGACCGCCGCGGCCGCCCGTGGAACCGCGACAGCCATCCCACCATCATGGCCTCCCTGACCCGGATATTGCTGCCCATGGCCCTGCTGGTCTCGCTGTTTATTCTGCTGCGCGGTCACAATCTGCCCGGTGGCGGCTTTATCGCCGGGCTGGTGACCGCCGTGGCGCTGATTACCCAGTATCTGGCCAGCGGCGTACGCTGGACCCGGGCCCGCCTGCAGACCAACATGCACCCGGTGATCGGGACAGGGCTGTTGCTGGCCACCCTCACCGGGCTGGGCAGCTGGTGGTTCGGCTATCCGTTTTTGACCTCCACCTTCAGCCATGTGCACTGGCCGATCGTCGGGGACTTCGAGCTGGCCTCGGCCATGCTGTTCGACCTGGGCGTCTATCTGACCGTGGTGGGTGCGA
>JBKGZJ010000226.1:0-2850 GCA_046545635.1 Thiohalophilus sp. | reverse complement strand
CCTCACGCCCTCACGCCCTCACGCCCTCACGCCCTCACGCCCTCACGCCCTCACGTTTCTTGGGGTACAATTGGGCAAAGTAGCAGCATACATTTAAGGAGTATTCATGGCCGATCTCGCAGGTAATCAATCCGGTCCCAATGTGGTTTATCTCAAGGATTACACCCCGCCGGCCTATCTGATCGACAACGTGGATCTGCATTTTGATCTGGACGCCGCCGCTACCCAGGTTCGGGCCACACTGAACGTGCGACGCAATTCCGAACATCCTGACGCCAACGCGCCCCTGTCCCTGGATGGCAGTCATCTTGAACTGCTGAGCCTGCGTCTGGAAGGCGAACCGCTGAGCGAAGGGCAGTACCGGCTTGATGATGAGGGACTGACGATCCCCGACGTGCCTGAGCAGTTTGAATTGATTATCGAAACCCGCATCAACCCGGCCGCCAATACCGCGCTGGAAGGCCTGTATGACTCGGGCAGTATGCTCTGCACCCAGTGCGAGGCGCAGGGCTTTCGCCGGATCACCTATTTCCCGGATCGCCCCGATGTGATGTCCCGTTATACCGTCACCCTGGTCGCCGACAAGGCCAAATATCCGCTGCTGCTGTCCAACGGTAATCGGGTGGAAGCCGGCGAAACCGATGACGGTCGCCACTGGGCCCGCTGGGAGGACCCCGGTCTCAAACCCAGTTACCTGTTTGCGCTGGTGGCCGGGCAACTGGTTTGTCAGGAAGATGCTTACACCACCATGAGCGGCCGCGAGGTGGTGCTGCGTATCTACGTGGAAGAGGAAAACAGGCACAAATGCGATCACGCCATGGCCTCGCTCAAACAGGCGATGCGCTGGGACGAGGAGACCTACGGTCGCGAATACGATCTGGACATTTACATGATCGTGGCGGTCAACGACTTCAACATGGGTGCCATGGAGAACAAGGGACTGAATATCTTCAATTCTTCCTGCGTGCTGGCCAGTCCCGAAACTGCCACCGATCACGACTTTTACAACATCCAGAGCATCGTCGCCCACGAGTACTTTCATAACTGGTCGGGCAATCGCGTCACCTGCCGCGACTGGTTCCAGCTGAGTCTCAAGGAGGGCTTTACCGTCTTCCGGGATCAGGAGTTCTCCGCCGATCTCAACTCGCGCGCGGTCAAGCGTATCGATGATGTCAACATCCTGCGCAGCCATCAGTTTGCCCAGGACGCCGGCCCCATGGCCCATCCGGTACGCCCGGATCATTACATGGAGATCAGCAACTTCTACACGGTCACCGTCTACAACAAGGGCGCGGAAGTGGTGCGCATGATCATGAACCTGGTCGGCCGCGAGGGCTTTCGCAAAGGCACCGATCTCTACTTTGCTCGCCACGACGGTCAGGCCGTCACGATCGAGGACTTCGTCAGGGCGATGGAGGAGGCCAACTATATCGATCTGGGTCAGTTCATGCGCTGGTACAACCAGGCCGGCACGCCAAAGCTCAAGATCGACGAGCAATACGATGAACAGGCGCAGACCTACACCCTGCATATCGAACAGAGCTGTCCGCCCACACCGGGCCAGCCGGAGAAGGCGCCGTTTCATATTCCCCTGGCGGTCGGTCTGCTGGACAGGCAGGGCGACGATCTGTTGCTGCAGCTGGACGGCGAGAATGCTCCGGCCGAAGCCCGCACCCGGGTGCTGTCGATCACCGAACCACAACAGAGCTTCACCTTTAGCGGCGTAACCCACCAGCCGGTGGCCTCGCTGGGCCGGGGCTTCTCGGCGCCTGTCAGGATTCAGGCCGGTTACGATGATGACAAGCTGGCGTTCCTGTTCGCCCACGACAGCGACGAGTTCAACCGCTGGGATGCCGGTCAGCAACTGGCGATGAACATCCTGCTGCGGCTGATTGCGCAGTATCAACAGAAAAAGCCGCTGATGCTGGACGAGTCCTTCATCCGCGCGTTTCGCAAGACTCTGCTCAATCCCGAGCTCGACAAGGCCCTGATCGCCCAGGCGCTGAGCCTGCCCTCGGAAGGTTATATCGCCGATCAGTGTGAGGTTGTGGATATCGAGGCGATCTTTGAAGTGCGTCATTTTATGCGCCAGACCCTGGCTTTCGAACTCAAGGACGAATGGCTGAAGATCTATCAGGCCAACAGCAGCGAGAAACCCTATGCGTTCAACGCCGGGGAGATGGCGCGTCGTGCCCTGCGCAATCTCTGCCTGGGCTACCTGCTGGAAACCGAGGAGCAGGCCATGTTTGATCTGGCTATGCAACAGTACAGCCAGGCCAATAATATGACCGACAGGCTGGCGGCCCTGTCGTTGCTGGCCAATTTCGCCATCCCCGAACGTCACCAGGCACTGGAAGATTTTTACCGGAAATGGCAGCACGATCAGCAGGTGGTGGAAAAATGGCTCGCCATCCAGGCCGGGTCACGTCTGCCGCGTACCCTGCAACACGTGCAGCAGCTGATGCAGCACGAAGCGTTCAGCATGAAAAATCCCAACAAGGTGCGCGCGCTGATCGGTCGCTTCTGCGCCGGCAACCCCATCAACTTCCATGCCGCCGACGGCAGTGGCTACCGGTTTCTCGGGGATCAGGTGCTGGAACTCGACAGCCTTAACCCCCAGATCGCCGCCCGCCTGGTACAGAACCTGAGCCGCTGGAAGCGTTATGATGAAAAACGTCAGAACATGATGAAGCAACAGCTGGAACGTATTCTCGACAAGGAGGGGTTATCGAAAGATGTCTACGAGATTGCTTCCAGGAGCCTGGAGGTTTGACGCTGCAGCTTGTCTTTTCTAAATAGCAGGAGTCAGAGTCAACCCTGTGTCGTCTGTCAGAACCACCAAAACCCTGT
>JBKGZJ010000225.1:0-2872 GCA_046545635.1 Thiohalophilus sp. | reverse complement strand
ATCCGGACAAACTGCGCGCCTACGATCTGCCGCTGGCAAAAGTGCGGCAGGCTATACGGCAGGGCAATCAGGAGGCCGGCGGATCGGTAATCGAGATGGCCGAGGCCGAATACATGGTGCGGGCCACCGGCTACATCCAGAGCAAGGACGATCTGAAAAACATTCCCCTGGGCGTTAGTGACCAGGGCACGCCGCTGTTACTGGGGGATATTGCCGAAATCCGGCTGGGACCGCAGATGCGCCGCGGTATCGCGGAGCTGGATGGCGAAGGCGAGGTCGCCGGCGGTATTGTGGTGATGCGTTACGGCGAGAATGCGCTCAAAACCATCGAGGGTGTCAAGCGCAAGCTGGAACAGTTGCAAAACGGTCTGCCCGAGGGCGTGGAGATTGTCGAGACCTATGATCGTTCAGCCCTGATCAATCGGGCGGTCGATAATCTCAACGGCAAGCTGCTCGAGGAGTTTCTGATAGTCGCGCTGGTCTGTCTGGTGTTTTTGTTTCATCTGCGCTCGGCGCTGGTTGCCATCATCAGTCTGCCAATCGGAATCCTCGGCGCGTTTGTCGTCATGTACCACCAGGGTATCAATGCCAACATAATGTCGCTGGGCGGGATCGCGATTGCCATCGGCGCCATGGTCGATGCGGCGATCGTGATGATCGAAAATGTGCACAAACACATCGAGCGCGAGCCGCTGACCAATGAGAACCGCTGGCGGATTATCAGTGAGGCGACCCGCGAAGTCGGGCCGGCCCTGTTCTTCTCGCTGTTGATCATCACGCTCAGCTTTCTGCCGGTGTTTACCCTCGAGGCGCAGGAAGGGCGCATGTTCGCGCCGCTGGCCTTTACCAAGACCTATGCCATGGCCGCGGCGGCCGGGTTGTCGATTACTCTGGTGCCGGTGTTGATGGGCTATTTCATTCGCGGCCATATCCGCCCGGAAGGGAAAAATCCGGTCAATCGGATTCTGATCAAGGCTTACCGGCCCTTTATCCACACCGTACTGAACAAGCCCAAAAGCGTTCTGGGTATTGCATTGCTGGTGGTGCTGATGACGATCTGGCCGGTGATGAATATCGGTTCGGAGTTCATGCCGGATCTGGATGAAGGGGATCTGATGTACATGCCGACGACCTTCCCCGGCCTGTCGATCGGCAAGGCGCAGGAGTTGTTACAACAGACCGATAAATTGATCATGAGCGTGCCGGAGGTCAAGCGGGTCTTTGGCAAGATCGGCCGGGCCGAAACCGCCACCGATCCCGCGCCATTGACCATGATCGAAACCACCATTTTGCTCAAGCCGCGCAGTGAGTGGCGCGAAGGCATGACCACCGAAAAACTCAAACAGGAGCTGAACGATCTGGTGCAGTTCCCCGGCCTGACCAATTCCTGGGTAATGCCGATAAAAACCCGGATCGATATGCTGGCGACGGGTATAAAAACCCCGGTCGGGGTCAAGGTGTCGGGACCGGATCTGAATGTCATTCAGGATCTGGGCAAGCAGATCGAGGAGGCGGTGATGGAGGTGCCGGGGACCGTTTCGGCCTATTCGGAACGCACCGTCGGCGGACGTTATGTGACGGTAGACATCGATCGCCGCGCCGCCTCACGGGTGGGGCTGAACATCGCCGATGTGCAAAATGTGGTAAGCACGGCGATAGGCGGCATGCGGATCGACCAGACCGTGGAAGGACTGGAACGTTACCCGATCAACCTGCGCTATCCGCAGGATGTTCGCGAGTCGGTCGACAAGTTGCGCGATCTGCCGGTGATTACCAAACAGGGTGCCCGGATTCCATTGTCCGAAGTGGCGGAGATTCGAGTCGAGAGCGGCCCGGCCATGATTAAGAGCGAAAACGCGCGGCCGAACGGCTGGACCTTCGTCGATATCAAGGATCGGGATCTGGGTTCTTACGTGGAAGAGGCGCAAAGGGTGGTTAACCAGCAGATCGATTTGCCGGCTGGCTACTCCATCGCCTGGTCCGGGCAGTATGAATATATGGTGCGGGCCAAGGAACGTCTGAAGATTGTGGTGCCTCTGACGCTGGTGATTATCATTTTGCTGTTGTATCTCAACTTTCGCAATCTAATCGAGGTGATGATCATCATGGGTACACTGCCGCTGGCCCTGGTTGGTGGGTACTGGCTGCTTTACCTACTCGGTTACAACATGTCGGTTGCCGTGGGTGTGGGCTTTATTGCTCTGGCCGGGGTAGCCGTGGAGATCGGTGTGGTGATGCTGGTTTATCTGAATCAGGCCTATCGCGGCCAGATAGCGAATAAAGAACGCGTGCATTTACCGAACCTGGATGAACTCAAGCAGGCCGTGATCGACGGCGCTCTGTTGCGGGTGCGTCCGATCATTATGACCGTGGCGGCCATTACCGGCGGTCTGTTGCCCATCATGCTGGGAGGCGGTACCGGTTCAGAAGTGATGCGCCGCATCGCGGCACCGATGGTTGGCGGCATGATCAGCGCCACCATATTGACCCTGGTCGTGATTCCGGCCATTTATTTTCTGTGGAAGCAATATGAAGTCAAACGGTGTATTGAAAAAGGTGAAATACCGGGAGGTTGAGATGCCAGCGAGATACAATATTGTGATGCTGGGTCTTGTTGGCAGTCTGGGACTGGCTGGGTGTGACGATCCGGTAAGTTCCGACAATCAACCACAAGCCAATCAACGTGCAGCATCGCAAGTCGAGGCAGCGTCGCGTAACCAGGATATGCAACAGATTCTGCGGGGCGGAAAAATCTATCAGCAAAACTGCGCGGTTTGTCACGGCAAACTGGGGCAGGGAGCGGAGAACTGGCGGCAACGTGATGAAGACGGCAAGTTCCCGCCACCGCCGCTCGATGGCAGCGGTCATACCT
>JBKGZJ010000224.1:0-2888 GCA_046545635.1 Thiohalophilus sp. | reverse complement strand
GGTGGGAAATCACAGATAAAGGTACTGCCCCGCCCGACTTCACTGTCGATCCGCAAACTGCCGTTGTTGCGTTGCATGGCGTGTTTGACGATGGCCAGGCCCAGGCCGGAGCCGCCGGTATGGCGCGAGCGGCCCTCGTCCACGCGATAGAAGCGTTCGGTCAGGCGTGGAATATGGTGCTGGGGGATGCCGATGCCGGTGTCATTGACTTCGAAATGAGCACCCTTGTCGTCCTCGAACCAGCGAATACGAATCGCGCCTCCGCTGGGCGTGTAATTGACCGCGTTGACGACCAGGTTGGTAAAAATACTGTCCAGTTCACGCTGCTCGCCCAACAGGCAAAGCCGGGGCTCGGCTTCCAGCAGGATAGTGTGATTACGCTCGGCACTGAGGATCTCGGCCTGCTCCCTGAGACTGCTCAGCATTTGCGGTACATCCACCACAACCTGCTTGCGTTCCCGGCGCGGATTCTCGTAACTGGACAACAACATCAGATCCTCGGTCAGCTGCTGCATCCGCCGGGTCTGTTGTTGCATCACCCTGAAGGTATGCTGCATTTGTTCATCATCGGCATTTTCATCCAGCAGGCTCTCCATATAGCCGCTTAACACTGTCAGGGGCGTGCGCAATTCATGGGAAATATTGCTGATAAAATCGCGCCGCATCTGCTCGACCTGCTCGAGCAGGGTGACATCGCGCACTATCACCAGGGTCTGGTTCTGGCCATATTCGACCACGCGAATACTGAGCCGGATACCTTCCTGATACGGAGAGTTGATCGTGACCTGCTCTTCCGGCCACTCACCCCGCCAGTAGGCGGAAACATCCGGGTGGCGCAACAGATTGGCCAGCCGCAATCCCACATCCTGCGGATACTTGAGTTGCAACAGCCGCCCGGCCTCGGCGTTCCACCATTCGATTTCACCTTCCTCGCGCAGCACCACCACCCCGTCGGGTAAGGCCGCGGTGGTCTCACGAAAGCGGTTGATCGCCTTGACCAGGCGTTTATTGCGCTTGCGGGCCCGTTGCTGCAGTCGATAAATGCCGGTAAACACCTCGCCCCACAAGCCGCTGGCGTGTGGCGGCTCCTGCTTGCGATCGAAACGCAGCCAGTGGTCCAGTTTCACCAGTCGGATGAAGTAACTGATAAACCACAGGGAAACGACCAGCAGCAGCGCCGGCAGAACATAACCACTCAACCAACCGAAGAAAAGCGCCAGCACCAAAGTGGTGATAACCCGCCATACTTCATTGGTCCAGTTATAGGGCATGTCTCAAACCTGTTTGGAGAACCGGTAGCCGGCGCCGCGCACGGTCTGCACATGCCGGTCGAAGCCATGCGGGGCCAGCGCTTTGCGCAGCCGGCGGATATGCACGTCCACGGTGCGGTCCTCGATATAGACCTGATTGCCCCAGACCTGATCGAGTAACTGGTCGCGGCTGTAAACCCGTTCGGGATGGGTCATGAAAAAGTGCAGCAGGCGAAATTCCGTGGGCCCCAGGTTAATGGCTTCGCCATTGAGACTTACCCGGTGACTGGCGGTATCCAGGGTCAACCCGGCAATCTCGATGGTTTCGGGCGTTTCCTGGCCGGCACGGCTGCGACGCAGGACCGCGCGAATTCGCGCCACCAGTTCCTGGGTGGAAAAGGGTTTGGTCACATAATCGTCAATGCCGGCTTCGTAGCCGCGCAATTTGCTCTCTTCCTCGCCGCGGGCGGTGAGCATGATCACCGGCAAATCCCGCGTGGCGTCCTCGCGGCGCAGCCGTTTGGCGAATTCGACCCCGCTGATTCCGGGCAGCATCCAGTCCAGTAGCACCAGATCCGGCTTTTGCTTGCTCAACTGTTCGCTCGCCTCACGGGTGTCGCCCGCCTCGATCACCCGAAAACCGGCCCGCTGCAGCGTAAACCCGAGCATTTCCCGGATCGCCGTCTCGTCCTCGACCACCAGGATGGTAATATCCTCACTCATGGGATTCGTGACACTCCGGTGACAATAACCGTTTGTAATTGCATGACGGGGGCATTACAGCCGACCAATATGACAACCATATGACAGCCCGGCAGCCGCTACCACCGGCAAACGCCCTCCCCGGACGGGTAAAATGTGATTTGGCGCGCACCGGGCAATTCGCGCTAGACTATACAATCGCCATCCGGACTGCCGTGATCCGGAATGCTTCCCATAGTAAATATAGAATACAGACCGCTGCAGGACAGAAAACGACTATGAGACAGTTCTTCATCGCCCTGGCGCTGCTTGGTGCCGCCGCTTCCGCCGCCCACGCTGCTGATTATCAGTATGTGTCGGACAAACTGATTATTACCCTGCGTAACGGTCAGGGAAACTCGCACCAGATTCTCAAAACTCTCCCGACCGGCACCCGACTGGAAGTACTGGAGAACACCGACAAGGGCTACAGCCGGGTCCGCACCAGTGACGGCACCGAAGGCTGGGTGCGCAGCCAGTACCTGATGGACGAGCCCACCGCCGCCATGAAACTGGATGAAGCCACCCGCAAACTGAACAACCTTCAGGAAGAAAACGAGAAGCTGCGCAGCACCCTCAGCGAAGTCCAGGAAGAACGCGCCCAGCTGGCCAGCGAACGGGACGAATTGCTCAGCAAGAGCGAAGAAGTCGAAAAGGAACTGGATCATCTCAACGAGGTCGCCGCCAAACCGATTGTGCTGGACCGGGAAAACCGCGAACTGCAACAGAAAAACGTGGCCCTGGAAAAAGAGCTGCAGATCCTCAACCAGGAAAACCAGGTGCTCAAGGATCGCGCCGAACGCGAATGGTTCATCGCCGGCGCCGGCGTCCTGCTCGGCGGCCTGCTCCTGGGCCTGCTGCTCACTCGCATCCGCTGGAAAAAACAGAGCAGCTGGT
>JBKGZJ010000223.1:0-2912 GCA_046545635.1 Thiohalophilus sp. | reverse complement strand
CGGCGTTGTTCGGCGGCCTGCTGGCGTTGCTGTTTTTTGTTGAGCCCGGGCGCGGTTTTATCACCCACGTTCGCTGCGAAGGCTTTTTCCTGTTGCTGTACCCACTGGCGATAATCGTCCAGATCGCCCTCGAAGGGTGACACCTTACCATCGGCGACCAGCAGCAGGGTATCGGCGACACTGCGCAGCAGATAGCGATCGTGGGAGACCACCACCATGGCCCCCTCGAATTCCTGCAGCGCCAGGGTCAGGGCATGGCGCATTTCCAGATCCAGATGGTTGGTCGGCTCGTCGAGCAATAACAAATTGGGTTTTTGATAGACCAGCATGGCCAGTACCAGGCGCGATTTCTCGCCACCGGAGAACGGCGCCACCGGTGACAGGGCCATCTCGTTGCCAAAGCCGAAACCACCCAGGTAATTGCGCAGCGACTGCTCACTGGCTCTGGGATCGATCCGTTGTAAATGCAGCAGGGGACTGGCCTGCGGATCCAGCTGTTCCAGCTGATGCTGGGCGAAGTAGCCGACTGCCAGCCCTTTGGCCGGCGTGGTGTCACCCGCCAGCGGCGTCAGTTCCCCGGCCAGTAACTTGATCAGGGTCGACTTGCCGGCGCCGTTATAGCCGAGCAAGCCGATCCGATCGCCCGGCGCGATGGTCAGCCTGACCTGCTGCAATACCGGTTGTTGCCCATAGCCGATATCGACTTCATCCAGTTGCAATAACGGATTGGGTAATTGGTCCGGATTGTAAAAACCAAAATGAAACGGCGAATCCACATGCGCCTGGCTGATCACTTCCATGCGCTCCAGCGCCTTGATTCGGCTCTGTGCCTGGCGGGCCTTGTTGGCCTGGGCCCGGAAGCGATCGATATATTTCTGGATATGGGCGATCTCGCGCTGCTGTTTTTCATACGCCGCCTGCTGACTGGCCAGCTGCTGCGCGCGCAGCACTTCAAAGGCGGAATAGTTGCCTGTATACAGCGTCATGCGGCACTGTTCGATATGCGCGATATGGGTGGTCACCCGATCCAGAAAGTCCCGATCGTGGGAGATCAGCAACAACGTGCCCGAATAGGCGCGCAGCCACTCTTCCAGCCACACCACCGCTTCCAGATCCAGATGGTTGGTCGGCTCATCGAGTAATAACAGATCCGAGCGACACATCAACGCCTGGGCCAGATTCAGGCGCATGCGCCAGCCGCCGGAGAACTCGCGCACCGGCACCGACTCCTGTTCGGCGGAAAAGCCCAGCCCGTGCAACAACTTGCCGGCCCGGCTGGCGGCGCTGTAGCCGTCAATATGTTCCAGTTCACTGTGCAGCCGGGCCAACCGCTCACCGTGATTCTGTTGCTCGGCGTCGTGGATCTGCTGTTCGATCTCGCGCAGGCGGGTATCACCGTCGATAACATACTCCAGCGCGCTTTTGTCCGCCGCCGGCATCTCCTGGGCGACATGGGCGATGACTGTATTCGGCGGCAGGGAGAACTCGCCGGCGTCCGGCTGCAGCTCGTTTAATATCAGTGCGAACAGGCTGGACTTGCCGACGCCATTGGCACCGGTAATCCCCACTTTCTGCCCGGCCTGCACGGTACAGGTGACGTCGTGCAACAGCTCGTGCTTGCCGCGGCGCAGGGACAGGTGAGAGAAGTTCAGCATGGGCGCAGTGTAACAGAGCCGCCCGCCGGATTGTTCCGGCCCGCGCATCCCGTTACTATCGACGGACACTCTCACCGTGAGCGGGAAACCATGGCCGAACATCATCGCCTGATCATTCTCGGCGCCGGCACCGCCGGTCTCGTTGCCTGGAAGGAAGCCAGCCGCCATACCGATGACCTGTTGCTGATCGATCCCGGCCCGCTGGGCACCACCTGCGCACGGGTCGGCTGCATGCCCTCCAAGGTGCTGTTGCAGGTGGCAAAGGAGTTTCATACCGGGCACCGCCTGGCCGAACGGGCTCTCACCCGGGATACGCCACCGGCCCCCGACAGCGCGGCGGTGATGCAATATGTCCGCCGCCTGCGGGATCGTTTCGCCCGCGGGTCGATCAACCTGGTCGAGAAACTGGGCGAGCGTTATATTAAAGGGCAGCCCCGCTTTGTCACGCCCGATGCGCTGGAGGTCAACGGCCGGCAGCTCAGCGCCGACGCCATCATCGTCGCCACCGGCACCCGTCCGGTCGCCCCCGCACCCTGGCAGGCACTGGGCGACAGACTCATCACCAGCGACACGATCTTTGAGCTGGAAACCCTGCCCAAACGCATCGCCGTGGTGGGCCTCGGTGCCGTCGGTACCGAACTGGGCCAGGCACTGGCCTGGCTCGGTGTCGAGGTGCATGCCTTTGGCCGGGATAACCGTGTGGCGGGACTGGCGGACGACGCCGTCAACGATGTGGCCCTGGACGCACTCGGTCAGTCGATGACACTGCATAGCGGTCACGATGTCGAGATCGAAGCGGCTGACAACAACGTGGTTTTGAAATTTGGCGAACAGCGGTTTGCCTTCGATGCCCTGCTCGCCGCCGTCGGCCGCCGGCCCAATATCGAGGATCTCAATCTCGACGCTCTGGGCCTGCCCCTCCAGGACAACGGCCTGCCGGAGATCGATCCGCAACGGTTGCGCGCGGGCGATACCCCGGTCTATTTCGCCGGCGATGTCAACGGTCTGCGCCCGCTGATGCACGAGGCCGCCGACGAGGGCCGCATTGCCGCGTATCACGCCCTGCACCCCGATGCGGACTGCCTGCAGCGGCGCACGTCGCTGGGCATCGTCTTCACCGAACCGCAGATCGCACAGGTGGGTATGCCCTTCGGCGAACTGCCAGACGAGGCGCTGATTGGCGAGGCCGACTTCAGCCAACAGGGCCGCGCGATTATTCTCGATCAGGCCAGCGGCCTGCTGCGCGTCTACGCCGAT
>JBKGZJ010000222.1:0-2915 GCA_046545635.1 Thiohalophilus sp. | reverse complement strand
ACGCCCTTGCCTTCTTCGTACATCAGCGCCAGGGTGGTCATGGAGCCGGCCAGGCCCTGATCGGCGGCCTTGCGGAACCATTCGGCGGCGGTGGCTTCATCCTTGTCGACGCACTCGCCTTCCAGGTACATGAAGCCGAGGCCGTGCTGGGCCAGGGCATGGCCCTGCTCGGCGGCGGCGCGCATCCACTTGAGCGCCTGTTCGTCGCTGCGCACCACGCCCAGGCCGTTCTGGTACATAATCGCCACCCGGTGCTGGGCTTCCGGATCGCCCTTTTCAGCGAACGGCATCAGCATCGGCATGGCGCGCGAAAAATGCTTGGCCTCGAAGGCGGACATGCCGCTGGAAAATTCCACTTCTTCGGTGCTGCTTTGTTCTGACATAATCGGGCTCCTGCTGCGGGTTTATCGCTTGAAGCGCTAGTATATCCTGATTTACTTAACCTAGTCACGGACTCGGTTATTATTCCCTTTGAATACGACGACCTCCCTCTATCGGGATATACGTGATAATTCAGGGTTTTTGTACACTACTGGCACGCCGGTATCTGCCTGGCGGCAGCCGGTCAGCTCTGCCCGCTGTGCGGGGGAGGCGCCGCGGCGGAAAAACAGGATTTACGCGCCGGACTCTGGTATATTTCGCGGCCATCGTGCGGCACACCCGGCGGGTCTGGCCGTCCGGCAACAGGAAGTGCCACTGACTGAATTTCGGTCCGGCCCCGACGCTTGAAGCGCCGTGGGCGGGACTATTGATACTAACGACCTTGCGATAATCTGCTGAACATAGAGGAGACTCTCATGAACCAAGAATACTACGACGCTGTGACCAAGATGGAAAAAGAAGGTGTTGATCCGGAATACATCCAGGGTTGGCAAGGGGGTTACCTGAACAACCCCGGGCGGGAAGAACAGCGCGTCACCGAGGCCTACAGCGCCGGCTACGAAGACGGCAAGGCCAAAAACACCGACAACTATGCCAAGTGGAAGAAATAAACCACTGACCAGCGGCATAGTGTAAAAAAAGCGGGCTTCGGCCCGCTTTTTTTATGACATTTTTTAGCGCAAAAACGCAGAGATCATAATTCTGAAGGTTGAATTATGCGTTTTGAATGGCGAAATCCCGGCTAACTCAGCACTCAGAACTCGACTACGTAAAGAGATTCGGCATTGCCCGGCGCAGCTGTTTGACGATTTCCGGAGCCTCGGCGTCGATGATCTGCTGGCCGATCCACTCCCTGTCCCTGTCGTTGAGCAGTTCCTTGACGAACTCCCCGAAGATCCGCTTCATGCCGAAGCTGGGGCCGTTCTCGGCAGAATAGTCACACTCGGCGTATTCGGCCATGCGGTGGTTCACCAGGTCGATAAAGGCCGAACGGTAGTCCCCGCCGCCCATGACATCGCGCATGTTGTCTTCGTAATGCTTGGCGCACTTGCTCACCAGCTCGGTCATAAAAGCCTGGCGCTCGTTTTCGTCGAACTGCTCGTAGGTCATACGATCGGCGAGATGGATGCTGAAGGCGAGGTATTCGGCGATGATTTCCATCCGGTGCTTGAGACTGTTGGTCTCGAAATCGGCCTTCTCCAGATTCAGGACGCCGTTCATGGCGATTTTCCAGAGGTTATAGGCCAGTGCGCCGGCGATCTGATCGAAACTGTGGCTGACCTCCTTGTTATGCCAGCGGGTCTTTAAACGTACCATTTTAACCTCACATATCAATTAACGGGATGCGTCATACGCGCCGGTTTCGCAGTCGCGGACCGAAGACGCGAAAAATCATTAAGAAATGTCGCTAAGTTGTTGATTATCAAGGAGTGGAACCTGAATACTCAACATGCTAATCTGTAATCCAGAGTATTTTACTAAGTTACTTACCGGAAAAACAAGATTATACTCCGGTTTAGGCAGCGAGGAATAATGATACCGATGAGCCGCGACATGCAAAATCTGCAACAGACCGTACAGCGCAACTGCCATATCGCCGATGCCAGCCATGCCGGTGATTACACCCTCTGTATCTATCTGATGAAGATGCGCGAATTCTTCCGCTGGGAGGCCGGAGAAGGTTTCTCCGCCTCCCTGGATAACCGCCAGGTCGGGCGCTGGCTGCGCGAGCGCGAAGCGCTCTGGGAGAGCCTGGAGACCGAAGAATTCGCCCCCATGCAAATCGGCGACAATGAATACAATCCCTTTGACTCCGACGCCATCAACGCGGCCCTGCGCGACGACGGGCTGGTCTACAGCGGCGGCCTGGGCCTCAACAACAAGCCCCACTTTTTTCTCGCCCGGCTCGAGCGCCATGATGAATACAACGGCTATACCCTGTATGTCGCCGACAAGGAGCTGGCCCGGGATCTGACCTCCCCGCCCGCCATGGCGCAGGGCAACAATATCTACATCCGTCGCGAATCCCTCAAACGCATGCTCTGGGAAAAGCTCGAAAGCTGGAACTGGAACCAGCCCGATAACGCCATGGGCAAGGCCCTGGGCTATTACGATTTCAAAGGCAATGTGGACCAGGCGCTGGAGGCGATGACCGACAACGAGCTGGAGACCATTCTGCTGCATGAAATCGGCGAGATCCGCGCCGGCGAACGCCTGGGCAAAAAATGGGAAGAATTACTGATTACCCTGCCCTATACGCGGGCCGAGCTGATGCTGCGCGCGGTGCGCGATCATCTGGCCGACGCCATCACCACCCTGCCTGCACTGCTGGAGAAGGAGAACGAACCGTCGCTGCATTTTTATTTCGGCAACCTGACCCACATGCGCAAGTACCTGTCACCGTCGCTGATGGACGCCTACCGTCACTGGCAGGAGACCGGCAGTCGCGCCCGGCTCGATGAACTGGCCGATCGCAACGAGGAACACTGGTCGCAGCTGACCGATGAAATCCTGCAGATCGAGCCCGATCCCGA
>JBKGZJ010000221.1:0-2929 GCA_046545635.1 Thiohalophilus sp. | reverse complement strand
AATGCCGTGGCGGTTGTGGTGTATGAGGCCTGGCGGCAGGTGGGGTTTGAGGGATTGGAATAATCCTTTTATCCTTTGTCCGTCAGTGGAGAGAGACAGGAAGCCGTCATTCCGGCCTTGAGCCGGAATCCAGTCTTTATAAAAGGCTCGCCCTCCGGGCGTCCTTGATCTAGAAGTTTAGGGTCGGAGTAAAAAAACCCGTTCGGTCTGAAGTTTAGGAAGTTTAGGTTCAGAGTAAAAACCCGTTCCACAACGTCACAAAGTCAATTCTTTCTCCGCGTTCTTGGCGCCTCTGCGTTGATCTCTTGAGCTTGCCGTTAATCCAGTTCCGGCCGAAAAATACCACATCACCGCATCCTCCTCTGAGAAAGCAAGGATACCCGCATCATCAGAAGGCGAATGGTTTTACCGGGTCCCGCAGCCGGGTAGAGGCACCGGAATTCATCGACTATCCTGAAAAACACTTGTAGCCACGGACAGGTGTCATGTCAGAAGCATTGCTCGACGCGACAATACTCGCTCGTCTGCAGTTCGCGGTCACCAGTATGTTCCATATCATCTGGCCGGTGCTGACCATCGGGCTGTCGCTGTTTCTGGTGCTGATCGAGGGACTGTGGTTGAAGACCGGCGATCTGGTCTATTACCGTCACCTGCGGTTCTGGATGAAGTTGCTGCTGCTCAACTTCGGCGTGGGCGTGGTGACCGGGATTCCTCTGGAGTTCGAGTTCGGGACCAACTGGGCACCTTTTTCCAATGCGGCCGGCGGCTTCTTTGGCAGCGTGCTGGGCTTTGAGGCGTCCATGGCCTTCATGCTGGAGGCCGGTTTCCTTGGCATCATGGTATTCGGCTGGAACCGGGTCTCGCCGGGTATTCACTTCTTTGCTACCTGCATCGTCGCTTTCGCGGCCTCGCTCTCCGCCTTCTGGATCATGAGCGCCAGCGCCTGGATGCAGACCCCGGCCGGCGGCGAGATGGTCGATGGACAGTATGTGATCGAAAGTTATCGCGAGGCGATCTTCAATCCCAATGCGCCGTGGGCCATTTCACACATGTGGCTGGCCTGTCTGCAGACCAGCGTGTTTGTGATCGGGGGCATCAGCGCCTGGTACATCCTGCGCCGGGTTCATGTCGACTTTTTCCTGCGCTCGTTCAAGATTGCGGTACTTGCGGCGGTGGTCATCACGCCCTTGCAGGTGGTTGTCGGCGACGGCTCGGGGTTGTCGGTGTACGAGCATCAACCGGCCAAACTGGCCGCCATCGAGGGTCACTGGGAGACGAATGCCCCCGGCGAAGGCGCCGACTGGGTCGTGCTGGGCTGGCCCGACAAGGCGGCGCAGGACAATGCCTGGAGTCTCGAGATCCCCGGGGCCCTGAGCTGGCTGCTGGCGCACAATGCCACCGGCGAGGTGAAGGGCCTGCGGGAATTTGCGCCCGAGGACCAGCCGCCCCTGCTGCCGCTGCTGTTCTACAGTTTCCGCGGTATGGTGGCGATCGGGTTGTTCATGCTGGCGCTGGCCGTCTGGGGGACCTGGCAGATCCGCAAGGGGGCATTCACCCCTGACAACATTGTCAGCCACACGTGGCTGCTCCGGTTGTGGATGTTCTCTATCCCGCTGGGTTACGTGGCGGTGGAACTGGGCTGGATCGTGCGCGAGGTCGGACGCCAGCCGTGGCTGATTTACGGCATTTATCGCACCGGGGAAGGGGTGTCGCCGTTGCCGGTCGGCACGCTGGCCAGCACCCTGACCGTCTACACACTCATCTATATAACCCTGACCGTGATATTCGTGGTGCTGGCCCGGCGCATGCTGTTCAAGGGGCCGGATCTGTCGATCGAACCGAAACAGGCCGGCGCGCTGCGTACACCGTTAACGTACATGCCCGAGCCGGATGATTCGACCAGGAGCGATCACTGATGGACACAGCACAAATCATGCTGGCGGAGATCTGGTTTGCCATTCTCGGGCTGTTTTTGATCTTTTATGTCGTGCTCGACGGCTTCGATCTCGGTATCGGCATCATCAGCCTGGTGGCCAAAAGTGAACAGCGCCGCGGTGTGATGATGGGCAGTGTCGGCAGTGTGTGGGATGCCAATGAAACCTGGCTGGTGGTGTTTGGCGGTGCGTTGTTCGGGGCCTTCCCCGCCGCCTACGGGGCGATCCTGCACGGGCTGTATATCCCGGTGAGTCTGATGCTGTTTGCGCTGATCTTCCGCGGCATCTCCTTCGAGTTTCGCGAACACGGTGAGCACAAGGGCCTGTGGGGCCTGGCCTTCGGCTACGGCAGCCTGATCGCGGCGCTGACCCAGGGCTTTGCCCTGGGCGCGGTCATTGGCGGGTTTCCAGTGGAAAACGGCGAGTTTGTCGGCGGCGTCTGGCACTGGCTGTCACTGTTCTCCCTGCTGACCGCGCTGGGCGTGGTCTTCGGGTATGTGCTGCTGGGCGCGACCTATCTGATCATGAAAACCGAGGGCGACATACAGCAGCGTATGTATCGCATCGCGACCTTTGGCGCGATAATGATGGCGCTGTGTGGCATCGCGGTCTCGATCTGGACGCCACTTCGTTTCGAGCATGTCTACACGCGCTGGTTTACCTGGCCGGATATGTTCTGGCTGGCGCCCTTGCCGCTGCTGGCGACCGGTGCCTTCATTATGCTGCTGCGCGCAATATACCGACGCCAGGAACACGCACCCTTTGTCTGGAGTGTGCTGATCTTCCTGTTCTCCTTCCTCGGCCTGGCAGTAACCCTCTATCCGTACCTGGTGCCCGATGTGCTCAGCATTTTCGACGCGGCCGCCAGGGCCAATACCCTGGTGTTCATGCTTACCGGCATCGGCATGCTGATCCCGGTGATGATTATCTACAACGCCTATCAATACCTGGTGTTCCGGGGCAAGGTCAGTGAGCAGGAGGGGTATGAATAGGTA
>JBKGZJ010000220.1:0-2943 GCA_046545635.1 Thiohalophilus sp. | reverse complement strand
GCAATGGCACTCCACAAGCCCAGAAACAAGCCGATCGCAATCAGCGGAATACCCAGTTTCTGTACAAACAGCCGGAACTGCTCATTCCAGTTGATCTTTTTCATCCTCTGTCGACGCGGCAGCCAGCGCAGCATCGAGCTGCCCAGCCCGGCGACCAGTACGAGTGTATTCATGAATCCTGTCCTTCCTGCTGTCCTGTTGGTACTCTGAAAATGTATTCAGATTTGATCGTCGCCCTTGAGGCCAATATCGAATTTCTTCAGGTAATCGTTCGGTTTACGGCCGTCATAGGTCACCTCGTCGATGAATTCGGTCTGCGGCGGACGAAAGCCTGACTCATTGTCCAAATCAGGGAAATCATCGGCCTGCATCTTACCTTCAGCGATCAGTTCCTGAGCCGCCTGTGCGTAGATGTCCGGACGATAGACCTGTTTGGCAATATCCCTGTACCAGCTGTCCGGCTTGTATTCCGGGATCTGTCCCCAGCGACGCATCTGGGTCAGATACCAGATGGCATCACTGTAATAGGGGTAGGTGGCGTTATAGCGGAAGAAGACATTGAAATCGGGTACGTTGCGGGTATCCCCTTTCTCATATTCGAAAGTGCCGGTCATGGAATTGGCGATGACATCATAGTCCGCGCCGACGTAATAACTTTTGGCGAGGATCTCGACCGCTTCCGGCCGGTTCTTGTTATTATCCTCGTCCAGCCATTTGGCGGCACGCAACAGTGCCTTGACCACCCGGATGTGCGTATTGGGATATTTTTCCGCCCACGCCTTGCTGACGCCGAAGACTTTTTCCGGATTGTTTTTCCAGATTTCATAATCGGTGATCACCGGCGCGCCAATACCCTTGAATACCGCTTGCTGGTTCCAGGGCTCGCCGACGCAATAGCCATGTATGGTGCCCGACTCCATGGTGGCCGGCATTTGCGGGGGCGGCGTGACCGACAGCTGCACATCCGCCTGTCGCTGGCCGGAGGTATCGCCCTTGTGCGGCGCGTAATAACCCGGATGCAGACCGCCGGCCGCCAGCCAGTAGCGCAACTCGTAATTGTGGGTCGAGACCGGGAACACCATGCCCATCTTGAAGGACTCACCGGACTGCTCATATTGCTCCACCACCGGCTTGAGGTATTCCGCCTTGATCGGATGCACGGGCTTGCCATCGTGCATCGGCACATGCGCTTTCATCTCGTCCCAGACCTGGTTGGAGACGGTAATCGCGTTACCGTTCAGATCCATGCTGAAGGCGGTAATGATATCGGCACGGGTACCAAAACCAATCGTCGCCCCCAGCGGCTGTCCGGCCAGCATATGCGCCCCGTCGAGTTCGCCATCGATCACCCGATCCAGCAGCACCTTCCAGTTGGCCTGTGCTTCCAGCTGGACGTACAAACCTTCATCCTCGAAAAAACGCTTCTCATAGGCAATCGCCAATGGCGCCATGTCGGTCAGCTTGATAAATCCAAACTTCAGCCCCGGCTTTTCCGCCTCGCCGACCTCGGCCTGCACGCTGACGCCGCCTAAACACAAAAGCGCCGTCAACATTCCCAACAGGCTTCGTTTGATCAATAGACGATGTTCTGACACTGTGCTCTCCTGCATGACATGCTCTCTCTGGTTGTTGTGCATATAACCGAATCAAGACCGCCGCGATTATGCACCGCGGCAATCGACCCAATCCCCGCAAACAGAAGAGCAAGCACTATGCCAGAAACAAAAACCGTTAAAATATCAGTGGGTTCCGACTTCCCCGGAACAAACGCAGCATCTATCGATGACAGATATGACTTGTTTTGGAACAGATCGCACCAGGGTGGTGCGCTGACAACGGTAAGATGTCAGGTGATAAACAACGAGGCAGCCCGCTTGCAAAAATGATTGTCACGCGGCATTCGACTGGTAGTCATATTGAATAGACATCCGGCTGACTCTGCGGCTCTTTGCGTCTCTGCGTTTAAAGTTTTCTTGGAGAACGGCAAAAAAGCGTTCAGAAACTCACTCAAGGCGTTCAGGTTCAGCCTTGCCGAGAATCCGGGCCAGTTGTACCCGACTGGTACGCTGGATACTTTGTGGCGAAAGCCGACGTTCCTGAAACAGCAGGTTTTGCAGCAATGCCGTTTGCTGGTAGACGATCTGTTCATCTTGCGGATTGAAGGCCTGCTTGTGACTCAGGCGGGCGATGTGTCCCAGATTGATGCCGCGTCCGTCAGAGAGGATCAGCATATGCGGATAGAGCCGCCGGGCGGGATCCGGGGCGGGAAAATCCACCACCTCCAGCAGAGTCACCGGTGTGCTCTCCAGGGTGATCGCCAGATTGATGTCGGTAGGCTTGAGCAGCACCAGATAGATCGCCTCGCCGATCATCCCGCGCACCGAGGCCAGCTGGCGATCGTAATCCGCCGAGGGCCAGAGATAGCCCTCGTGCTGCGCGTTTTGCGACGTTTGTGGTTTCAGTTCGGTCATGGTCAACTGACAGACAACCCGATGCTTTCAACCATAATATACCTGACTGGCGATTCACAATGCCTGTTCGCTCACTATTTTATTGGCCTTGCACGGTAATGTGGTCACTTCTATGCTTTACTCTATTGGTCTTCCAGCGGGAGATAAACTTTATGAAACACAATCTTGCCAAGCACATTCCGCTATTATTTGCCCTTTCCCTGAGTACGTCATTGGCACTGGCCCAGGATGAACCGATTTACGGCCAGCAACTGATGAGCGAACAGGAACGGGCCGAACATCGCGAACAAATGCGTAACATGGAATCGGAAGAGGAGCGCGAAGCATTTCGCGAGGAACACCATGAACGAATGCAGCAACGGGCCGAGGAACGGGGGGTTGAACTACCCGATGAACCCGGTCAGCGTGGCAGGATGAACCGCGACGGCGAACGTGGCCAGGGAATGGAACAGGGCCAGAACCGGGGCCGGGG
>JBKGZJ010000219.1:0-2959 GCA_046545635.1 Thiohalophilus sp. | reverse complement strand
CGAACAGCTGCCCAACACCGTGACGCCACTCGACGCCGTTGGCGTCAGGGGCTAGGGGCTAGGTCCTAGGGGCTAGTTTCTAGAAACCAGTGTTAAAACTTAAAACTCAGCACTCAGCACTCAGCACTCAGCACTCAAAACTGGCTCCTGTTTCTATATCCGGCTATGATGGTTCGCAAAACAACCATGGAGCCATGAATATGGATGTCTCGACAATTGTCACGCTGGTCGTGCTGGTCGCCATCGTGGTGTACATCATCGCGATCTACAACCGCCTGGTGGCGCTGAAGAACCGCTTCAAGAATGCTTTTGCCCAGATCGAGGTGCAGCTCAAGCGCCGGTATGATCTGATCCCCAACCTGGTGGAAACCGCCAAAGGTTACCTGAAGCACGAACGCGAGACCCTCGATGCGGTGGTCCAGGCACGCAATGCGGCGCAGCAGGGACTGGATCAGGCCCATGACGATCCCGGCGACCCCGCTGCGATCGATAACCTGAGCCGGGCCGAAGGCAATCTGGCCGGGGCACTGGGTCGCTTTAACGTGGTGGTCGAGGCCTATCCCGATCTCAAGGCCAACCAGAACATGATGCAGCTTAACGAGGAGCTGACCAGCACCGAGAACAAGGTCGCCTTTGCGCGTCAGGCGTTCAATGATGCGGTGATGGCCTACAACACCTACAAGCAGTCTTTCCCGCAGAATGTGTTTGCCGGCCTGTTCGGCCACGGCCAGGACGCCCATCTGCTGGAGTTCGAAGACAGCGCCGAAATCCAGGCCGCGCCCAAAGTCTCGTTTTGACCACGCTGTTACGCTAGGCCATGGACTTTTTTGAAGCACAGGATCGGGCCCGACGCCAGACCGCCTGGCTGGTCGTGCTGTTTATACTGGCGGTAGCGGGGCTGATCCTGCTGACCAATCTGCTGGTGCTCGGCGTGCTGGCCTATAACCAGACCGGCGTGCTGACCTTCTCCCCCGAACTGCTGGCGCAGCAGTTCCAGTGGGATGTGTTTTTTGGCGTGGCGTTCGTGATCATCGCGCTGGTATTTCTCGGCAGTACCTATAAAACGTTGTCCCTGTCCGGCGGCGGTCACAAGGTGGCCGAGATGCTTGGCGGGCGGGCGCTCAGCACCGACAGTCGCGATCCCGATGAGCGCCGCCTGCTCAACGTGGTGGAGGAGATGGCCATCGCCGCCGGTATGCCCGTGCCCCGGGTCTATCTGCTGGAAGAAGAAGGCATCAACGCCTTCGCCGCCGGCTCCAGTGTGAACAACGCGGTGATCGGCATCACCCGCGGCGCCATGGAGACGCTGAGCCGCGACGAGCTGCAGGGGGTCATCGCCCACGAGTTCAGCCACATCTTCAACGGCGACATGCGCATGAATATTCGCCTGATCGGCGTGCTGCACGGCATTCTGTTGCTGGCGCTGATCGGTTACTTTTTATTACGCTCCTCTTACTTTGTCCGTGCTTCCCGCAACCGGCAGGCCGGCGGCCTGGTGGTGGCGATCATCGCATTGGGGATCGGCCTGCTGGTGATCGGTTACGTGGGCCACTTTTTCGGGCAATGGATCAAGGCGATGGTCAGTCGCCAGCGCGAATACCTGGCCGACGCCTCGGCGGTGCAGTTTACCCGCAACAAACAGGGTATCGCCGGGGCGCTGAAAAAGATCGGCGGCGCCATGCACGGCGCGTTGCTGGAGACGCCGGCCGCCTCCGAGTACAGCCACGCCTACCTGGCCCAGGGCGTCAAAGGTTTCATGCAGTCGCTGTTTGCCACCCACCCGCCGTTGCCGGATCGGATCAAACGCCTGGATCCCGCCTGGGATGGCGAGTTTGTCGTGCCGGTCAAACAGTCGGCCGCCGATGCCGGGCCGACCCCCGAAGCGGCCCCCGAAGCAACCGGCAAACCGTCACTGGATATCGTCGGCGCGGTAGTGGCCGCCGGTGTCCTCAGCGCCGGCAGGATGGTGGACCAGGTCGGCAATTTCGACGAACAGCAGGTCGAGGCGGCCCGGGCGATCATCGCCGCCATTCCACCCGAACTGCGCGAGGCCGCCGCCGAACCCTTCGGCGCGCGCGCGGTGATCTACCTGCTGTTACTCGATCCCCGGGCCGGGGTCGAGCGCGAACAACAGCGGCTGCTGGAACAACAGGCCGATCCGCAAGTGGTCCGGGTGTGCCAGGCGCTGGCGGCCCACCGTCAGGATCTGCCCGAGGCGGCCCGCCTGCCCTTGATTGAACTGACCCTGCCCGCGCTGGAAGGATTATCCGAAGAACAGTACCGCCGTTTTCGAGCTGTGGTGCAGGCCCTGATCGCCGCGGACCGGCGTGTCGATCTCAGGGAGTGGATCCTGCAGCGGCTGGTGATCCGCCAGCTCGATCAATACTTCGGCCTGCGCAAGCCCGCCAGAGCAATCCACGGCAAATTGAATCAGGTGAAAGCCTCCCTGCAGGTGATGCTCTCGCTGGTGGCGCATACCGAGTATGCCGATGCGCAACAGGCCGAACAGGCGTTCAATGCCGGCGCCGCCGAAGCCGGGATCGCGGATATCACCCTGCTGGCGCGCGAGGCACTCGATCTCAACACACTCAACAAGGCGCTGGATACCCTGGAACAACTCAAGCCCCTGGCCAAGCCCCGCCTGCTCAAGGCCTGCGCCGTCTGCATCCTGTTTGATAACAACACCACCGTCCCCGCCCAGGAACTGCTGCGTACCCTCGCCAGTTGCCTCGACAGTCCCATGCCATTATTAGTTAAAAGTTCTGAGTACTAAGTACTCAGCCACTAGCCGCGGCTCTTGTGGGAAGGCTTTGCAAGGGGTAGGTCACGCTGGCGTAGCCTGCGTGACTTTATGATTGGGGGAAGATTGTAGAAAGGTATGGTGGTAGAACGCACCCTTCTCAACAGGCAAAATCCTGAGCACTCAGCACTCAGCACTCAGCACTCAGCACTCAGCACT
>JBKGZJ010000218.1:0-2985 GCA_046545635.1 Thiohalophilus sp. | reverse complement strand
ACTCGTCCCTCGTAACTCGGCCCTGTTCTTTAGATCCAATAAGCCGTGCGGGTCATGATCTTCGAGGTCAGCTGCATGAGCTTTTTGACGGGGAAGGGCAGTTCGGCGCCGCCGGCCTGCAGGGCGGCGGTGGCGTGGTGGCCTTCGTCTTCTTTCATCTGTTCTAAAATGGCGCGGGATTTGGCGTCGTTCTCATCGAGTTGTTCAAGATGGCTGTCGAGATGCCGCACCACCTGATGCTCGGTCTCCGCGACGAAGCCGAGACTCCACTTGTCGCCGGCGATCCCGGCCAGGGCGCCGATGCTCACCGAGCCGGCGTACCACAGGGGATTGAGATAACTTTTGTGCCCGCCCAGCTGGTTGATGCGCGACTCGCACCAGGCCAGGTGGTCGTTTTCCTCCAGCGCGGCGCGTTCCATCTTGTCGCGCACCTCCGGCAGCCGCGCGGTCAGCGCCTGGCCTTGATACAGCCCCTGGGCCGAGACCTCGCCGGCGTGGTTAATGCGCATCAGCCGCGCCGCCAGATCCTTCTGTGACTCGTCCAGCGCCGCCTCCCCGACCGCGTCGGCGGGGTTCGGCCGTTCGGTCACCACCGGCCTGCCCACCAGGGTACACAGGCCGAGATCGACGTTCATCAGAAAATGATCCACCGGGCTGTAATGACGTTGTTCCATATTAATAAAATACTCCGGGTGAGTCGGATGTTCAATCGATTTCCATTTATGTGGGACGGTGAAGTTAACGCGGAGTTCGCGGAGGCGCAGAGACGCAGAGATTCTTAATTTACTACTACAACTCATCAGATTCCGGGGAATTGAGTTTCCCGTTTACATGTCGTGATTCTCAGGCACTCATCCGATAAACTGCTTAAAAATTCTGTCCCCGGCAACTGACAATCAATTTTATTATTTTCTCCGCGTCTCTGCGCCTCCGCGAACTCCGCGTTTTTCAGTACCGAGAAAAACGGCAACAAACTGTGTTCTGCCCACGTCATCAATCAAAAATAGTACCCCAGGCTGAGGTAGTTGATGCCGAAATCCTCCTCGTCGCTCATTATGCTGTATTCCAGCTCCCAGTAGTTTCCGCTGTCCAGCGGGTAGCCGTAACCGATACCCCAGCTCGGGCCGCGGCCCTCGCGAAATTCGCTCTCGTCGCCGCGGTCGTAGCGTACCTGCCAGTCGATGTAACCGGCCTTGAGTTTAAAATAATGCCTTCGACCAAGATGCAGTACGGTATACAGGGCGTGGCTGTCCATTTCCCAGTCCGCCAGCGCGGTGGTGGTTTTGCCTTCGATGACCGACGTGCTCAGCTCGAATTGCAAACCCAGGGCGGCCGAGTCGCCGCGCAACAGCTTGCCGCCGACGGTCAGGCCGACATTGAGTGCCGGCTCATAGGCGGGATCCTCGTGTTCCAGAAACCCCGTCTTGACCGCAAAGTGATCCTTGTCCCGCGCCGTCGCCGGGGCGGTGACCGCGAGTAACAGCAAAAGCCAGGACAGTTGTTTCAGGGTGTTCATGGGGCGCGCTCGATATATTCACGTAGCAGGGTCAGGGGATGGAGTACGGGTCGGGTGTCATGCTGTGCAATTAAACCCGCCTGCAGGTGCAGGGCGCAACCGATGTTGGTGGTCACGACCCGATCGGGCTGCTGTTGCGCGATCCCGTCCAGCTTGCGCTGGCGCAATTGATCGGCGAAGGCGGGATAGCGCAGCAGGTAACTGCCGGCCGCGCCGCAGCAGGTGGCGTTATCGACCAGGGGGATCACGGTTACCCCGGGAATACGCTCCAGCAGTCGATAGCTGTCGTCGCTGTTGCGCAATACATTGCGGGCGCTGCAGGGTTCATGCACAGCCACGGTCTCCTCTGCGCCATGCACTCGCAGGGTGTCGGGCCAGGGCTGGCGGGCAACAAAACTGACCGCATCGGCAACCGGCGGAGTCAGTTGCGCGTCCTGTAACTGGATCGCACAGCCGGAGGCGGTGACAATCACCGCCTCGACGGGCCCGGCAAAGGCGCTACGATTCTGCGCCGCCAGTGCTTCGGCCCGATCATGCTGGCCGCTGTGCGCATGCAGGGCGCCGCAGCACTGCTGGGCGGGCGGTACGATCACCTCGTAGCCGAAATGGCGCAGGACCTCGATGGTGTCGTTCAGCGTGGTGTGGTCGGCCGCCGCGCTGATACAACCGGTGAACAGCGCCACCTGGCCCCGGCGGGTGCCGTAGGCCGGGTAACGCGGTGCAAAAGGGCGCGGCCAGGGCAGCGGCGGCAGGGTCAGGCCGCGGTGCAGCCAGGGCGACAGCCGGCCGAGCCCCAGCCGGCGGGCCAGTCCCGTCAGCCCGCTGCGCCGGGTCAGCACCATGACTCGGCCAAGCCGGCGCAGCCAGCGCGGGCGGATCACCAGCGCCAGTCCCAGCCGGGCGGCCCGGCCGGGTCGGCGATCCTGTTCCAGCAACTGCTGGCCCAGATCGAACAGCCGCCCGTATTGCACCCCGGAAGGGCAGACCCGCTCGCAGCGGCGGCACAACAGACAGTGATCGATATGCGCGCGCAGTTTCGGGCCGGCCTCGAGCTGGCCGTTGGCCAGCGCCTGCAACAGGGCAATGCGCCCGCGCGGCGATTCGTTCTCGGTCAGATCGGCCTGGTAAGTGGGGCAGTGGGGCAGACACAGCCCGCATTTGACGCACTGCTCGGCCAGCTGATTAATCTGTCGGGAAAGGGGCAAGGACTCGAAACCGTCGGGCTGCATGGTCCGGCAAGTCTACCCTGTTCCGGCATCCGGTTTCAGCCCGATGTATGACATAATCACAAAACAGGGACGAGTTACGAGGGACGAGGGACGAGGGACGAGGAAGATCAAAATCCTCGCCCCCTGCATTGTAGGAGCGGCTGCGCCGCGACAGGCCCTGCCGTGCGGTATGGGTCCGGTCGCCGATGAAATCGCCTCCCACAAAGCAAGGGCCTGTTTTACCCATTGTGGGAGGGGCTT
>JBKGZJ010000217.1:0-3067 GCA_046545635.1 Thiohalophilus sp. | reverse complement strand
GCTTATTTCAGGGACAGAACCGGCTTGTGTCGGTATCGAAATTCCCAGCAGTGATGAATCCTGGGATTGCGCTCAAAATCACGGGGCAGCGTCTCGCGATTGATATCTGTTATCTCCAGAGCAGCCAGGGAGGTTTCATCCAGTTTGAAGTTACGCAGGTTGGTGGAAAACAGCAGCACGCCATTTTTACGTAACCGTTTCATCGCCTGGCGGATCAGCGCGACATGATCGCGCTGGATGTCCAGGGTCGTCTGCATGCGCTTGGAGGCGGAAAAGCTGGGGGGGTCGAGAAAAATCAGATCATATTGTTGTGCGTTAACGTCTTCTTCAAGCCAGTGCAGGCAGTCGGTCTGAATAAAGCGATGTTCGGCCCCGTCAAAACTGTTCAAGTGCATATTGCGTCGCGCCCAGTCGAGATAGGTCTTTGACATATCGATCGTGGTGGTGCTGCGGGCACCGCCCTGGGCGGCATAGACCGTGGCGGTGCCGGTATAGGCAAACAGGTTCAGAAAATCGCCGCCCGCGGCCAGCTCGCCAATGCGGGCGCGCACCAGGCGGTGATCCAGGAACAGGCCGGTGTCGAGATAATCCTCGAAGTTGACCCAGAACCGGCAGCCGTTTTCCCGGACGCGGTAAAAATGTTTCTCCCCGGCCAGCTTCTCATACTGGGCAGTGCCTTTTTGCCGGCGCCGGACCTTGAAAAACAGCTGTTGTTCACAAATTGCCAGGCTGTCGAGAATGACACCCAGCGCCTCACGCAGGCGTTGCCGGGCCTTGTCCGGGTCGACGCTGCGCGGCGGTTCATATTCCTGTACATGCACGTAACGCTGTTCCGCCTCGTAGACATCAATGGCCAGGGCATACTCCGGCATGTCGGCATCGTAGAGCCGGTAACAGCTGATATCTTCCTGTTTGAGCCAGCGGGACAGTTGCCGGGCGTTCTTTTGCAGCCGGTTGGCGAGCATGCGTGCATTGTCCGTGAACTCCGCCGGTTGTAACGGCCGGGGATAGCCGCGCGGCGTGATGTCATATTTCGGCTCTATCCGGTAATGGAACAGCTTGCATTCGATGGGACCGTTGTACAGGCTGTGACGACGCAGACTGCGCAGCTGTAACTGGCCGGTGAGTTCCGGGTTGCCGGTGAACAGGGCTACCTGCCAGCCGCTGAACTGCTGTTTGAGTAACTGACCGAGTTGTTGATACAACAGCGGCAGATCGGAGTCGCTGCCCAGTCGCTCGCCGTAGGGGGGATTGACGATGACCAGACCGGGCTTCAATGCCGGCTCGGGATGCAGTTGCTGCAGTGGCTGGCAGTGCAGTGCGATGGCATCCTCCAGCCCGGCGGCCTGAACATTTTGCCGGGCGCCGTCGATGGCCCGCTCATCAATATCGTAGCCGTGGATGGCCGGCAGTCGGCTCAGGCCCTGCTCACGGCGCTGCCGGGCTTCGTCATACAGCGATTGCCACAGGGCCGGTTGATGTTGCCGCCAGCCACTGAATCCCCAGTAACCGCGCAACAATCCCGGGGCAATGTCGCCGGCGATCCAGGCGCCCTCGATCAGCAAGGTTCCCGAGCCGCACATGGGGTCCACCAGCGCGCCCTGTTCACGGGCAATCGCGGGCCAGCCGGCGCGCAACAGGATGGCGGCGGCCAGATTTTCTTTCAGCGGTGCCGCCCCCCCGGCCCGCCGATAGCCTCGCCGGTGCAGGGAATCGCCGGAAAGATCCAGGCTGACGCTGGCCTGGTTGCGATGCACATAGACATTGATCCGCACATCGGGCCAGCCGGTGTCGATCGACGGACGCTCGCCTTCGCGGTCGCGGAACTGATCCACCACGGCATCCTTGGCCTTGAGCGCACCGTACTGGCTGTGGGTGATGGTGGACTGGCTGCTCTGAAACTGGACGGCAAAGGTATTGGCGACCCCGAAATGGTCGCGCCAGTCGATCTGTTGCACGCCCCGGTACAGGGCCTCGGGCGAGTCGGCCGTGAAGCTGGCCAGCTCCAGCAGGACACGATTGGCCACCCGGCTCCACAGGCAGACCCGGTAGGCCTCCTCGAGGGTGCCGCGGAAACTGGCTCCGCCACGGGTTTCCTGAGCCTGCTCGATGCCCAGCGCGTGCAGCTCTTCGGCCAGCAGCGATTCCAGATGCAGGGGGGCGGTGACAAACAGGGCGTACTCGGACATGATGGGTTAAACCGCTGAAAAACGGGTAGTTTACCCTTTAATGGCCGGTTGCGGGCAGTCCCCGGTGGTTTGCAGGGGATTTATTTTGCCAGCAATTGACACACAGGGCTTTGCCCGAGGCTGGTATTCGGCAATGGCTTTGTTATGATGAGCGCGATCGCCGTGACCGGATAACAAGAACGACATTCTCGACTGGGCAGACACACTATTATGGAATTTTACGCGACGGCCCGTCTGCCGTTTACCCCCAACGAATTGCAACGTTATTTGCGTATCGATAACCTGCCATCGTGGTGTGCCTCGATCGAGACGGTGTTGTCCCATCAGGGCGAGCGGGGACGCATTTATTGCCTCTGGGGCGAATTTGCCATTCACCAGGAAATCCTGCGCGACGGGGTACGCTTCACCCTGCCGGGCTGTCCCAATGCCCTGCAATGGACCATTACCGCCGATGCGGAACGGGGTCCGGGACAGGTCGTGATCCATTGCACAATCAACCGGCGGCAGCACGAGCCCGAATTTGTTGAATCGCTGGAACAGTTCGTGGCCGACTGGAAAGCGGGCCTGGAAGACTGGCAGGCCCGCCTGCAGGAGCTGGCCGTCGATCGGGTGCCGGCTGAATGTTCTCCCTGGTACGGCTAAGTAACTGTAAAGCTGCACAGAGGCAATTCCGTTTTGCTGCAGGACTATATGGGCGGCGGTTGAACTCGACAGGCCATGTCTTGCGACTTTCTCTAAATGCTAGAATCATTGAAGATAGATCAGCGCAAGGAACCTGTTATGAACCGAATGCTACTGCTAATCATGCTGTTATTAATCAGTGGGCATGTTGCTGCCGCCGAACAGGCGCCATGGGGAAGAGCCGAGGCGCAGGGGCA
>JBKGZJ010000216.1:0-3081 GCA_046545635.1 Thiohalophilus sp. | reverse complement strand
TCGTTAGGTCGTTAGGTCGTTAGGTCGTTAGGTCGTTAGGTCGTTAGGTCGTTAGGTCGTCAGAGTGTAACTGTGATCTTATGACTTGCAACCTCACACTCTTACGCTCTTACGCTCTTACGCTCTCACGCTCTCACGCCCTCACGCTCTCACGCCCTCACCACCTCGCACCTAGAATCTTACCAGGCTGGTCATGATGGCCATACGCACATAGACCGCGCCGCGCGCCTGGGCGAAGTACCAGTTGTGCGGGGTATTATCCAGATCGGTGGCCAGTTCTTCGCCGCGCGCCAGCGGATGCAGGATGATCGACCCTTCTTTCAACGGCGAACTGCCATCCAGACGGTACTCGGTGCCCAGTTCCTCATAGCTGTCACCGACCCAGGCAATGGCATTGATATAGACCACATCCGTATCCGGCAACTGGCCATCCAGATCCGCGGTCACGCGCAACCTGAGCCCGGCATTCTCCAGCTCCTCTTTTTGACCTTTGGAAAAAGGCTGATCCGCATTACAGATGATCACCACTTCCTTGATCGCCGGGCTGAACAGTGCCAGAAACGACAACAGACTGCGCACGGTACGCATACGCCCGGGCACACCGATCACGCAGATACGGATCTTTTCATCCTCGGGCGGGTTATCCAGCAAAAATTCCGGCCGCCACTTGGCAATGGCATAGATATCCGCCAGCGCCTGGGTGGGATGCTCGTCGGTACCATTACCGGCATTGATAATCGGGATGCGCAATACATCCAACATCTCGTAGATAGCTTCCTCGTTGGAGTCACGCAACACCACCACGTCACCGTAATGGCTCATCATCTCGGCGACATCGTGCAGCGATTCGCCCTTGGCCACGCCGGTGGTCGACGGATCGGTAATGGAGATCACATCCCCGCCCAGCCGGTGCCAGACACTTTCGAAGGAGAGCCGGGTCCGGGTACTGGGCTCATAGAAGGCGCTGATCAATATCTTGCCGGTCAGGGGAAACTGGCCCATCGTCTGGGTGGTTTCAAATTTGGCCGCCAGCCGGCACAACTGAATCGCCTGCTCGCGGGTAAACTGTTTACCCGAGACCACCGAGCGATTGGCCAGATCGGCCAGCGCGGCCGGATCCTCCGGAATCTGATCCATCAGCGACATCGGCATATCCAGCCCGTCCGTCCAGTTGGCAGGCTCGATACGTTCATCAAGTTTGGGATGTGTTTTATCTACCATAACTGCTCTTTTTTCCAGTCTCTTATCCATAAATAAATCAGTACCAGTGGTGTCACCGTGGATACAGCCACGGCAATGGTCACCACAAAGGCGAGAAATGTGACACTGGCTGTCATGACGGGCTGCCCTCCTTACTCCGGCGCAACTGTTCCCAGTCGAAAAAGCTTTGCGACAGGGCGGTGTTGATCAATACCACCGACATGGATACCAGGGCGGACACCAGCGCCGCCACATAAAAACCGATGAAGTGATAGGCCAGCAGGCCGGTGCTAATCCCCAGCACCATCGCCAGCAGGGCACCACTTGCGGTGGTCCGTCTCCAGTATAGCCCGGCCACCACCGGCCAGATGGTACTGGCCACAAATGCGCCCAGATAATGCAACAGGCTGGCCAGGGTGGTGATACGCGGCAGACAGATCAACCAGGTGATAATACCCAGCATGATGACGATACGCTTGGCCATGATTCGCAGTTTTTCATCACTGGCCCGGGGATTGAGATGGCCGCGATAGATATCCTGCAATACCAGATCGCTGGTCGCCGCCAGCAGGGAATCGAGGCTGGAGGCCAGTGCCGAGAAAACGATAATAAACACCAGTACCGCGCCGCCGAAGCCGAGCAGTTCCGCTGCGACCATCGGCCCCACCATGTCCGCGGCCGGCACGTTCAGACCCAGGGCGGGCGCGGCCAGGGCCACGAACCCGGCGACAATCGGGATCGGTACCCAGATGATTCCCGCCAGCAGATAGGCGCGAAAGCCGACATCCTTGCGAAAGGCAAAGGCACGTGACCACCAGACATTGGAGTGGAAGATCTCGCCGACGCCGAATAACAGGTTGTTGAACAAAAACATGACCGCGGCCGGCATCAGCAGATTGAGCAGTTCCGGGCGCTCGGCCAGCAGGCTTTCATGCATGGCATCAAAGCCGATCTTGTTAATGGTCAGGATGGCCAGCGCCACCACACCGCCGATGATTAACAGGGTCTGAATAAAGTCGGTGCCGATGACCGCGCGCAGCCCGCCCAGCAGCGTGTACAACACACAAATGGTCAGAATGACCGTCATCCCGAGCTGGTAATCGATCCCGGTCAGGGCATGGATTAAGATCCCGCCGGCCATGCCCAGGCTGATCAGCCAGCCGATGGCGTAACACAGCGAGATCACCAGAAACACCCGCCAGGTCCAGACCCCGTAGCGCAGGCGAATAAAATCACCGCTGGTATAGCCGAACGGCAACAGCTGGCGAATGCGCCGCGCCAGCGGCGCGAACAGCATCAGTCCGACCGAACCCAGCGAATAGCCGAGCATGCCCCAGATGCCCAGCTGGAAAGCCAGTTGCGGCGCCACCATGGTGGTATTGCTGGTGACCCAGGTAGCCATGGCGGTGGCGGTGCCCAGCGCGATCCCCACCCGGCGGCCGGCCAGCATGTAGTCGTCCAGTTCTTTCGCCTTGCGGCCCCAGAACCAGCCCAGCCAGACCCAGATGACGCTGAAGATCGCCAGGATCAGCCAGCCGACATTAGCGTCGAGTATCGCGGAGTTGACACTGTTCATGCCACGACCTTGTTGATCTCCTTGATGGCTTCATCGGTGGTCATGACCCGGGAGTAGCGATCCTTGACCGTGCGAATTGTCGCCGTGTGCAACTCGGGGGTTACCGTGGTGCAACCGTCCGCGATCAGGGTGGTATAGAACCCGAGATCACTGGCATCGCGAATGGTGGTGGAGACACATTCGTTGGTATAGACACCGCAGACAAACAGACCGGTAACGCCCATGTTGCGCAGCACATATTCCAGATTGGTGGCATTGAATACGCCGCTGGCACTTTTATTAATGACGATCTCATCAGCCATTGG
>JBKGZJ010000215.1:0-3093 GCA_046545635.1 Thiohalophilus sp. | reverse complement strand
TACGGCTGAATAGTGAATCTGTAGGAGCGCCCCGCGGGCGCGATTGCCGAATCCGGCACCGTCGCGGTCGAAGCCCGCTCCTGCAGGGATGGTGTAGAGAGTTGGCAGAACTCCTTTGCCAGCCAATCAACCACGGTCATAAAACGTTCATCAGGCTGTCAGGGATTTGTCATCTGCGTATCCCATCCTTACTGGCAGGATTATATAAAGAGTATCCTGATTATGAACACCATACGCCACAGCCTGTTTATCAAACGCATGGTGGCTTTTGAACTGACCCTGTGCAGCCAGTTCAACCGTGCCAGCCATGTCCGGGTCATCAACTCGCTGTTTGCCTTTATCAGCCGGCTGGGTGACGGGGTTTTCTGGTACATGCTGATCGTGCTGTTACCGTTGATCTATGGCAGCCAGGCACTGGCAGCATCGCTGCATATGGCCATCGTCGGGGCACTGGCACTGGCCCTGTACAAGGCGATTAAATCCGTCACCGGTCGGCCCCGGCCCTGTGTGGTCAAACAGGACCTGCTGCTGGGAACGGCGCCGCTGGATCAGTACAGCTTTCCTTCCGGACACACCATGCATGCGGTCTCCTTTAGCCTGGTGGCCCTGCATTATTACCCCGAACTGGCCATCCTACTTTTGCCGTTTACCGCGCTGGTGGCCCTGTCCCGGGTGATCCTTGCCCTGCACTATCCGACTGACGTGTTGTGCGGCGCCCTGCTCGGCGGCGGCCTTGCCCTGCTCTCTTTCACAATCAGCGGCTAGTCGGGCGGTGGTATGCGGATAGTGATGGTTTCCGATGTGTATTTTCCCCGCATCAACGGCGTCTCCACTTCCATACAGACTTTTCGTGACAGCCTGCAGACACTGGGACACGAAATCCGGCTGATTGCACCCCGTTACAGCCCTGAGGAGCCGGCCCAGGCAGGTATTTCACGTATCCAGGCTCGCCCGGTACCTTTTGATCCCGAGGACCGGCTGATGTCCGTTACCGCCGTGGATCGGGAGATTGCCCGACTGCATCGGGAAAAGCCGATTGACCTGATCCATATCCAGACCCCGTTTGCCGCCCACCGCAGTGGCAAACGCATGGCCCGCCGACTGGGCATTCCCTGTATCGAGACCTATCACACCCATTTCGAGGAATACATGCATAATTATGTGCCGTTTATTCCCCGTCGGGTATTTCGTCCGCTGATCCGCTTTATAACCCGCCGGCAGTGCCACAACCTGCAGGGCTTGATCGTACCCTCCAGCGCCATGCTCAAGGTGATTCGCGACTATCACATACAGCTGCCAATCCGGATCCTGCCCACGGGTATCGATCCCGATCGTTTTTCACACGGTGATGGGCACGCTTTTCGCAAACGGCATCATATCGAACCGGAGCGTCCGGTGATGGTACACATCGGGCGTATCGGTCACGAAAAAAATATCGACTTTCTGCTGCATGTACATCACCAGATATTGCAGCAATTGCCACAGACCCTGTTTGTGATTGCCGGTGAAGGCCCTGCGCTTCAGCATTTAAAACAATTGAGCGACAAACTGGGCACCCGGGACAATATCCGTTTTGTCGGCTATCTGGACCGCAACAGCGCTCTGCTTGACTGCTATCGTGCCGGTAATGTGTTTGTGTTCTCTTCGCGTACCGAAACCCAGGGCCTGGTCCTGCTCGAGGCGATGGCCTGCGGCGTACCGGTAGTGTCGACCGCCGAACTGGGCACCCGTGATATCCTGCTGCCCCGGCGCGGCGCACTGATCGTCGAGGAAGATGTTGACCAGTTCGCGGCTACCGTGCAACAGGTACTGGAATTACCCGACCTGCAGGGACGCATGAGTCGCGAGGGCCAGGACTACGTGCATGAATGGTCACACAGCGCCCTGGCACAGACCCTGGCCGAACTCTACCGGCATACTATCGATACCGTTGCCACCTCAGCCGCCGATTCTCCGCAAACCGAACGTTCGATCTCCTGAATAGAAGCGGAGGGAGAAAAATTACTTCAAGCTCGAGGTTATCTTTTCCATCGCCGGTTCCGCCCCGGTATTGGGTGCCAGGTTGGCATAAAACTGGTCCGTGGCCTGATGCCAGGAGTGGGACAAACTGTAATCGCGCGGATTTTCCGGGTTGATCGCCAGTGCCCGCTTCGCGGCCCGACCGAGATCCTCGTCCAGACAACCGGTGACGCCGTCGATCACCACATCCTTCGGCCCGGTAACCGGATAGGCCGCCACCGGTAAACCACAGGCCATCGCCTCCAGCATGACCAGACCGAACGTATCGGTCAGACTGGGAAACACGAAGACATCACAGGCGGCGATGGTTCGTGCCAGCTCCTCGCTGTAGCAAAACCCGGTAAACACCGCTTGTGGATATTTATCCTCCAGCATTTCCCTGTCCGGCCCGTCACCCACAACATACTGGGTGCCCGGCAGATCCAGTGACAGAAACGCCTCGATATTCTTTTCCACCGCCACCCGGCCGACATAGATAAAAATCGGCCGTGGCGCGGACAGGTAATCCTTGCCATAGGGACGAAACAGATGCACATCCACCCCGCGTCCCCATACCTCGACGTGGGTAAAACCGTGTTTCAGCAAACGTTGTTGCATGGACGGTGTCGGCACCAGGGTGCGCTCGGCCGGACCGTGAAACCATTTAAAAAAGGCATAGCTCAGTCGCAAGGGAACCGGCAGGCGCAGACGCAGATACTCGGGAAACTGGGTATGATAGGAGGTTGTGAATTTGAGTTTGCGCCGCCGACAATAACGCCGTACCGCCATCCCCACCGGCCCTTCGGTCGCGATATGAATCGCCTCAGGGGTAAACTCATCCAGCATGGCGGCGACCCGCCGATAGGGAAACAGCGCCAGGCGGATATCCGGATAGGTCGGCAACGGCACGGTTTTAAACGGTTCGGGCGTAATCATCCGAACCTCATGACCCGACTGTTCCAGGATGCGGCGCGTCGTTTTCAGTGTTGTTACCACACCGTTGGTTTGTGGCGCCCAGGCGTCACTTGCGATGGCAATTCTCATGCGACCTGCTTGTCCACATCCGTGACCGGATGTTGCTTGAGGGGTCTGACC
>JBKGZJ010000214.1:0-3124 GCA_046545635.1 Thiohalophilus sp. | reverse complement strand
TTCTGAAAAATTTTCCATTTCCATGTCGATTTCGGCCGGGCTGAGGCGTCGTATACAGGAGGCCGCTAACTGTCGGGCGGTTTTGTGATGGAGGAAATGCCCATGCAAACGATAACGCCTTCGCGTGTTTGGCGCAAAAACAGACCATGCTGATGCCCCTCGACAAGACGTTCTTTTCCGCCTGCTTCGGGATGGTTACCGACCGCTTCGGCGCAGGCTGGATGATCATCGTCAACCCCTGAACTGACAAGGAGGAAACTATGCGCTATATGATTATCGTCAAGGCCACCAAAGATTCCGAAGCGGGTGTCATGCCGGATGAGGCTCTGCTGGCCCGCATGGGGGCATACCATGAAGAACTGGCCAATGCCGGCGTGCTGCTTGACGGCTCCGGTCTCAAGCCCAGCCGCGAGGGCTGGCGCATTCGCTATGACGGTGAGAAACGCAGCGTCATCGATGGGCCCTTCACGGAAAGCAAGGAATTGATTGCCGGCTATACGCTGATTCAGGTGAGAAACCGTGAGGAGGCGATGGAATGGGTTCGCCGCTTCCCGAATCCGGCTATCGACGGTGGAGTAGGGGAGATCGAGGTGCGTCAGTTGTTCGAGCTGGAGGACTTCGAGCCCTCCCGGGCGGTGGATCGCATGCGCGATCTCGGCATGGGTGACAGCAGTCAAACGCCTGGCTAATCGAACCATCGCCACGCTTCCTGTATGTCGCGTGCAGACCAGGGATGGCAACCTGTATACCAACCCTGAATCTACGGATGAAGAGGAGACCTATGGAATTTCTATTGATGATTATCGAGCAACGCCAGGACCGCGAATCCCGAAGTGAGGACGAGGGACGTGAACTTTATGATGAAATGCTACGCTTCGGCGAAGGACTTGACGCGCGTGGTCAGCTGCTTGCCAGCCGCTCCTTGCGCCCGGACAAGCACGGCGTGCGCGTCAGACAAAATGATGCCAAACCGGTATTGCACGATGGGCCCTTCACCGAGGCAAAGGAAATGGTGGGCGGATTTTTCCTCATCGACTGCGCCGACCGGGAGGAAGCCATCGCCATCGCCACCCGGTGTCCGGCGGCGCGCTTCGCCACCGTCGAGGTGCGCGAGTGTGCGCCGTGTTACGTGGGATAAGTTCAGTGCCGAGCTTCAAGCGATTAATGTTCAGGCGTGCACTGTACAGCGTCATGTTTAAATCCGCTGATGGATAAGTGTCAGGATAATGTCAGGGCTATAGAATCGATCTGGCGCATCGAGTCGGCCAGGGTCGTGGCTGCCGTCGCCCGCCTGACGAACGACCTGGGATTGGCCGAGGATTTTGCGCAGGATGCCATGGTTGCCGCCCTCGAGACCTGGCCTGTATCGGGGATCCCCGATAATCCCGGTGCCTGGCTCACGACCACGGCCCGGCGCCGCGCGCTTGATCGATTACGCCACAATCGCGTTGCCGGGCCCGCGCACATCGAGCTGGGACGGGAACTGGATGCGGTGTACGCCGAGCGTGAGGCTGCACTTTGTGAACAGCGCGATGCCGAACTCGATGATCACATCGGAGATGATGTGTTGCGGCTCGTGTTTACCGCCTGTCATCCGATCCTGTCGCCTGAGGCGCGCTCTGCGTTGACGCTCAAGGTAGTCGCCGGTTTGAGCACCGATGAGATCGCCCGTGCCTATCTCAAACCCGAGCCTACCATCGCCCAGCGCATTGTCCGTGCCAAGCGCACCCTGTCTGAGGCACACGTACCATTTGAGGTGCCACGCGGGACGGCGCTTGCCGAGCGTCTCAACTCGGTACTGGAAGTCATCTACCTGATCTTCAATGAAGGTTATGCCGCCACCGCGGGCGACGAGTGGATGCGACCCACCCTGTGCAACGAGGCCCAACGGCTGGGGCAGATACTCGCCGGGCTGATGCCGGATGAGTCTGAAGTGCTTGGCCTCGCCGCATTGATGGATATCCAGGCCTCGCGCCTGGCGGCCAGACGGGACGCCAATGGCGAACCCGTGCTATTGCTCGACCAGGATCGCCGCCGCTGGGACCGGGCACTGATCCGCCGGGGTCTTGCCGCCCTCTCGCACGTCGAATCGCTGCCCGGGAGCTTTGGTCCCTACACACTGCAGGCCGAAATTGCCGCATGCCATGCGCGTGCAGCGACGGCCGCCGACACCGACTGGCCGCGGATCGCGGCACTCTACGAGGCACTCGCCGGGATCACACCCTCGCCGGTGGTCGCACTCAACCGTGCCGTTGCCGTGGGCATGGCCTACGGGCCTGCAGCAGGGCTTGAGCTTGTCGATCAGTTGTTGGAGGAACCCTTGCTCAAGGATTATCACCTGCTGCCCAGCGTGCGCGGGGATCTGCTCGCGAAACTCGCGCGACTGCCGGAGGCCCGCGTCGAATTCGAACGCGCCGCGCAACTCACCCGCAACGCCAGCGAGCGGACTTTGTTGAATGCACGGGCGGCGCAGTGCATGACGGGGAAGGCTGTGATAACAGGAAACGCCGATGACGAATCAAACACAGGGTAACTCGTGCCCAGGCCCGGGTCAGTGTCAGCGACAATTGTTTCTGTTATTTGATGTCTGGCGACCGCCTGCGAATTAATCGGATGCCGATCCCGAATTCCGGCGAATGGACAAAATGGTACGAATATACAAGGGGGATAGTATGTCTGACATGATTCTACTGGGTACCCGCAAGGGCACCGTCATCTTCGATCGAAAAAATGCCGATTGGCATCCCCGGCCGATTGTGCATCCCGGCATTCCTGTTTGTTATGCGGCGCGGGATCCGCGCGATGGCACCCTGTGGGCGTCGCTGGACCACGGCCACTGGGGGCCCAAGCTTTCACGTTCGCGCGACGGCGGTGAGATCTGGGAGGATCTGACGTCTCTCAAGTACCCCCCGGGCGCCCGCTATATTGTCAAATACCTGCCGACACCGGATTTTGATCCGGACGCCCCGGCCGGCCAGCCCGAATATGCCGACGCGGCGGTGTACAAGATCTGGAACATCGCTTTTGGCCACACGGATCAGCCCGGCCGTCTGTATGCCGGGACGATACCCGGCGGGTTGTTTGTCAGTGACGACGGGGGTGACAGCTGGGAATTGAATCGCCC
>JBKGZJ010000213.1:0-3159 GCA_046545635.1 Thiohalophilus sp. | reverse complement strand
TGAGCAACGCGGTGTCCGGCAACCCGACTCTTCCCAGGGCAGTAGAGAAAAGAAACGTAGGTCAGGTTGCGCGTAGCGCTACCTGACACTCTTCTCGTACCGGCAGGGGCGTCACGCAGGCTAACGCCAGCGTGACCTACAACTGACCGCGTCCCTATGCAGAATTTTCCATAAATGATTTTACTTTGCGTCCTCTGCGCCTTTGCACCCACAAAACGGGCATAAATGTCCTCTGCGTTAATTCCCAGGGCATTAGAGCAAAGGTGATCCTCGTCACTCGTTACTCGGCCCTCGTCCCTGTTATTTTGGAATTATCTCGCTGAAGCAGCGCACGGCCTCGAACTCCTCCACATCCTTGGGCGGCAGCTGGCTGTCCGGGTGCTTCACCGCGAGAAGATGGCCGATGCCGTATTTCTGCGCCGAGCGCAGTACCGGCAGGCTGTCGTCGATGAGCAGGGTGCGACTGTTGTCGTAGGGTAGTCGGTCGTGGAGGCGGTGCCAGAAATCCTGCTCCTCCTTGGGAATGCCGAACTCGTGAGAGCAAACAATATGCTCGATATGGTTGTGCAGGGCGGTGCGTTCGAACTTGAGTTCCATGCTTTTGGGGTGGGCGTTGGTGACCAGAACACGGGTTTTGCCATGCTGCAGCAACTGATCAAGAAATTCCGTTACATAGGGATGGATGGCGATCAGGTGATCGATCTCCGTCTTGAGGGCGGCGATATCCATCCCCAGGGTCTCGCTCCAGTAATCGACGCAGTACCAGTTGAGTGTGCCCTCGATACGGCGAAAGATCGGGTATAGGGCCTGCTTGGCGGCCTCCGGTTCCATGGCGTGTTGCTGGGCATAGCGGCGTGGCACATGCTCGGTCCAGAAATAGGTGTCGAAATTCAGGTCCAGCAGGGTGCCGTCCATATCCAGTAAAACAGTGTCAATATTATTCCAGTCAAGCATCGGTATATCGGGGTCGGAATTGTGGCGGCTAACGTACCGGATTGCGCAAGTTTGATCTAGGCTTATCGCATAGGACAGCGTACAGGAGGCGGTTATTATGAACAGCCACGGCAAAATTTTGCTGGCCGGTTTGCTGCTACTGGCAGGCGGCCCGCTGGCGAGTCAGGAACCCTCCCGGGAGGAGCTGGAGCGCTGGTTTGAAAGCGATGATCCTCATCCGCCCGGCCAGTCGGCGGCAAATGTCAATGAAGGTAGTCTGGTCTTTCTCCGGCAACCGCCCGACAAGCCGGTACATCATCACGACAACAAGCTGGTGATCAACGCTCTGAGCCTGGCGACCGGTTGGGTCTGGATGCAACAGTGCCATGACAACATGGACGAATTCGGTCGGGTTCAGGTCCTGTTCAAGAAAGGGCGCGTCCGGGATCTGGCCATTACCCGGGACGAGAATATCAGTGAAAGCTGGGTGGAGGGGAACAGCGTGCAGTTGCGCGACGTTCAGTCTGGTGCGCAGCTGTGTGTTTCCGGCTGGACCCGGGCGCTGGAAAGCCGCGAAGGGGGCCGGTTCACCATGCAAAACGGCCCGTTCATGCGCAAGTTTCTGGATGGCTATTACCCCATGCGGGTCAGCATGGATATCGACTATCGCGGTACCGGATTGCAACTGGTCTCGGTATCACCCCAACAGCAGAATGGATTTGAGGTTGATGAACGTACCGAAGGGGTCAGTTTCGATGCCTGGTTCGAAGGCCGTCTGAATACCGAGTTGATGTTCCGGGTAGCGGTCAACTGAATCGATCGCGGCGCACTTTGCGGCTGCCTGACAGGCCTGCAGGGTCGGGGTTGTCAGCTAACGGATACCGATGCGCGGCGCCGGGTGCGTGGAGTTGCCCGGGGAATACTGGCACAATATACGCCTGCTTTCGGCCACCCAGGTGTATTGTGCACCCATGAGTCACCAGCAACTGAAAACCCTCATTGATCCGGTGAAACGGATTGCCTATGAAGCCGGCCGGCGAATCATGGTGATCTACGAACAGGGGTTCTCGGTCGAGGAGAAGCATGACAGCACGCCGCTGACCGAAGCCGATATGGCCGCCCATGAGGCGGTCGAAGCCGGCCTCAGAGCATTGACGCCGCAGTTGCCGATTCTCTCCGAGGAGTCAAGGCCGATGAGTTTTGCCGAACGGGCCAGCTGGCCGACTTACTGGCTGGTGGATCCGTTGGACGGTACCCGCGAATTCATCAAGCGCAACGGCGAATTCACCGTGAACATCGCGCTGATCGACGACCACGAGCCGATCCTTGGCGTGGTGTATGCGCCGGTGATCGGCAGCCTCTATTATGCCGCTCACGGTCTGGGCGCCTACAAGCGCAGCGGCCTGGATGAGCCACAACGCATTCGGGTGCGGGAACATTGCCCTGACAGGATGATCATCGCCGGCAGCCGTTCACACCAGACGCCCGAGTTCAAGAACTTCATTGCCCAGCTCGACAACTACGAAATCATCAGCATGGGCAGCGCGCTCAAATCCTGTCTGGTGGCCGAGGGCACGGCCGATCTTTACGCCCGGCTGGGGCCGACCTCCGAATGGGATACCGCCGCGGCGCAATGTATCGTGGAAGAGGCCGGCGGGCGGATGACCGACACCCACATGCAGCCGTTGCGCTACAACACCAAGGAAGAGCTGCTCAATCCCCACTTTCTGGTCTTCGGCGATCGCTCGATCAACTGGGCCGAATACCTTCAGTGATAATCGCGGGTGTCGTACACCGCCATGATGGCCTTGAGTTCCTGCAACAACCGCTGTTGTTCGGACGAATTAAGACCGGCCAGCTCAGGTACATTGTCACCGGATTCTATCTGTTCAATGACCTCACGCACCGCCGTGCATCCCTGGCCGCACAGGTGATCGAGATACTGACAAAGCTTGGGATCGTCGATGGTCATAGGCGGGAGTCGTCAAAGCTCCGGGATCCTTGGGGTGGTTTCTAGATTCTAGCAGCCAGAGCCTGGTCACTTTGCGGTGAGTACTAACCTTGATACAGGCTTTTTGCGTTGCACCGACGAGTGCGGTGGTCTTTTTCTAGTCACTAGTCACTAGCGCCTGGTTACTGGAAAAGATGGTGGCCGGGGACAGAATCGAACTGCCGACACGGGGATTTTCAATCCCCTGCTCTACCGACTGAGCTACCCGGCCTATA
>JBKGZJ010000212.1:0-3192 GCA_046545635.1 Thiohalophilus sp. | reverse complement strand
GTGGTGCTGTGATAAACCCGGTATCCGCCATCCGTATCATTGACGCCCGCTTCACGGTTGGCATCCCAGCTGACGACCACGGTTGAAGTGGAATTACCGCCCCCGCCTTTACTGCAGCCGGCAATTATTAGTGCCAGTAATAATAGAAGAATCCGCAAGAGGTGTGCATTCAATAGGGGCATAATTGCTACCTTGCCCGGATGCCGGGTTGCGCGACACTGGATATAATTTTTAATTTTAGGCGCTCGGGGGTCAATAGATATCCCCGATGGTGTCATTATTGTGAAATCGTGTTTCATGCCGCATTTTCAGGCCACTGTTGTACTGTATTGGTAATGTCGAAATATTGATTCGCCATTCGGCATTATTCCTGTACAGAAAATGCAGCATTGCGGTTACCGGACAGGCCGGTACGTCGCATCGCCAATGGAGTGCGGTTATAAAGGCAGTCAGGTCTTGCAGGAGCGAAGTCATGGCGCGTCCCGAAATAGTGCTGGTCTATGACCAGCAATGCCCGCTCTGTCATGCGTATTGTCAGCTGGTCAGGATTCGCGAAAGCGTGGGTGACCTGACGATAGTCGATGCGCGGCAGAACAGTGAGGTCCTTCGCGAGATCACTGACAAGCGGCTCGACATCGATCAGGGCATGGTGCTGAAAATGGGAGATCGGCTTTACTACGGTGCGGACGCCATACACGCGCTTGCGCTGATCAGTTCGCGTTCCGGTTTCTTTAACCGGTTTAATTACTGGCTATTCAAATCCCGGCGGATCTCCGCCTGGTTATACCCGGTATTTCGTTTGTTTCGCAATTTGCTGCTCAAAGCGCTGGGCAAAACAAAGATTAACAATCTCAACATCCCGGGTAACGAAAAGTTCTGAGCGGCGATATCGTAAACGCAAGGTTTGCGCAGGAAAGCGGAAATCGGTCACAAACCGGTTAACGGCCAGGGATGATTACCCAAAATTTGAAGTAAGTGGTATTCCCCGCCACGCGTGCACACTATGGTGCGGCTTCCTTTGCCTGTCTCGGGTGATGCACTCATGGAAACCACAGTCTGGTATGTGCTGGTGGGCGCCCTGTTTCTGGGGATGGGCCTGACCGGCGAGTCCTTCAGGCGTCTGCCGGTCACCTCGGCGATGGTCTATCTTGCTGTCGGTATTTTGATCGGCCCGACGGTGCTGGGGATTTTTCATTTTAACCCCCTGAAGCAGTCCGCGCTGCTGGAGGTGATCACCGAAATCGCGGTGTTGCTGTCGCTGTTCACCGCCGGCATGAAATTGCCGACGCCGGTTTCGCTGGTGCGCTGGCGCACGCCACTGTTGCTGGCGTTTGTCTCCATGGCGTTGACCGTGGGTGGTATTGCGGTATTTGCCCACTATCTGCTGAGTTTTCCCTGGGGCGCGGCCATTTTGCTGGGTGCCATCCTGGCGCCGACCGACCCGGTGCTGGCGACGGACATTCAGGTACAGCATCCAAAAGATCGTCATCGCCTGCGCTTTAATCTGACCTGCGAGGCCGGGATCAACGACGGCAGCGCGTTTCCCTTTGTACTGCTCGGGCTGGGCCTGCTGGGATTGCATGAGCTGGGCGATCTGGGTCTTCACTGGCTGGTTCGCGATACGCTCTGGGCGACCATCGGCGGCATCCTGGTGGGCATTCTGTCCGGTATCGGCCTGGCTTATCTGATCTATCGTTACCGGCCGACCCGCGGTTACGCCGGATTCTGGGATGACTTCGTGGCGCTGGGTCTGGGTGCGCTGGTCTACGGGATCTGTCTGGTGCTGGACTTCTGGGGATTCCTGGCGGTGTTTTTCGCCGGGGTGGCGTTGCGTTATGCGGAGACCTGGTTTCTCACCCATCAAATCACGCCCGCCGCCTCCGAACAGGAAAACCCGGCACTGACCGATCGGGTCCTGAATTATCAGGGACAACTGGAACGGTTGAGCGAGCTGGTCTTGATCCTGCTGGTGGGCGGGACGCTGTTTGTGGATTCCTGGAGCTGGCACGCCGTGGGACTGGCACTGTTCATCTTCTTCGTTGCCCGGCCGCTGGCGGTCTGGCTAGGTCTGCTCATCAGCCGCAGCCCGCGCCGGCACAAGTTGCTGATGGGCTGGTTCGGGGTACGCGGGATCGGCTCGCTGTATTATCTGATGTACGCCATCGAACACGGTATTCCGGAGTCGCTGGCGCTGGAGTTGATTCACATCACCCTGATCGTGATCACCCTCTCGATCCTGCTGCACGGCGTCAGCGTCAAACCGCTGTTTGCCAAACACGGTTACTGCAGTCCACGTAAGGACACCGAGCTGCGCCAGCCTGTACAGCAACAGTTGTGACCGATGTTTTATTGAAGTCCGACAGGGCACTTTATGATGTATGCCGGCAGTAACTCTCAGCTTGAATTCGGCTGCGACTGTCTGCCATATTCTATTCAGCCTGGACTTTGACGTATAGCACGCAGGATGGCCGCTATGTTTGATATCCTGTTGTTGTTACATCTCCTCGGCGCGACGATCTGGACCGGGGGGCATCTGGTGCTCTCCCTGGTTGTATTGCCGGGCGTGTTGCGTCGTCGTTCCGTCGGGGAGTTACTGCGCTTCGAGTCGGGCTATGAAAAGATCGGTATCCCGGCGTTGCTGGTACAGGTGATTACCGGCGTCATGCTGGCCTGGCGCATGGTTCCGGATGTCACACAATGGTTCAGCTTCAACGGTTCGGTCTCGCAGCTGGTCGGCATCAAGCTGGTGCTGCTGTTGCTGACCGCCGCCTTTGCCGTCGATGCCCGCTTGCGGATCATTCCCCAGCTTTCGGAAAACAACCTGGTTGCCCTGGCCTGGCATGTAATCCCGGTGACCATCATCTCGGTGCTGTTCGTGATCGTCGGTGTGTCGTTCCGCACCGGCTGGTTTTACTGAACGGGGATCCGCCAGTGTCAATTCATCGCTCGCAATGATCGGGAGTAGTCGGGTCATTGCGGGGAACAACGTGACGTAGCAATCTTCCTGGACAGGTATTCGGAACGCTTACTTTAGTCTCGATCACATAAACTCGCCCCGATATCACGGAGTTTATGCCCGCAGTGTGCTATATCGGCCCTGCCGGGGGTGGTGCAGGGACATACCAGTGACAGAGTTATTTTCCGGCTAAACATAAAAAGAAAAGTGGGGTTGTCCCGAACAGGTTTTCTCTG
>JBKGZJ010000211.1:0-3226 GCA_046545635.1 Thiohalophilus sp. | reverse complement strand
ATGCGGGTGACGTTGCCGTGGATCGCATTCATGGCCTCGATCTTGGCGATGGCTTCGTTCATTTTACTCTCGCGCACCACATGGGTCAGCATGATGACATTGGCCTTGTCGGAGCCTTCGGTCGGCTCTTTCTGGATGATCGCCTCGATGCTGATGTCGCGCTCGCCCAGGATACGGGTGACCTCGGCCAGTACGCCGGGTTTGTCCTCGGCCTGCAGGCGCAGATAGTAGGCGGTTTCGACCGCCTCCATGTCCAGGATCGGCAGATCGGAGATCGCATCGGGCTGGAAGGCCAGATGCGGGACGCGGTTTTCCGGATCGGAGGTCAGCACTCGCGCCACATCGACCAGATCGGCGACCACCGCCGAGGCGGTCGGCTCGTCGCCGGCGCCGGCGCCATAATATAACGTCGGGCCGACGGCGTCGCCCATCACCAGCACGGCGTTCATCACCCCATCCACGTTGGCGATCAGGCGGCGTTCGGGGATCAGGGTCGGATGCACACGCAGTTCCACGCCCTTGTCGGTGCGGCGGGTCAGACCCAGATGCTTGATGCGATAGCCCAGCTCCTCGGCATAGGCCACGTCCTCGCGGGTGATGTTACTGATGCCCTCGGTGTAGGTCGCCTCGAACTGCAACGGAATCCCGAAGGCGATCGAGGAGAGGATGGTCAGCTTGTGGGCCGCGTCGATGCCTTCCACGTCGAAGGTGGGATCGGCCTCGGCATAACCCAGTTCCTGGGCCTCCTTGAGCACGTCTTCGAACTCGCGACCCTTGTCACGCATCTCGGTGAGGATAAAGTTGCCGGTGCCGTTGATAATGCCGGCCAGCCACTGGATCTGGTTGCCGGCCAGCCCTTCGCGGATCGCCTTTATAATAGGAATACCGCCGGCCACCGCCGCCTCGAAGGCGACCATGACGCCCTTTTTCTGCGCGGCGGCAAAGATTTCGTTGCCGTGCTTGGCGATCAGCGCCTTGTTGGCGGTGACCACGTGCTTGCCCTGCTCGATCGCCTGCATGACCAGATCCTTCGCCAGACCCTCGCCACCGATCAGCTCGATGACGATCTGGATATCGGGATTGCTGACCACGTCCTGCGGATCGGTGGTGAGCGTAATCCCGGTGGTATCGCAAATGCGCGGCTTGTCCAGATCCCGCGCGGCGGCATGGGTGATGCGAATACCCCGCCCGGCGCGTCGCTCGATCTCCTCGGCATTGCGTCGCAATACATTCACGGTCCCGCCGCCGACGGTGCCCAACCCCAATAATCCTGCTTTAACCGGTTCCACTGACTTGCTTCCTCTTGATTATTTGCCGGCCTGCTTTTTGAGATCCTTTGGATCCTTGCGCAGCATGTCCCGGATGCCACGAATGGCCTGCCGGGTACGGTGTTCGTTTTCGATCAGCCCGAAGCGTACATGATCGTCACCGTAGTCCCCGAAGCCGATGCCGGGTGACGCCGCGACCTTGGCTTCCTGTAACAGTAATTTTGAAAATTCCAGCGAGCCGATCTCTTTGTATTCGTCGGGGATCGGCGCCCAGACAAACATCGTGCCCCTGGGTTTTTCGATCTCCCAGCCCACGGACTTGAGGCCGTCGCACAGCACATCGCGACGGGAACGGTAACGCTCGACAATTTCCGTCACACAATCCTGCGGGCCTTCCAGGGCGGTAATCGAGGCCACCTGGATAGGCGTGAACATGCCGTAGTCGAGATAGGACTTCATGCGCGCCAGCGCCGCGACCAGGGTCGGGTTGCCGACCATGAAGCCGACCCGCCAGCCGGGCATGTTGTAGCTCTTGGACAGCGAATAAAACTCCACCGCCACATCCTTGGCGCCGTTGACCTGCAAAATCGACGGCGCCGTGTAACCGTCGAAGACAATGTCGGCATAGGCGATATCGTGCACCACCCAGATCTGGTGCTCGCGGGCAATATCGACCACTTTTTCGAAGAATTCGAGATCGACACACTGGGTGGTCGGGTTGCCGGGGAAGTTCAGCACCAGCATCTTCGGCTTGGGCCAGGAGTCCTTGATGGCCTTCTCCAGCTCTTCGAAGAAGTCGATGCCCGGCACCAGCGGCACATGGCGAATATCGGCCCCGGCGATGATGAAGCCGTAGGGGTGAATCGGATAGGCCGGATTGGGCACCAGGACCGCATCGCCCGGCCCGACCGTGGCCAGCGCCAGATGGGCCAGGCCTTCCTTGGAGCCGATGGTGACGATGGCTTCCGTGTCGGGATCGAGCTCCACGTCGAAACGTTGCTGGTACCAGCGGCAGATGGCCCGGCGCAGGCGTGGCACGCCGCGCGACAGGGAGTAACGATGGGTGTCAGGGCGCTGGGCCACCTCGACCAGCTTGTCGACGATGTGCTGCGGGGTCGGCTGATCGGGATTGCCCATGCCGAAGTCGATGATGTCCTCGCCACGGGCCCGGGCCGCGGCCTTTAATTCACCAACAATATTAAAGACATACGGCGGCAGCCGTTTGATTCTCGGAAAATCGTCTATCAAGTGGGCAATCCGATAAGAAAAAGGGTTAATGGTCCGGGGCCAGCGCGCCTGCCCCGTCTCGTCGCAAAGCGGGTAACATTAACGGGTTCGCCGGTAGACTGTCAATGTTCCCGTAAATTTCAGGGACTTAGCCCACGATCGGGCCGCGGACTTGACGCCGCGCCCGCCCCTGACCGAAGCTGTCAGCGCACAGCCTGCAGGCCGTAACAGGAATCCGGATGAAATTCAGTCTCGAACAGGTCGGCGGACTCACCATCCGCGCTTACGACACCGGGCGGGTGACCGTGGTCATTCCGCCGTGGCATCCCCTGCGCGGGGTGGTCAATATCGCGCAGGATGACGAAGGTAATGCCGATCTTACCGACAGCTTCATCATCAGCCGCGAAAATCTCACCTGCGACTGGGCCCCGCAAACCTACGATGAACTGCAACCCGAACACCTCACCACCCTGCTCGCCTACGAACCGGAACTGATCCTGCTGGGCACCGGCGCGCAACTGCGCTTTCCCAACGCCGAGACCATGGCACGGATCCAGCAGGCCGGCGTCGGCCTGGAAGTGATGGACACCGCCGCCGCCTGCCGGACGTTTAATATACTGGTCGCCGAAGGCCGCAATGTTGTCGCCGCGTTGATGATGATCTGAAACTCTTTTCCGGCTCTCTGGTAAATAACGCGGAGAACGCAAAGAGATAATTTTGAATGTTGAATT
>JBKGZJ010000210.1:0-3229 GCA_046545635.1 Thiohalophilus sp. | reverse complement strand
TGTCGAACAACGGCGAAAGATCATGCGGCCCCGGACTGGCTTCGGGGTGGCCCTGAAAACTGAACGCCGGGCGGTCGGTGCAGGCCACGCCCTGCAGCGTGCCGTCGAACAGCGAGCGGTGCGTTGCCGTAACGTTGCCCGGCAGGGAATCCTCGTCGATGGCAAAGCCGTGGTTCTGGCTGGTGATCATCACCTGCTTGCTTTGCAGATCCTGCACCGGATGGTTGGCGCCATGGTGGCCGAATTTCATTTTGACGCTTTTGGCGCCACTGGCCAGCCCCAGCAGCTGATGGCCGAGACAGATACCGAACAGCGGCACGCCCTTGTCGAGGATCTGCCGGATCGCCGCGATGGCATAGTCGCAGGGCTCGGGATCGCCCGGCCCGTTGGAGAGAAAGACCCCGTCGGGGTCCATGGCCAGCACTTCCTCGGCCGGGGTCGTCGCCGGCACCACCGTCACCCGGCAGCCGCGATTGACCAGCAGGCGCAGGATGTTGCGCTTGACACCGAAATCATAGGCCACCACCCGGTAGGGCAGCGCCTCTTCCACCATGGCGGGGACATTGGGATAGCCTTCACCGGGGTTCCAGACCCCTTCGAGCCAGTCATAGGCCGTCTCGGTACTGACCTCCTTGGCCAGATCCATGCCCTTGAGGCCGGGAAACTCGCGCGCGGCGGCCAGCGCCTGTTGCTCGTCGATGTTGTTGCCGGCCATGATACAGCCGTTCTGGGCGCCCTTTTCGCGCAGAATCCGGGTCAGCTTGCGGGTGTCGATGTTGGCAATCCCGACCACGTTGTTGCGCTGCAGGTAATTGTCCAGGGTCTCCTGGCTGCGCCAGTTACTGGCGACCAGCGGCAGATCGCGAATGATCAGGCCCCCGGCAAACACGGCACGGGATTCTTCGTCCTCGTGGTTGGCGCCAACATTGCCAACGTGCGGATAGGTCAGGGTAACGAGCTGTTTGGCATAGGAAGGATCGGTCAGTATCTCCTGATAACCGGTCATTGCGGTGTTGAACACCACCTCGCCCACGGTCTGACCGTCTATGCCGATAGACTCACCGTGAAAAATGGTACCGTCTTCCAACGCCAGCAGTGCCGGTTTTTTCAAGAGTCCTCCCTTGCGCATGGCGCCTGCAAAAAGCGGGAGATACCAAACTGGAGTCTCCCGCTATGCAAAATGTCGCTTCAATTTGTCGATCTGACCTGAATCAGACCTTATTATATTCTAACGAAGTGGTCTTACGACCACAAGGAACGAGTGACGAGGGACGAGTGGCGAGGGCAACCATAAAACCACCTAACTATCGGATTTTATTTGGAAAAACAGAAAAGAACAATCATGCCCACAGAAAAAACAGCCGGATCAGAGGTGTACTTCAGCCCTCGTACCTCGTCACTGTATCTGACGTAGGCCGAGGACGTCCTGCATATCAAACAGCCCCTGATCATGCTGCATGATCCAGTTGGCGGCGCGCACGGCACCGTTGGCGAAGGTCATGCGGCTGGAGGCCTTGTGGGTGATCTCGACCCGCTCGCCCGCACCGGCGAACAGCACGGTATGTTCACCGACGATATCGCCGGCCCGAATCGTCTCGAAACCGATGGTCTGGTGATCCCGTTCCCCGGTATTGCCTTCACGGCCGAACACGGCGCACTCCATCAGATCCCGGCCCAGGGCATCGGCTACCACCTCGCCCATGCGCAGCGCGGTACCGGAAGGGGCATCCACTTTATGCCGGTGATGGGCCTCGATGATCTCGACATCCACGCTGTCACCCAGTACCCGGGCGGCGATATCGAGTAATTTGAACGAGAGATTGACCCCGATACTCATGTTGGGGGCGAAGACGACACCTGTGTGTTTGGCGACATGGGCAATCTGTTTTTTCTGCTCATCGGTAAAACCGGTGGTGCCGATGACCATGCGCTTGCCGGCGGCGCGGCAGATCTCCAGATGCAGCATGGTCGCCTCGGGGCGGGTAAAGTCGATCAACACATCAAACTGATCCGCCACCCGGGTCAGACTGTCATCCACTTTGATCCCGAGCTTGCCGAGACCGGCCAGCTCACCGGCATCCACGCCGACCATGCTGCTGCCCGGCCGATCCACCACCGCGCGGATCTCGGCCTGCGTGTCCTGATGAGTCGCTTCGAGCAGCACCCGCCCCATGCGCCCGGAGGCACCGACAATTGCAACCCTGGTCATGAATAATGGCTCCTCGGTGGTGTTTATCCGCAAATTAACGCCAATGAATGCGAATAATTTTCAAAATATTTTTTTAATCGTAGCCCTGTTCGCGTTGATTCGCGTTGATTGGCGGATCATGTTAGCGAATAATGACCTGAATCAGAACCTCATATCTTCGAAGAATTTTTTCACACCATCCAGCCAGGAGGCGGCACGCGGGCTGTGCTTGATACCGTCTTCATGCATGGACTCATCGAGCTGTTGCAACAACTCTCTTTGTTTGTTGGTGAGGTTGACCGGGGTTTCCACCACAATGCGGCACAGCAGATCGCCGACGGCACCACCGCGGACCGATTTGACGCCCTTGCCGCGCATCCGAAACTGTTTGCCGGTCTGGCTTTCCGGCGGCACCTTGAGCTTGACCCGCCCGTCCAGCGTAGGCACCTCCAGCTCACCACCCAGGGCGGCGACACCGATGCTGACCGGGACTTCACAATGCAGGTCATTGCCGTCACGCTGGAAGATGGGATGTTCCTTGACGTGAATATGCACATAGAGATCACCGGGCGGGCCGCCGTTCTCGCCCGCCTCACCTTCACCGGCCAGACGAATACGATCGCCGTTGTCCACCCCGGCCGGCACCTTGACCGACAGGGTCCGGGTTTTCTCGACCCGGCCGTGACCCTGGCAGGCGGTACAGGGATCGGTAATGATCTTGCCCGTACCCTGACAATGCGGGCAGGCCTGCTGGAGTGAGAAAAACCCCTGCTGCATCCGCACCTGACCAAGCCCCCCGCAGGTTGAACAGGTTGTCGGCGAGGAACCTTTTTTCGCCCCGCTGCCGTCACATTCTTCACAGGCGACATGGGTGGGAATGCGCACGCTGACGTCGCTGCCCTTGACCGCCTCTTCCAGGGTCAGTTCCAGGTTGTAACGCAGATCGGCGCCACGATAGGCCCGCTGGCCGCCGCGACCGCCGCCTCCGCCGAAAATATCGCCAAACACGTCGCCGAAGATGTCACTGAAGCTGGCGCCGCC
>JBKGZJ010000209.1:0-3240 GCA_046545635.1 Thiohalophilus sp. | reverse complement strand
CGCAAGGTGATCGTGCTGGATCATGCCAACAAACCCGGTAAGAAGATCCTGATGTCCGGCGGCGGGCGCTGCAACTTCACCAATTACGACATCAGTGCCGATCATTATCTGTCCCGCAATCCCCATTTTTGCAAATCGGCCCTGAGCCGTTATACCCAATGGGATTTTATTGCCCTGCTCGACAGCCACCACATTCCCTGGCACGAAAAGGCGCACGGCCAGCTGTTCTGTGATCACAGCGCCCGGGATGTACTGAACATGCTGCTGGACGAATGTCGCCGGGCCGGCGTCGAGATCCGCCTCAACTGCAGCGTCAAACGGGTTGAGAAAACCGAAGCATCCCCCTCTTGCGGGAACAACACCTTCACGCTTTACACAAGCCAGGACAAAATTGAAGCCGACTCGGTCGTGATTGCCAGCGGCGGGCTGTCGATCCCGAAAATGTGCGCCACCCCTTTCGGTTACCGGATCGCCGGGCAGTTCGGGCTTGGCCTTCAACCGACCCGGGCCGCCCTGGTGCCGTTTACCTGGCAGCCGCAGGACAAGGCGCGCTTGGGTGACTTAACCGGTGTCGCTGTCGACAGTATCGTCAGCAATGCACGCATCAGCTTTCGGGAGAGTTTGTTGTTCACCCACCGGGGATTGAGCGGCCCGGCAATTTTGCAAATCTCCTCCTACTGGCAACCGGGAGAGACGATTACTATTAACCTGCTGCCGGATCAGGACGTGGCGAGCTGTTTAAAAACCCGACAAAGCAGCCAGCCGCGCAGCAGGCTCAGGACCGTGCTTGGCGAGCTCCTGCCAAAACGCCTGGTTGCGGTTATCCTGGAAGATGCATTGATTGAAACACCCCTGCAAGCCCTGTCCCATACCCGGCTCAATGCCATCGCCCGGCAACTGCAACAGTGGGAAATCACTCCCGGCGGCAGCGAAGGTTACCGTACCGCGGAAGTCACCCTGGGCGGTGTCGATTGTGACGAACTCTCTTCCAGAACCATGGAATCCAAACGCGTCCCCGGGCTCTATTTTATCGGCGAAGTGGTGGATGTCACCGGCTGGCTCGGCGGCTATAATTTTCAATGGGCCTGGTCCTCGGGCTGGGTGGCCGGCCAGGTCGTTTAACTGAAAAACTGCCGGATAACGTTACAGGATATTCTGCAAAACGGAGTCATGCCATGAAGCCGGTTTTACGCACTATACTGCAACAGGCCGTGACCGGCCTGTTGCTGCTCGTCGTCTCGACTGTGCCGTTGATCAGTGGCGCCCCGGCCGAGGAGAACGCCAATCCCGATATCAATCGCCATTATCAGGATCCGGATTTCGCGCGCTGGCAGAGTACTTTTGAGCGGCGCGGGCGGGAAGTTTACGACCACCGGCATGCGATTATCGAGGCACTCGATCTGGAAACGGGCATGCATATCGCCGACGTGGGCGCCGGCACCGGCCTGTTCACCCGCTTGTTTGCGCAGCAGGTCGGGAAGACCGGCAAGGTCTATGCCGTGGATATTGCCCAGAACTTTGTTGATAACATTCTGCGCACGGCCCGCGAACAGGACCTGAATAATATTGAAGGGATAGTAAACGATCAGCACTCCGCCCGCCTGCCCGAAGACAGTGTGGATCTGGTCTTTTTGAGCGACACCTATCACCATTTTGAATACCCCGAAGCCATGCTGGACTCGATTCACCGCGCACTGCGTCCCGGGGGCAGACTTGTGATTATCGATTTTCGCAGGGAACCGGGGGAAAGTTCCGCCTGGGTGATGTCCCATGTCAGGGCCAATCGGGAAGAGGTCATCGACGAAGTGACTACTGCGGGATTTGAGCTCGAACAGGAGCCGGAACTGCTAGAAGATAACTATTTTCTGATCTTCCGTCGCCCCTGATGCCTATCCTTCAAAAATCATCTCCAGACGCAGCGTCAATGAACGCTCCGCCTCAAAGTTGTTTTCGCGCTGGTATAACACTCTGGGGAGCAGCTCCATAAACAGATAATCGGAATGAATATTCTGGCGGTACCGGATTTGCGCCAGATAGTCGGTAGCATGCCAGATCGGCTCGGAATTGCCGTATACCCCGATCTGGTAGGCCATCCCGCGCCGACGGCTCAGGCTGTGCAGCAGGGAAAAAACCTGACTGGGTTCGTAATAATCATTTTCGTCGGTATAACGAACAAAACTGGAAGACCGGAACAGAACATTGTCGGTAATGGCGTAGTCCAGCACGAATTGCGTGTCCGACCCGAAGCCTTTTTCCTTGAAGGCATAGAATGTCTGGCTGGGCCGAAACAGCCAGTTACCGGTTTTGTAGTTGCGGTCCATGCGCAGGCGCAGATAGATATCGATCGGCTTGTCGAATTTGACACCGATCGAAGGCTTGAAACGCCACTTTTTCTCGTCACCCAGTGTCGCCTGTATCCCGCCGTAATATTCTCTTTCCCGGGCTGCCTCGCCCGGGCTGTCTTCCAGCGTTCTGTCCAGATCATCGCGCTGTTCATCCGGATTGCTCTCAAAAGTCAGTTTGAGCTTCTCTTCGGTTCGCGGCAGGCGCATCTTGACTTTGACATCGCCGATATAGCGGGTATCGCCGACATCGTCAAATACCATGTCGGCCGTGAGTCGTACATAACTGCCGCTCTTGTCATAAAAAACCCGTTCCTCGGCGAAAAACTCATCCATGGCAATCGCCATCTCGTTCAACCCGTAGGACAGGGTGTCCTGGGGGCGATCAAGAAAAGAGAAAAACGAATCGTCGGGAGAATCATCATCAGCCGACGCGGGTTGCCGGATTACACAATCATCATCGAACGGTTCACACTCTCGCGGTTCAGACTCAGATGCGGCGGCCGGCAACAAGCCCCACCACATCAGCAGCGTCAGGCTGGTAAGCAGACATATCCGAGAGAGAGGCTTCACGTTATACAGTAAGACAAGATGACAGTTATGATTAAGATGTGACTCACTTGTTATTGTAATAGTGACTGTCTGATGGATAGAGCCTAGTCGGGCAACCCCGGGCTGTCAATTACCGCCATGTGCGCTTGATTGCTGTCCTCTGTCTCAATTCAAACTTTACGTGATAAACAAAGAAGATACACCTGGAAGCTTATTTGCTTACAGCTTCTCGAACAAACCCGCGGATGTCACAGGCACCAGCCTGATTCCGCAGCCCTTCACTTCCCTGCGCTCAAAACCTTTCCCCGAGAAGCGGAGAAAACACTCACAACCTCACTCAAGGCGT
>JBKGZJ010000208.1:0-3301 GCA_046545635.1 Thiohalophilus sp. | reverse complement strand
AGACCGGGCTGATATTCAATGCTGACAATAAAGAACTATTGTAGATGCCCCGTTCGGGGACTATTCTTGAGGTATGAATAAATACTGCTTGATTCTCTTGCTGCTGTTCACCCTGCCCGCCGTGGCGGCCGACAAGATCTATAAAAAGGTCAATCCGGACGGGTCGGTGGAGTACAGCGATGAACCCTTCGAGGGCAGCGAAGAGATGCCCTCGAAACGGATCCCCTCGATGTCGTTTGAAAAATCGCCCGATATCGATTTTCAATCGCCGGCACGAGACGATCAGGATGCTGATGCCTCCTACGAGGTGAGCGTGACGTCCCCCGCCAATGATGAGAGCATCCGGGACAATACCGGCAATGTCACGCTGCAAGGCCGGGTGGCGCCGGGCCTGCGCGGCGGGCACAGTCTGCGCTGGATCCTGGATGGCGAGGCGCTGGATGACAGCGGATCTTCGGTGCAGTTGAGCAACGTGGACCGCGGCACCCACACGGTCAAACTGGAGGTGGTGGACAACGACGGCGAGGTACTGGCCGCGAGCTCCAGCGTGACCTTCCACCTGTTACGCCACAGCGCAATACCGCCGGCCAACCCGGCGCCCAATTACAATCCGCCAAAGCCACAGTCCGCCCCCTCGCCCTGATTTATTTGCACCATATTGGTGCATAAGGACCGTCGCTGCGCTATGCTGTACGCACAGCAGGGTGTCGGGGTGCCTCAAAACAGCGCAGCAGGCTCAGGTGCCTGTCTTTCTGTAGCCTGCCTAACTGATTGTTATTCAAGCCTTTAATCGCGCAGTGCAAAAACCTGGCGGTTTGCCCCTGAAAATGGCGTTTGTGGTTTGGTTTTTGCTACAGCACAGGGTATGGACGCGATGACTCCCTCTTCGGACATACAGCAGCGGGTTCTCGAGGCGACGACCTCGGGGCTGCTGCTGTTCGACCACGAGCTGCGCCTGCGCTATGTCAACGCGGCGACCGAGATGCTGTTCGGCAACAGCGGCCCGCACCTGCTCGGTCACACCTTCGAGGAGCTGTTTGACACCCCCGACAACGTGGCCGGGGAATTACGCGAGGCACTGGCCAGCGGCCATCCCTTCACCCGCCATGAGGTTACGCTCAAACTGGTGCACGGCCGCGAGGTGGTGGTGGATCTGACCGCCCTGCCGTTGATGGAGCGCGAGCAGAACCCGGAGCTGCTGGTGGAGGTGAGCCAGATGGATCGCCTGTTGCGCATCGCCCGGGACGAGAGCCGCGCGACCCAGCAGCAGACCACCCAGCAGATGCTGCGCGGTCTGGCCCACGAAATCAAAAATCCGCTGGGCGGGTTGCGCGGGGCGGCCCAGCTGCTCGCCCGCGAGCTGCCGAGCGAGGATCTCAAAGAGTACACCGATGTCATTATCAACGAGGCCGACCGGCTGCAAAAGCTGGTCAACCGGATACTGGGGCCCAACAAGCTGCCGAAGCTCTCACAGGTCAATATTCATGAGCTGCTGGAGCACGTGCGCAGCCTGTTACTGGCCGAGGCGCCGCAGGGGATTCAGATCCGGCGGGACTATGATCCCAGCATCCCCGAACTGACGGCCGACGCGGATCAGATCGTCCAGGCCCTGCTCAACATCATTCGTAATGCCATCGAGGCGCTGCAGGGTGAAGGCGAGATTACTCTGCGTACCCGGGTGGTGCGCAAATTCACCATCGGTCAGAAACAGCATGATCTGGTGGCCCGCATCGAGGTGATCGATAACGGCCCGGGAATTCCGGCGGACGTGCTGGAGCGGGTTTTCTTTCCCATGGTCTCCAGCCGGGCCGAGGGCACTGGTCTGGGACTGTCGATTGCCCAGTCATTGATTCAGCAGCATAACGGCATCATCGAGTGCGAAAGCGAGCCGGGGCAGACCGTTTTTTCCATCTATATTCCGATCGAACTTGAGGCGTGAGAAAACCATGAGCAAGGAAACTATCTGGGTTGTCGATGACGATCGCTCGATACGCTGGGTGCTGGAGAAGGCGCTGAAAAATGCCGATATGGAGGTGCGCACTTTTGAGGATGCCGACAGTGTCCTGCGTGCCCTGGGCCGCAGTGAGCCGGATGTGATCATCAGTGATATTCGTATGCCGGGCATGGATGGCCTGGAACTGCTGGGGGGGATTCATGAAAAGTATCCCGGCCTGCCGGTGATCATCATTACCGCGCACACCGATCTCGACAGCGCGGTCAACGCCTATCAGGTGGGCGCGTTCGAGTATCTGCCCAAGCCGTTCGATGTGGACGAAGCGGTGGAGCTGGCGCGCCGCGCGGTAAGTCACCGGCGATCGAGTGATAAAGGCGAGTTGCAGGCCGGCCAGGTGGATGCGGAGATCATCGGCGAGGCGCCTTCCATGCAGGAAGTGTTTCGCGCCATCGGCCGGCTGGCCCGCTCCAACATTACGGTGTTGATCAACGGCGAGTCGGGGACCGGCAAGGAACTGGTCGCCCAGGCATTGCACCGCCACAGCCCGCGCGCCGACAAGCCGTTTATCGCCCTGAACATGGCGGCGATCCCGCGCGATTTGCTCGAGTCGGAACTGTTCGGGCATGAAAAAGGCGCCTTTACCGGTGCCAACACCGCCCGTCAGGGTCGCTTTGAACAGGCCGACGGCGGGACCCTGTTTCTGGATGAGATCGGCGACATGCCGTCCGAGCTGCAGACCCGTCTGTTGCGGGTGCTGGCCGACGGCGAGTTCTATCGGGTTGGTGGTCACAACGCGGTCAAGGTGGATGTGCGCATCATCGCCGCCACGCACCAGAATCTGGAGACCCTGGTGGAGCAGGGCCGCTTCCGTGAGGATCTGTTCCATCGTTTGAATGTGATCCGGATTCACATTCCCGCCCTGCGCGAGCGCCGCGAGGATATCCCGTTGCTGGCGCAGCACTTCCTGAATCGCGCCGCCAGGGAGCTCAATGTCGAGGCGAAAAGCCTGGACAGGGAGGTGATGGAATTCCTGGCGCGACAGGACTGGCCCGGCAATGTGCGGCAACTGGAGAACACCTGCCGCTGGTTGACGGTGATGTCACCGGGACAGGTCGTGCATCTGGATGATCTGCCGCCGGAGATGTTACACGGGAAAGCGCCGAGCCATTTTGACGGCGACTGGAGTGAATTGCTGCGTCACTGGGCCGAACGCGAACTCACCCGGGGTCATACCGCCATCCTGGAAGAGGCCATGCCGCAATTCGAACGGGTGATGATCGAAACCGCCCTGAAAAAAACCGGCGGCCGCCGCCAGGATGCCGCCAGGTTGCTTGGCTGGGGCCGCAA
>JBKGZJ010000207.1:0-3326 GCA_046545635.1 Thiohalophilus sp. | reverse complement strand
CTTCGAGCCTTCGTGTCTTCGTGGTTATGCTTGTTATAAAAGACAGGAAAGCAGGGCGTCTTCGATTTTGTCCCAGTCCGGCTCGCCCTGCATGATGATTTCGATGCGGTTTTCCGGTGGTCTTTCCCTGGCAGTAAAATTCAGATTGCCCTCGATGCTGTTGAACAGGTAATTTCCCTGATCCGTTCTCAGCGAGGCCTTGATGCGTTCCGCGCTCAGGGCTGACAGCAGGCTGTTTATCTTTTTAAAATCAAATCGAAGCTGTTCGGCAAACAGCCAGCCGCAACTGGCGAAATCGCCAGTACGGTTCTCCAGTCGCCGCCAGGATTCTTCCGCCTCAAGTTTAACGGGTTCGGTTTCCATGCCGGTCCCGGGCGTTGTATCGGCACGCAATAACGAGCGACTGACGGTCTCTTGTTGTCCGGCATGCGGCAGATCCAGCCAGGCGAGATCCAGCTGGCCGTGTGCAACCTGACCACTGGCGCGCAGCTGGCGGGTTTCGACCAGTTGAGCAAAGGCGGCCAGATCATTCTCCTCGCACTGGTCCACCTTGTTGGCCACCAGCACATCGGCGATATCGAGCTGTTCCCTGTAGTATTCGTTCTCGCGATAACGGGGATTGTCGAGATGGCGGGGATCGACGAGAGTAATACAGGCGCGCATATCGAGGGTCTGATCGAAGGGCGGGCGGGTCAGTTGACGGATGATCTGTTTGGGATGGCCGATGCCGGTCGGCTCGATCAGCAGGCGATCCGGTCGGGCGTTGGCCAGCAGGGTGTTGATGCCAACCTGAACCGAGACACCGGCGGCGCAACACATGCAGCCACCGGGCAGCTCCTTGATGGCGACCCCTTCCTGTTCCAGTATCTGTCCGTCAATGCCGATCTGACCGAATTCGTTGACCAGCACGGCCCAGCGTTCATCGGCCGGTTTGTGTGCCAGCAGGTGCAGGATCGCGGTGGTCTTGCCCACCCCGAGAAAGCCGGTGATGACATTGGTGGGAATATGCCGGATCAATTCAACCATGTGGGTCTCAGACAATAAGCCGTTTGCGGGTCAGTACCACGGCAAGATAATAACCGATGAGGGTATAGCCGGCCAGAACAGCGAGGTGGAGCAACGGATTTTCCACCGGATTGCCCGCAATCAATGGCCGGGCCAGCTCCACTGCGTGGGTCAACGGCAGGACATAGACGATCGACTGCATTACCTCGGGCAGGGTCGAGATGGGATAGAAGACGCCGCACATGATAAACATCGGCGTCACCGCCAGCACAAAGTAGTAATTGAAAAAATCATAGCCGGGGGAGAGCGCGCTCATGATGATTGCCGGCCCGGCGAAACAGAGTCCGGTTAAAAAGACGACCGGAATGGTCCACAGGGCATGCCAGCTGTGCACCGCGCCCAGCAGGGCCGCAACCAGTAAAATCGCGATGCCGCTGAACACACTCTTGGTACCGCACCAGAGCATTTCACCGGCCAGGATATCGTCGATATCCAGCGGCGTGGTCAGAATCGCCTCATAGGTCTTTTGCGGCACCATACGGGTGTAAACCGAATACATCCCTTCAAAGGAAGCGGTGGTCATGGCGGTGGAGGCGATTATGCCGGAGGCGAGAAAGGTCAGGTAGGGCATGTTGGCCATCTCGCCGATGAAAAAGCCGAGCCCGAATCCCAGGCCCAGCAGATACAGCGCCGGCTCACCGAAATTCATCACGATTGCCGGGCCGATCAGCTTGCGCCACACCAGGATATTGCGCCGCCAGATGGTCAGGGCGCTGGGCCGGATAAGCGGTAATTGCCAGTTCATGCCGCTCATGTATCACGCAACTCGCGGCCGGTCAGTTTGAGAAACACGTCTTCGAGATCCGCCGGGCGGTGCAGGAAGACCAGCTCGTGCTGATTTTGTAGATGATCCAGCAGTGGGCGCGGATTGTGGGTATAGCAATAGTGTGAACGGCCGATGTGCTCGACCCGGCAGAGTTGTTCGATCTCATTGCTGTCGCGCAGCTCGCCGCGGATCTCGATCACTTCCGGCTCCACGTGCCGTTTGATCAATTGCGCCGGACTGCCCTGGTCCAGAATCAGGCCATGATCCATCACCACCAGTTCGTCACACAACCGTTCGGCTTCTTCCATGTAATGGGTGGTGAGCACCAGGGTGGTGCCGCGATCGCGCAACTCGTTCAGTTTGGCCCAGATGACGTGCCGTGCCTGGGGGTCCAGCCCGGTGGTCGGTTCATCCAGAACGACCAGGTCCGGGTCGTTGATCAGCGCGCGGGCGATGGTCAGGCGCCGCTTCATGCCGCCGGAGAGGTGATCGGTTCTGGCATCGGCACGTTCGCCGAGGGCGGCGAATTCGAGCAGCCTGTTGATTCGGTCCTCGAGCTCGCGGCGCGGAATTGCAAAATAGCTGGCATAGATCTGCAGATTCTCGCGCACCGTAAAGTCGGGATCCAGGTTATCCTGTTGCGGGACCACACCGATACGGCGTCGTATTTCCCGCGCGTCCTGGTCGATATCGAGATCGAAAACTTTCAGTTGACCGCCGGTAGCCGGCGACAAACCCAGCAGAATGCGCAGGATCGTGGTCTTGCCGGCGCCGTTGGGACCGAGAAAGCCGAAGCATTTGCCACCCGGGATAGAAAAACTGACATCTTTTACTGCGGTAAATCTGGCGAAATGCTTTTCCAGATGCCGGGCAACAACAACAGCCTGCATTTCAATCCTGCTCCGATTTGTAGTAAATGGCATTGATATAATAGGTTACCTGCCCGCCCGGTGTCTCAACCGTAACCTCATCATCAATTGCCTTTTTCAGCAAAGCCCGTGCCAGTGGCGAATCGACGCTGATATCGCCCTGATCGGGCGCCAGCTCGTCGGGCCCGACAAGGCGGTATTCTACCGTTTTTCCGTTCTCGTTCTCCAGCAACACCCGGGCCCCGAAAAAGACCTGTTGCGGGTTGGAGGGGGCATCGGGGGCAATGGTCAGCGCCGGCAACCGCTTTTGCAAATAACGGATGCGTCGATCGATCTCGCGTAACTCTTTTTTCCGATAGATATACTCGGCATTTTCCGAACGATCGCCTTCGGCGGCCGCCGCCCCGAGTGCCTGGGTCACATCTGCACGGCGAACCCAAAGGGCGCGCAACTCACTTTGCAATCGCTCGTAGCCTTCGCGAGTGATATAGGGCGACGGTTTCGGTTGTGGGGGGCGGTAACGTCCCATCTATATCAAGTTCCGAGTTCCAAGTTACAAGTTCTAAGTTCTAAGTTCTAAGTTCTAAGCACTAAGCACTAAGCACTAATGATGACGGGCTTGTCTG
>JBKGZJ010000206.1:0-3424 GCA_046545635.1 Thiohalophilus sp. | reverse complement strand
TTGTATTTTTGAAAAAAAATGTTGCGAGCGCGCCAGTGGTACGTTATAACACACAGCGAGTTTACGTAAGCACAACTCAAAAACAGCTCTCACTATAAAAGTAAAGAGGAGTTCATATATGAACAAGAAACTGATTGCTCTGGCTGTCGCGGCCGGCCTGGCATCCCCGATGGCCGCCAACGCAGCCCCGACCGTCTACGGTCATCTGCAGGCAGAAATCGCCAGCGTCGAAAATGACGGTTACGGCGAAAACAATGTGCGTGCCAACGGTACTGCAGCCGGTGAATCTGCTCTGAAGATGACGGATAACAAGCGCGGTCGTCTGGGCGTGAAAGGCTCCGAAGATCTGGGCGGCGGCCTGTCTGCACTGTATAACTTTGAATGGCAGGTAAACACCCCGAACGGTGATATCTATGACGGCCAGCGTATCGGCATGGTCGGCCTGAAGGGCGACTTCGGTACTTTCGAAGCCGGTCGCATCAAGTCCGTCTACAAATACTTCGGCGGTGTCAAGTATGACCCGTTTGTCACCACTTACATGGAAGCCCGTAAGAGCGGCGGCATGAGCGCCGGCGCCTTCGGTCAGAACGGCTTCTGGAACGATTCCGTCGCCTACAAGAACAAGTTCGGCAACAACATGAGCTTCTGGGCGAACCTTGGTATTGACGAGGGCGATGGCACCGATGGTAATCCGGGCAACAACGGCGATATGGCTGTCGGTCTGAAATACAGCGCCGGTGGCGCGGAAGCGTTTGTTGCACATACTGTCGATGATGATCAAGAAGTGGGTGGTACTGCTACTGGTGAAGGCTACACGGAAACCAAGGTCGGTGGTCAGTGGAAGTCCGGTCCGCACACCCTCTCCGGTCAGTACGAAATGACCGAAGATTGGGAAGATGCCGAAGCCGACGTCCTCTTCCTGGGTTACCAGATGAAGATGGGCAAGAACGCTTTCGTCGCCCAGGTGGGTCAGACCGACCACGACGACGATGCCCAAGATACCGATTACATGGCCCTGGGTATGATCCATCACTTCTCCAAGAAGACCCGTGGCTTCGTCGGCTATCGTAGCTCTGAGCAGGATAGCGGTGATGAGCTCACTGCACTGAGCGCCGGTCTGCGCGTTACCTTCTAAGACATCTGAACTGTCTTAATAATAACAATATCAAGCAGTACTTCGGCGGGGCCTTCGGGCCCCGTTTTTTATGTGCGGGTAAAACAGGTATGATATTCAGCGCCGGAATATCATTACGCTGTTGAAGTGGTACCACAGCCACGCCGGTAAGGTGCCGTAGCGAACCAGGATATTGAGATATGAAGTTTGTGGTACTGGACATATTTGAATGCGCGGCCGACGCCTGTCCCGACGATTGCTGCCATGGCTGGCGTATCGACGTGGATGAGCGGACCCGGATCGCCTGGCAGGATCTGCCACAGACGCCGTTGACCGGCAAGATACACGGGGCACTGCTCGGTGAGGCCGGCGAGTTTCATTTGCAGCGTCGAGATGACGGCCGTTGTACATTTCTGGTCGATGGCCTGTGCGAGATACAAAAAAATCTCGGTCATGGTTTGATTCCCCAGACCTGTCGCGATTATCCCCGGGTCGCTGTCGGTCGGGCCAGCGCGCCGATCGCCTCGGCCTATTTATCCTGCCCGGAAATCGTGCGCCTGTTGCTGGAGCTGCCCGATGAGGCCGAATTGTTCGTTGCCACCGAGAGCGGAGAGATCGGTGAGGGCCGACCGTCACGGTTCGATTCCCGCTATATCGAAAAACTGTTTGACCGGTTGATTAACGATCTGCTGCGTCATCCCCGGAGCACGGTGGGGGATGTGCTCTATCATTGCGCCGTGATCTTATCCGGGCTGCTTGTCAGGACGAGCTTCGAACGGACCGTCAGGCAGCTTGAAGAGCTGCAGGATAATAGTGAAGAGCAAACCCGGTTGATAGCCTCCACCCGCAAAGCCTTTCGTAAGCGCCAGCTGAATACCGGTCGCGAGCAGGCAGGCCGTTTCTGGCACGTTGTCATGAGCCTGTGCCGGGTCTGTCATGAGCCTGACTGGCAGGATGCGGTGACAAGGGCCGGGCTGGCACCGGTGGCAGACGCGCCTGGTGACCCGCGACAGATCGATTCGCACGTCCGGCAGCTGTGGCGAAAGACGGGTGAGTTGCCCCCGTTCGTGCAAAGCAGTATGAAACGCTATTTGAAAGTCAAGCTGGTTAACCACGGGTTTCCCCTGGCCGTGCACCAGAACGAGTTGATACAGACCTTTCTCGAGTGTGGTATCGCCACCATGCAGATCCTCTATCTGACAAGGTTGCGTGCGCTCGACGGGACTGTTACCCAGGCAGACATGGAAACCATTATTTACAAGGTCGAACGCGCCATGGTGCACAATGACAAGATCGAAGATGTCCTGAACAGAAATCCCGAGCTGGAGTCGCTCGACAGCTATGCAGCACTTTTCCTGCAAGAGCGTTAGCTTTGAAAAGCAATGTTGGCCGATGGCAGTCATAAGGCGTAAAGAGAGAGGTCAGCAGCGATAACCCCCGATTAAAATTTCTGCCAACTGCCAACTGCCAACTGATGACGGATCTTTCGTTATGGTCGCTGTTACTCAGCGCCTTCCTCTCCTCCACATTGTTCCCCGGCGGCTCCGAGGCGGTGCTGGCCTGGCTGACCCATGAGCAGGGCCATGCGCTCTGGTGGCTGCTGGCCGTGGCGTCGGTGGGCAATACCCTGGGCGGGATGAGCTCCTGGCTGATCGGGCGGCTGATCGCGATTCGTTATCCGCTCATTGCCAGTGACGAGGAAAATCTTCACCACGAAGACACGAAGTCTCGAAGAAAACATTATCCTTCGTGTCTTCGCGCCTTCGTGGTTCGCTTTTACAACCCTGCCGCTGGAAATAAAAGTGACGAGGGACGAGGTACGAGTAACGAGGAAAAGCAGGATTCCTTTGGCCAAAGTGTCGGCAGGAGCGGCTGCGCCGCGATAGATCTCTGCGGTTGCAAGGCCCATCGCGGCGCAGCCGCACCTGCGATCCGGAAAGCTGATGTCGATCTTCCTCGTCACTCGTCCCTCGTACCCCGGCCCTCGGCGAAAGCCGTGCAACGGCTTCGCCGTTGGGGCGCGCCAGTCCTGTTATTGTCCTGGCTGCCTGTCATCGGCGATCCATTGTGCGTGGCCGCGGGCTGGCTGCGGATTCACTGGCTGTTGAGCCTGGTGTTGATCGGGATTGGCAAGACCGCGCGCTATGCGGTGGTGGTGTTTGTGTTTATGTAGCCGCTGAACGGTTAAACAGTATGCTTGTGGGGGCGCCCCACGGGCGCGACTGTCGAAGCCGGCATTGTTGCGGCCGGCACTGTCGCGGTCGAAGCCCGCTCCCACAGAAAAGGGCGAGGGGCGATTTTACGAGAAGA
>JBKGZJ010000205.1:0-3431 GCA_046545635.1 Thiohalophilus sp. | reverse complement strand
TATGTCATACTACCGTCAGATAATAACTCCTGACTCGACACGGCAGATGGCTCCCAAAACACCCCCCACCGACACCGATTTTGTCCGCTGGTTTCGCGATTCCTCGCCCTATATCAATGCCTTTCGCGGCAAGGTGTTCGTGATCGCGTTCGGGGGCGAGATGCTGGCCGACGAGCAATTCGCGCCGCTGGTGCACGATCTGGCCCTGCTCAACAGCCTGGGGGTCAAGCTGGTGCTGGTGCATGGCACCCGCCCGCAAATCGAAACCTGTCTCAAGGCCCGGGATGCCGAACTGGTCTACGTCAAGGGCCTGCGGGTCACCGACACCACGGCGCTCAATTGCGTCAAGCAGGCGGCCGGCAGTGTGCGGGTCGATATCGAGGCGCTGCTCTCCATGGGCGTGGCCAACTCGCCCATGGCCGGGGCGCGCATCCGGCTGGTGTCGGGCAACTTTGTCACCGCCCAGCCGCTGGGGGTGCGCGATGGCATCGACTACGGCCACACCGGCGAGGTCCGACGGGTGGATCGGGATGCCATTCGCCAGCATCTGGACAACAACGATCTGGTCCTGCTCTCGCCCATCGGTTATTCGCCCACCGGCGAGGTCTTCAACCTCAGTGCCGAGGACGTGGCCACCGCCGCCGCCAGCCAGCTGCAGGCCGACAAACTGATCCTGCTGATCGACGCCAAGGGCATTACCGACAACCGCAAACGCCTGCTACGGGAACTGACCCCCGACAGGGCCGAGGCCCTGCTGGCGGGGAGCAACAAACTGACGAGCGAACAACAGCAGGCCCTGCGCAGTGCCACCCATGCCTGTCGTCGCGACGTCAAACGTGCGCATATTATCAACCGCCATACCGACGGCGCGCTGCTGCTGGAGCTGTTTACCCGCGACGGTTGCGGCACCCTCATCAGCAACGACCCGTACGAGGATCTGCGCCGCGCCACCATCGACGATATTGGCGGGATTCTCGAACTGATCAAACCGCTGGAGTCGGACGATATTCTGGTGCGCCGCTCACGCGAGCGGCTGGAGACCGAAGTCGATCATTTCACCGTGGTCGAGCGCGACGGCACCATCATCGGCTGCGCCGCCCTCTACCCGTTCATCGACGAGCAGGTCGGGGAGCTGGCCTGTCTGGCCGTGCATCCCGATTACCGTAACCAGGGCCGGGGCGATGCCCTGTTACAGTACCTGGAGAAGAACTGTCGCCAGCTTGGTGTGAAGCAACTGTTCGTGCTCACCACCCGCACGGCACACTGGTTCCGCGAGCGCGGCTTCAAGCCCGGGGATATCAACAACCTGCCGGTCAAACGCCGTGAACTGTACAACTACCAGCGTCAGTCCAAGGTTTTTATCAGGGAACTCGACTGATGGCCGTCAGCCCTGCCGCCATGACACCGCCGCGCAAGTCTCCTCGCCAGGCAAAAGCGGTGGTGCGGCAACGACCGTTTCTCAAGTGGGCCGGTAACAAGTTTCGCATTCTGGAACATATCCTGCCCATGCTGCCGGATGGAGAGCGGCTGGTTGAACCGTTTACCGGCTCCGCCGCGCTGTTTCTCAACAGTGATTACGACCAGTATCAGCTCAGTGATAGTAACGCCGATCTGATCGGCCTGTATAATATACTCAAACAGGACGGACTGACGTTCATCGACTATTGCGCGCAATACTTCGTGGCACGCAATAACCAGGAGAAACGTTACTACCGGTTACGCGAACAGTTCAATGCGTGCGACGATCCACACCAACGCGCCGCCCTGTTTATCTACCTGAATCGTCACGGCTATAATGGCCTGTGCCGCTACAATGCCGGCGGCGGGTTCAACGTGCCCTTCGGGCGTTACAAACGCCCCTACTTTCCGCAAAAGGAAATGCTCGCCTTTCATCACCGCGCACAGCGCGCCGAGTTCCTGCTGAGTGACTTTGAACAGACTATGCAACAGGCCAGAACGGGCGATGTCATCTATTGCGATCCGCCCTACGTCCCCCTGTCGACCTCCGCCAACTTCACCACCTACAGCGCCGGCGGTTTCAGTCTGGACGATCAGCAACACCTGGCCGATCTCGCCCAAAGCTGCGCACAACGAAACATCCCTGTTCTGATCTCCAATCACAACACCGCCTACACACGTAAAATCTATAAACAGGCGACTAAAAACAAACGCTTCAAGGTCCAGCGCTATATCAGCTGTAACGGCAAAAAACGCAACAGCGCCGGCGAGATTCTGGCGCTGTTCAAATAGTCCGCCACGCATCGTCCACGAGGCTACCAGGCGCAGCCCTACAGGCCTTGCGTCAGCCCCGAACCCAATCAATATCCGTTTCCGCCCAGGGTGAGGACTGAAAAAACGCCAGCAGATCATCCCATTCGGCCACCCGGTAATCCCCGGTATCACCAGCCGTTCGATATGGCAGGGCGGACTCCTCAACGGCCCAGCGTACCAGCGCGGCAGTATGCCGGCCGATCCCGGCCACCGCTTCAATCTCATCCCGGTCCGCCGTTAACACCGCTTCAACGCTGCCAAAATGCGCCAGCAACCTCGCCGCGCGCGCCGGACCAATACCGGGCAGCCCCTGCAAAAGATAAGATTGCAGGGCGCGCTTGCCCCTCGGCCGTTTTCCCTGCCGTGGCAAGCCGCCGCTGGCGACCGCCCGTCCCTGCCGGGCCGCAAAAAGCATAACGCTTGCGGTTTCCCGGGCACAGCGGGTCCGTAACAGCGGCAGGCCGAGAAACAGGGACACCGTGACAAGCGCCCCCTGTATCGCCTCCCGGCGCATGCCACAATCTTCAATCTCCCTGGCGGTCCCCTCCAGTATCATCGCGGTGCGCCATGACCGGACCCCGGCAAGCCGCAACGCCTGTTGAAACAACCGCCCGGAAGCGATCGAGGCCACCAGATCGGGCAAGGTCTTGCGCTCGAACAGAAAACGGTTATCCACCCGATAATCCCCGACAGGTAACCGCTCAATACGCACAGAAAACTCCGGCATGTCATGCAGAACATCAATCACACCACCACGCGCCTCGCGATCATCGGCGACAATCGAAACGGGATCCCCAGGATGCGTTGATGAAGATCGACGCGAAGCTGTCTCTTTTTCAGTTTCCATACTTCACTACTCCCTGTAATCGTCAGGATGCCTTTTCCAGAAAAAGAATTTTACGCCGGAATCAGGTCGACTGAAATACCTGACCCAGAACCAAGCCAGCGGGTTGTGTCCCACTGGAATACCCTGTACTGACAAGATTTTGAAATCAGCCTCACTGACCGCTAAACTCCAGAGTGGAACCTGGTTGGCATCGGACCGTCGTGCTCATACCGCGAACCGTTTCGGACGTAAAGGTCCGGGGGACCAGGTTCCGCTTGCCATTCTTCGGGCAGGCTGCATAAAACCCAACGCAGAGGCACAAAGACGCAGAGGG
>JBKGZJ010000204.1:0-3463 GCA_046545635.1 Thiohalophilus sp. | reverse complement strand
CCCTTTGCAACCCACCGCACAGTGGTGAATATTCAATGCCCATCATGATCCGACCCACCTTCGACCAGGGACGGAAATCGATGGGTTGCAAATTGACTGTGGCAGGTGACGCAGCTTTCCAGCATTTTTGAGTAGTAAAACAGGCTCAGTTCGGCATCCTGCGACTCGGCGGCATGCTGCAGTTTTTTGGCCTGTTGATGAAAGGCCCTGTCCTGTCGGATAAAGCCTTCCGGTAGTGTCTGCTGGAGGGTCTTGCGATCTTTTGCCGTCAACTTCTGCTGAAAAATAAAGCTGTCATGGATCTGGCCGGCTGTTTTTCCCACGTCATGCCACTGACCTTGCGGCAGGGCTCTGCTCAGCGCCGCCATGGCCTTTTCCAGTGCCTGCATTTCCTGCTGCAATAACTGGCGTAACTCGGATTGCCCCGCCAGCAGCGGTTCACTGTCTTCCGCCAGGGCGCCGCGCATCGGGATCGATACGGCAACGATTAGAAATAGTGATAAATAAAGATTATGACGCATTGTGAGATTCCACTCCGGTTCGTATATTGATATTGACATTATTCAACACAATCGTGGACTCTGGTTCAATAATGACCTTGATCCTCATCAAGGACTCGGCTCACTAAACCGTTCCAGTTTGCTCATCCGGCAAATATTGACTATTCTTCTTACTATATTACCCGACCATCATCGCCGGGAACGCTCCCGCATCGATGCCCATACAGGGGATAGCTATATGCCCGCCACAATCCACAGCGAAAATAACGGAGAAGGCGTGCTACTCAGCATGAGCGGCCTGGTCACCGGCGGTGAGATCATTGATCTCAACCGGGAAATTTACGCCCGGGATCCAAAAAAGAAACTGCGCTACCAGATCTGGGATTTTACCGAAGCCAACCGCATGGAAGTCTCCCCCGAGGAGCTCCATATCATTACCCTGGATGACAAGGAAGAGGCCAGCCGGAATCCCGATCAGCTGATTGCCCTGGTCGGCTCGCCCAGGCAACTCAACGGGGTAGATGTCTCCTACCAGGTGTTTTCCCAGACCTGGATTGGCGACGGCTTTACCAGCGAGTCTTTTCATAGCCTTAAGGAGGCGCGCCAGTGGATTGAACGCTTGCTCTCCTCCCGGTTTGAAACACAGCACAGCCCGGGTTAAAAACTCTCGCGTTCGATCTCCAGGTACGCCCGGTTGATGTTGATGCCCATCTGTCCTTCGAACTCCTTCATTTTCTTCCACTGTGATAAATCCAGTGACTTTCGGATCTCGCTGTCCATCAATCCCTGATTGTATCCCTCCTCGATTCCGGCATAGAGATCCGCCATGCGTCGATGCATGGCTTTAACATCACCCCTGGACATCAACGGTCCGTGGCCGGGAATGACCGTTTCGATGTCGCGATTTTCGATCTTCGCCAGGGTGTCGATCCAGCTGCCGACATGGGCATCGACAAAACTGGGAATCATTTTCTGGACCAGGATATCCCCGCTGATCAGCAGCTTCTCCTGTGGCAGATAGACCATCATATCACCCGGGGTATGTGAACCGGCGGGAACCCAGAACTCCATGGAAATCCCCTGCAGCGTCACGTCGGTGCGTGATTCCTGTGGATAAACCGTTTGCGCAGGTATCGGCCGGGTATCGGGATGTTCCTTGCCGGTCATGTTTTTCAGTATCCCGATCCAGTTATGACCCTCTTTCTCGACCAGTTCACGGCATTGCTTCGAACTGATAATTTCAGCCTCCGGGAAGGCAGAGTTGCCCAGGATATGATCACCATGATGATGCGTGTTGATGATGTGAGTCACCGGCTTGTCCGTAATGCCGGCGATAGTCTCTTTCAGGTGCCGGCCGATTTCATCACTGAAGCCCGTGTCGACCAGCACCACGCCCTGATCGCCGATCAATACCGCGCTGTTGACCATATAGCCGTGGTTCTCTTTTGAAGGAAAACCGATCGGACCCAGCAGTGCGTAGACCCTGTCATTGATTTTCTCGACAGCCGGTTCCGGGATGCCCTCGGCGGCCTGCACCCAGCTCAGCTGGCCCAGTAATATCAGGGCCGTAAAGCCGGGCCGATTCTTCAATGAACGGTATATTTTGCCCAACATGGCGCACCTCTTTTTATAATGTCAGAACATCATAATACCAGCCTTCGTCGACGTAAATTGATCGGGTGATAACCTGTTTACGCCGGCAGAGGACAATTGATGCATTATTCCTTATAATTCACGTATGTATCGACCCTGCCAGGCCCTATGTTCGCTTACCTGAACGACAACGCGCTCATCAGCGCGCTGCGCGCTTATCGCCTGGCGGATCTGCGCAGCGACCTGCTGGCGGGCATTACAGTCGGGATCGTCGCCGTCCCGCTGGCCATGGCGCTGGCCATCGCCAGCGGCGTGCCACCCCAGTACGGGCTGTACACCGCGATCGTCGCCGGCCTGGTGATTGCCGTCAGTGGCGGCTCGCGTTTCAGTATCTCCGGTCCGACCGCCGCCTTCGTGGTCATCCTGTTGCCCATCACCCATGCCTACGGGCTGGGCGGGCTGCTGGTGACCACCGTCATGGCCGGCATCATACTGATTATTATGGGCGTGGCCCGAATGGGCCGGCTGATCCAGTTCATTCCCTACCCGGTGACCATCGGCTTTACCGCCGGCATCGCGGTGGTTATCGCCAGTTTGCAGATCAAGGATTTCCTCGGCCTGGCAACCGGGGAGATGCCGCAACACTTTCTGGAAAAAATGGGCGTGCTGCTGCAGGCGCTGCCCACCGCCCACTGGCCGGATCTGCTGATTGGCCTGCTCACGCTGTCCGTGCTGCTGTTCTGGTCGCGCCTGAAAAGCCGGATTCCCGGCCATCTGGTGGCTTTGCTGCTCGGTTCCATCGCCGCCTGGCTGCTGGGCGTCATCTGGCCCGCGTTCAGTGTCGCCACCATCAACACCCAGTTCACGTATCTGCTTGACGGTGTGCAGCAACACGGCATCCCGCAGGCGCCACCGCTGCCGTTGCTGCCCTGGAATTTACCCGATGCCGGCGGTCAGCCCATCGGCCTGTCGTGGCAACTGGTTCGCGAGCTGCTGCCGTCGGCCTTCACCGTGGCCATGCTCGGTGCCATCGAATCCCTCCTGTGTGCCGTCGTTGCCGATGGCCTGACCGGCACGCGCCACAAACCCGATACCGAACTGATCGGTCAGGGGCTGGGCAATATCGTCGCGCCCTTTTTCGGCGGCATCCCGGCCACCGCGGCCATCGCCCGCACCGCCACCAATATCCGTGCCGGCGGCCGCAGCCCGATTGCCGCCATCATCCACGCCCTGGTGATTTTGTTAATTGTGGTCAGCCTGGCCGGCCTGCTCGGTTATGTACCGATGGCTTCACTGGCAGCGCTGCTGCTGGTGGTGGCCTGGAACATGAGCGAGGCGCGCCACTTTGTCCATATCCTGCGGGTGGCGCC
>JBKGZJ010000203.1:0-3484 GCA_046545635.1 Thiohalophilus sp. | reverse complement strand
CGCATCAGGATCACCCCGAGCACAAACACCACAAACACTTCAGGGCGGGGCAGGCCCTCGGCGGCGATCCACAAAGCCCACAGAGTCGGCCACAACAACAGAAACAGACCGATCGGACGGTGCAGGCGCGTCAGCAGATAGTATTGATATAAACGCTCGCGAAGCATCTCGCGATTAATCGCCGGCAGTAGCGGTTTCATTCAACCTCTGTCACTGGTGCTGTGTCGGGTTCGAAACGAATTGTAACAATACCGGCAGGGATAGGGATATGAGATTTTGTCAAAGATGAAGTTCACAGTTTCTCGATCGGGGGTAAAAATATTTCGTTGACCAGCAGGGGCCTGGCAGCCAGAAAGAAGACTGAACGACGCCCCCAGATCGCCGTCGGCGGGCTCGCCAGGCGCTGCACGGCATCGGCAAACAACCGTTCGCCGCGCTGCAGGCGGGCGAACTCCATCGGCTCGCGGTGCATGCGCGGATCGGCGAACAGCAGCGCGCCCAGCGGCCGGTTGCCGAGTACCGCCAGATGGCGTTCGGCCCCGCTCAGGGTCTGCCGGGGAATAATGGTGCGGGCAAACACACAGGGCAAATCGTCACAATAAAGATAGACCTGGCGCACCAGCGCCAGACGCCGGGTCGGCAGTGCCAGACGGCGGCGTTCGTTGAGTAGCGGCCGTTGCCAACCCTGCGCCACCACCTCGACCCGAAATTCTCCGTCGCAGGTCTGCTGCAGACGCCGGGTCAGCGAACCGGTATCGAACAGCCACTCCCGGATCGCCGGCAAAGGCGAGAGCAGCTGCTGCCGATAACGCCAGACCGGCTCGCAGAAGGTGTGCGGACAACGCCTCATGCCAGCGCCCGCGGATCAGACCGTGCCATAACGAACCGCCTGCCCCACCCAGCGCTGAATCAGCGGCTCAACGGCCTCGGGGTGTTGCTTTAGTAATTGATCACTCAAACTCACGACCTTCGGCATCAGCGCTTCGTCACGTTGCAGATCGGCAATCTTCAGTTGCAACAAGCCGGTCTGGCGGGTTCCCAGCACTTCACCGGGACCACGTAACTCCATGTCCTTGCGCGCAATCTCAAAACCGTCGTTGCTGTTGCGCATCACCGCCAGGCGCTCACGGGCATTGGCGGAAAGCGTCCCATGATACATCAGGACACAGACACTTGCCTGACCACCGCGCCCCACCCGACCGCGCAACTGGTGCAACTGGGCCAGGCCGAGGCGCTCGGCGTTTTCGATGATCATCAGCCCGGCGTTGGGTACATCTACCCCCACCTCGATCACCGTGGTGGCCACCAGCAGATCCAGCTCACCGGCCTTGAAGCGGGCCATGATGGCCTCTTTCTCCTGCGGCTTGAGCCGCCCGTGCACCAGGCCGACCCGGACATCCGGCAGCGCCGCCTGCAACAGCTGCGCGGTCTCCTCCGCCGCCTGGCACTGCAATGCCTCTGACTCCTCGATCAGGGTACAGACCCAGTACACCTGATTGCCCTGCTGACAGGCCCGATGCACCCGTGCCACCACCTCATCCCGGCGACTGTCGGGCAATACCACCGTCTCCACCGGCTGGCGTCCCGGCGGCAACTCATCGATCACCGAGCAGTCCAGATCGGCATAGACGGCCATGCTCAGGGTGCGCGGGATCGGCGTGGCGGTCATGATCAGCTGATGGGGCAGCGTAGCGTCCCGGCGCCCCTTCTCGCGCAAGGCCAGCCGTTGATGCACGCCGAAGCGGTGCTGCTCGTCGATGATCACCAGCGCCAGATCATCGAACACCACTTCCTCCTGGAACAGGGCATGGGTCCCGACGGCGATTGCCGCCTCGCCCGAGAGCAACTTCGCCAGCGTGGCACGTCGCTCGCCCTGTTTCGCCTTGCCCGACAGCCAGGTGACGTTGATCCCCAGCGGCGCCAGCCACTGATTAAAGTTGCGATAATGTTGTTCGGCCAGTATTTCGGTCGGCGCCATGATGGCCGCCTGGGCCCCGGCATCCACCGCCGCCAGTGCCGCCAGCGCCGCGACCACGGTCTTGCCCGAGCCGACATCCCCCTGCACCAGACGCTGCATGGGAACCCCTCGCTGCAGATCGGTATTGATTTGTGCCACCACCCGTTGCTGGGCGCCGGTCAACTCAAACGGCAGCGCCGCACGAAACTGCTCGACCCGTTCGCCGTGTGTGGACAACACCCGGGCCTGATGGGTCCGACTGCGCTGGCGTAACTGGCGCAGACTCAACACGTGCGCCAGCAAGTCCTCGATGATCAGCCGCTGCATGGCCGGGTGTTGTGCTTCCAGCAGCTCATCCAGATCCGCTTCCACCGGCGGCTGATGCACATACAACAGGGCCTGCCTGAGCCCCGGCAGCCCCTCGGCCTGCAGCAGATCGGCCGGTAACAACTCGGACAACGCCAACCGATCCGAGCGCAACAACGCCAGCGCCTGTTGCATGGCATTGCGCAAAGTCAGTTGATGCAGGCCTTCGGTGGCCGGATAGACCGGTGTCAGACTCGCCTCGACCTCCGGAGCGACTTGCGCGTCGATCACGCTGAATTCGGGATGCACCATCTCCAGCCCGACACTGCCCCGACGCACCTCACCATAGGCCCGCACCCGGTTACCGCGTGACAGGTTTTCCTGTTGTCGGGCGTTGAAATGAAAAAAACGTAGCGTGATAAAGCCGGTGCGATCACTCAACCGCACCAGCAACATCCGGCGGCGGGCAAACTTGATTTCACTCAGCTGCACCTCACCTTCGATAACCGTGTGCATGCCCGCACGCAAGGCCCCCAGCGGCGTCACCCGGGTGCGATCTTCATAACGCAGCGGCAGATGAAACAATAACTGCTCGATCGAATCGATCCCCAGGCGTGCAAAGCGCCCGGCCATCTTCGGGCCGATGCCCTTGAGGCGGGTCAGGTCAGTCTTGGAAGAAGTCGGGGTCACCATGGCAGGAGACTATAGCACGCGGAAAATCGCACTGAATAAATCATCCATGATTACGTCCTGTACAAAAAATTGTCGTTATCCGGCGGGACGGTCATAACCGTCATCCCGCCGTATTCGGTCTGTTAAACCGGGGCGTTTAGCACCATCACCGCATCCATTTCCACTTCCGCGCCCCTGGGCAGGGAGGCCACACCGATGGCGGCGCGCGCGGGATAGGGTTCGGCAAAGTATTCGCTCATGATCTCGTTGACCGTCGGGAAGTGGCTCAGATCGGTCAGAAAAATATTCAGCTTGGCGATGTCATTGAGACTGCCGCCGGCGGCTTCACAAACCGCGCTCAGGTTGTCGAACACCCGGCGGATCTGGGCATTGATATCACCGCTGACCAGTTCCATGCTCTCGGGGATCAGCGGAATCTGGCCGGACAGATACACGGTGTTGTCGACCTTCACCGCCTGGGAATAGGGGCCGATGGCCGCCGGGGCGTGGTCGGTTTGGATTATCTGGCGAGACATAACAAGCTCCAAT
>JBKGZJ010000202.1:0-3489 GCA_046545635.1 Thiohalophilus sp. | reverse complement strand
CGTATCGGTGTCTTCGAAATAGCTGATTTTCATGGCCTGTGATGAATGTGGATTGTAAAAAATGAGAACTGGCTGGATTAATGCTTTGTTGCTGCAATTATCTTGCATGTATCCTGGAGCGCATATATCAAGCGGTACCGGTTTGATGAGTCGACTTGAGTTTATAATCCGGGCGTAGTTTTTGATAAAGAAACTCGGGAGCAAAATCTGCACCGTTCGGCCACGTAATCGTGCCAAGTTCTGCGTTAAGCTCGAATTGGGAAAACTGCTCTTTGTCATTAAGGGGTTCAAACATTTCACCCCATAGTTCGCCGGAAAGGTCGATTTCGCCTTCTACGCCGTCAGCAAAGCTTAGCCAGATTCGGTAGTCTCCCTGATATTTTGCTTGTTTCAGTTTTGATAGCATTGTATTGCTCCAACGGCCTGATCTTTATAGAGCCTTTCTTTTAATCGTGCCAGTGATGCTGTTGGGATACTGACTAAATAACTGTTCCAAATTCATGCCCACTTGATACTCTGGCTGATCCTGTAGGTCACGCTGGCATTAGCCTGCGTGACACCCCTGCCGATACGCAGAATGTCAGGTAGCGCTGCGCGCAACCTGACCTACCTACCCTTCTGCGCACGTTTTAGGAACAGTTATTTGGCATTCCAGGCAGTCAGATTATTCAGGCTACCATGATAAAAATAGCCGTTTTATATCGAATTTCCAGTTAGCGATGGAACCAGGCAGGAGCAAGTAGGGGCGAGTTATTCGACCGGCACCCCGATCAAATCATGCTCGGTGGCGGCGACGATTTTCACCTCCATGAACTGCCCCGGCTGTACCTCGTCCTCGACCTGGTCGAGGATCACGGCGCCGTCGATCTCGGGGGCGTCGGCGGTTGAGCGGCCGAGCAGCAGGTTTTCCTCGCTGAAGCCGTCGACGATGACCGGCATTGTCTGGCCGATTTTCTTTTGTAATTTTTCCGCGCTGATCGCGCTTTGTAACTGCATGAAGCGTTCGAGCCGTTCCTGGCGTAGTTCCTCGGGGACGGGATCGGGCAGGTCGTTGGCGCTGGCGCCTTCGACCGGCGAGTAGGCGAAGGCGCCGACCCGATCCAGCTGTGCTTCTTTTAAAAATTCCAGCAGCTCCTCGAATTCCTGTTCGGTTTCGCCGGGGAAGCCGACGATGAAGGTGGAGCGTAAAGTGATGTCCGGGCAGCTCGCACGCCACTCTTCGATGCGGCGCAGGGTTTTTTCGATGTTGCCGGGACGTTTCATCAGTTTGAGAATCCGCGGCGCGGCGTGCTGAAACGGTACGTCCAGGTAGGGCAGGATCAGGCCGTCGGCCATCAGCGGGATGACCTCGTCCACGTGCGGATAGGGATAGACGTAGTGCAGCCGCACCCAGGCGCCGTATTCGCGGGCCAGGTTGCCCAGTGCAGTGGCCAGTTCGGTCATGCGGGTCTTCAGCGGGCGTCCACCCCAGAACTCGGTGCGGTATTTGACATCCACGCCGTAGGCGCTGGTGTCCTGGGAGATCACCAGCAGTTCTTTGACGCCGGATTTGAACAGGTTTTCCGCCTCCTGCATCACCTCGCCGATCGGCCGGCTGACCAGATCGCCGCGCATGGAGGGGATGATGCAGAAGCTGCAGCGGTGGTTGCAGCCCTCGGAGATCTTCAAATAGGCGTAATGCTTCGGCGTCAGCTTGAGGCCCTCGGCCGGGATCAGATCGGTGTAGGGATCGTGCGGCTTGGGCAGGTGTTGATGCACGTGGTCCATCACTTCCTGCAGGGCGTGGGGGCCGGTCACCGCCAGCACCTGCGGGTGGGTCTGCTGCACGATGTCGCCTTTGGCGCCCAGGCAGCCGGTGACGATCACCTTGCCGTTTTCATCCAGCGCCTCGCCGATCGCCTCCAGCGATTCCTCCACCGCGCTGTCGATAAAGCCGCAGGTGTTGACCAGCACCAGCTGGGCGTCGTCGTAACTGGAGACGATGTCATAGCCCTCGGCGCGCAGCCGGGTGAGGATCTGCTCCGAGTCCACCAGCGCCTTGGGGCAGCCGAGGCTGATAAAACCGACTTTGGGTGCGGGGTTTGACATAGGGGTATTCGGGGCTGTGGTTGCGAGGGGTGGGATCATACCATTTATTACCCAGGTACGAGGGACGAGTTACGAGGGACGAGGAAAATCTTGAACCACGAAGGCACGAAGGGAAGAACAGTAGGCAGGTCCGATATAGCAACGCGGTATCGGGCAATTCTCCAGATGCCGGACACCGCGTTGCTATGTCCGGCCTACCCCTGTCTGTGCAGCAATGCTCCCAATACAATGAATTAATCTTTTTAACCTTCGTGTCTTGGTGTCTTCGTGGTTCAGGTTTTTTTACTCGTTACTCGTCCCTCGTCACTCGGCCCTCATGCTTGCGTCCCGCAAGCAAGTGGATCGGCCAACGCACCGCCATTGGTTCATTGGGATCGGGCCAGTGTTCGGCGATCTGTTGTTCGAGTTCGGGCAGGGGGTTGTGATTGTGATCGGCGAGGTAGCGCTGGGTGGCGGACCAGGTGGTGAGGTAGCCGATGACGTCGGACAGGGTCCAGTGCGCCTGGATATGAAAGGCCGGGGTATCGAGTTGCGCAAAGGGAAAGGGCAGTCCGGTGTAGCCTGCTTCGATCCAGCGACGTTGTTCGGGCCAGTAATCCTGCAGGGTGTTGGCGTAATAGTCGTTGATCAGCGCATCGATCGCCGCTGAGATCGAGAACAGGCCGTAGCCCCAGATGGCCAGCACGCCGCCGGGTTTGAGCAGGCGGGTGGCCTCGCTATTGAAGCGGGCGTGGTCGAACCAGTGCGCGGCCTGGGCGACGCTGATCAGATCAAAGGCCTCATCGGTAAACGGCAGTTGTTCGGCGGTGCTGCAAACATATTCGATGTCCTGATGAGGGTGTGCGTTGCGCAGTTGCGCCAGGCTCGGCTCGCAAGCGATGACCTGCGCAAAGTGTTCGCCCAGGGCGACGGCGGCCTGGCCGTTGCCGGTGGCCACATCCAGCGCCCGTTCGTGCCGTGCACACAGCGAGGCCAGATAATCAAACAGTTCGGGGGGATAGTGCGGCCGGTAGCGGGTATAGTCCGCCGCCTGCCGGGAGAAGTGATCGGCGAAGGCCATGCTCAGGCCGCGCGCCGGACCTGTTTGATCGCGGTCAGGCGTGCCCTGTGCATCGCCTCGGCGATCGCCTTGCCCTGCAGGCCCTGTTCGACGAACGGTCCGGCTTCGATGGCCGCGGCGGCGGCGAAGGCCTCGCGCATGATGCGCGGCTGATCGAAGGTGCGATCCTCGTAACCGGGACGGCCGCGCGAGTCGGCCTCGCAGGCCAGCAGGAACTGCTCATAACGTTCGGGGCGGCGAAAGGCATCCAGCGCTTCGAGCGTTTTTAATAAGGTCGTGTCCTTGAGTTCGCCGGCGCGGTGGTAGTGCAGATGATAGCGGGTCACCATGATCGCCAGCTC
>JBKGZJ010000201.1:0-3511 GCA_046545635.1 Thiohalophilus sp. | reverse complement strand
GATCGTTGACGGATTTGAAGTTATCGATATCCAGCAGAATGATCGCCATGTGCCGTCGGTAACGGCTCGCGCGTTCCCGCTCATGTAAAAGCAGTGCTTCGAATTTGCGGCGGTTATACAGGCCGGTGAGCGAGTCGTAAATGGCCTGTCTTTCCAGTTTATTAACCAGACGCTGGCGAACCTGTGTTGCACCAATCAGATCGGCCGCAACCTGCAGCAATTTAAGATAGGTGTTTGGCCAGTGAGGTTGTTGTTCGGCAAAGGAGAACATCAACACCCCCGTCAGCGCGCCGTCTCGGAGGATCGGAAATACCAGCACGGATTGTTCGCCGCCGGACGCCAGCAAGGTATGTTCAAGCACCTCCAGGTTTTGATGATGAGTGTTCACAATCACGACGTCACTTTGTAACAGATCCTGATAATAGGGTTGGACGACCACAGCCGGAATGTGAAAGTCCGCTTCGCGGGGAGATACGCCCGGCGAGCACCACTGCAGCTGCAGATCCAGACCGCCGTTTTCGGGGTTGTAATCAAACAACGCACTGCGGCGGGTTTGTAAGAATTTGCCCAGCCGTTCGAGCGCGTGACAGATGCCATGATGCCCGGCCTCGCTATCACTGCTTAACAATGATAAAGAAACGTCACGCAGCACTTCTTCCAGTTGCAACTGCTGTTGCAGGCTTTCCTTGGCCTGTTTTTGGGCAGTGATATCGATCGAGGTCGAGACAATGCGTTGTTCACGACCGACGGTCATCGGTTGCAGGAACACATCCTCCCACATGGCATTGCCCCCGGCGTTATAAGTGAGCCATTCAAAGCGTTGCGGGCCATGTTTGTGTACGCGCTCGAACCAGCGTTGTACATCTTTCAGGCTATAGGGTGGTTCACCCCAGACACTGCGCAGTTCGAAAGATAGCCGATTCAGCTCCTCCACATTTGCCACACCGTAAATTTCCAGGGCTCGCTCGTTGGCCTGCAGCACTTCGGCCGTATGCGGATCATGCACCATCACCGAGATCGGGCTGTTATCGAACAGCGCCTGGAGCTGATTTTTTTGCTCCTGCAGTTCACGGGTGCGTTCCTGTAATTGCAGGGTCAGTTCGGTCCGCTGACGTCGCAGGCCGCGCAGATACAGGCTGAAAAAGATCAATATCAGCACAAATCCGGCCGCGATCAGAATTGGCATCAGCCAGGGCGGGGTGACCTCGATGGTTTCGGTATGGGTCCAGCGGTTGCGGATGCGTTCCAGCTGTTCGGGATCCAGTTCGGCGATAGCGTCATTCAGGGTTTTCAGCAGGGCCGACTCGCCGGGGCGCACCGCGGCCACCAGTTGTTGCCTGTACAGCACCTCCTGCACATGGAACTCGCCCGGGGTGGAATGGCGATCCAGCAAATAGCGTCCCACCGGGTAATCGGCCGCGAAAGCCCGGAGCTGGCCGGCCGCCGCCGCCCTGACCAGCCTGGTATTGTTGGCGTATTCGCGTACCCGCAGATCCGGATACCGATCCAGTAAAAACTCCCGCTCGTAACTGCCGGCCACCACGCCAACAGGGGCCAGCGCCGGATCATCCACCGCGCGGGCCTGAACATCGGCACTGACAAACAGCACCGTCTCCAGCGGCAGCAAGGGCCGGGAAAAATCCAGAATCTTCGCGCGCTCCGGCGAGGGAAACAGCCCGCCATGCACCTCGGCCTGCCCGTCCCGCACCTGCTCGATGGTTTGCGGCCAGTCCACCAGGCGAAATTCCACCGGCCGGCCCAGCTGCTCACCCAGCGCCTGCCACAGCTCCACCAGCAATCCCCGCGGCTCGCCGTGGCGATCCCGAAACGCCAGCGGCGGCCAGGCGTGATCCTGCGAGATCACCAGCGGCGCCTTGCTCTCGGGTTCGGCCACCACAACGAGGGGGTTGAGCGCCAGAGTCAACAGCGCCAGTAAACCTGAAAATTTGAGTAAAGTGGTAAGAGACATCGCCTCGGTCCAGTGGCCCCTGACAATCGGCCACAAAAAACCCGATCACCGGGAGGGAGACCGGGTAGATAAGTATCGTGTGTTCAGAACTGTGTTATCGACAAGTTCGAAATAATGTTAAGGCACTGAACAGAATTATCATCCCTGCAATCACCAGGGTATTACGGGTGAACCGAACGCCGTCCCTGTTTCTTATGTGCAGCTGTTCTCGTAGGAGGGCTTTTCAAGCGCGACAGGATAAGTGGCAAGGCGTTGCCGCTGAAAGCACCTCCCACTGGTCCCCGATAAACTAAGAACTAAGAACTCAGCACTCAGCACTACCCGAGGGCATGTGGGAGCGCCCCACGGGCGCGATTCTATTGCCCGGGGCCGCGCTGTTTGAACCCCTTCTCCACGACCATGATCTGCCATCTGCCATCTGCCAACAGTTACTGTCAGTTACTTTTGAATCACGTAATAGTCATTCTGAAAATCATGCTCGAGCTGGTGGATGGCGATCCGGCTGAACCCCGCCGCGTTCAACAACTCCTGTGCCTTCTCCCGGCCCCACAGGGTGCCGAGCCCTTCACCGCCCTGGGCCAGGGAGACAGTCATGCAGTGGTTGGTGGACAGGGCATACAGCAGCGGAGCGATGGGGTGTTCCAGGTTCTCGTGCACCTCGCTGTGGCCGTGGATATCCTGCATCAGGTAGACCCCGTCATCCTTTAACGCCCGGTAAATGCCCCTGAGCACGCTCAACGGCCGGGCCTGGTCGTGCACCGCGTCAAACGTCGTGATCAGATCGTACTGTTCGGCATGATCGTCCTGATCGAAGTCGCTCAGATCCCGGGCAAAGTACTGCACATTCTCCAGCCCCTGTTGCCGCGCCTGCTGACGGGCGTAATCGATCGCCGCGGCCGACAGATCGAGGCCGACAAACGTGCTGTTGGGGAACCACCCGGCCAGCAGCTGCAACGCCCTGCCGCGGCCGCAACCGACATCCAGCACGCGGATGCCCCGTTCCAGTTTGTCGATCAGTCCCGGCACCAGCGGCAGAATGTGGTCGCGCAGCGCCGGCAGCACGGTCTGGCCGCTGTCCTCGGCCATCACCTCGTGAAAGCGGTGAAACTTCTCGTAGGGTACGCCGCCACCGTGTCTGAAGCAGTCGACTATATGATCTTCCACTGTGCCCATGATCGGAATGTACTGGGCGAATACCGCGATGTTGCCCTCGTCGGAGCGCCGGGTCAGGTAGGTGGCGTGCTCTTCGGGCAGGGCATAGGTCTTGTGCTGCGGATCGTAATGGACCACCTGGCTCACCACCATGGCGTTCAACCACTCCCGCACATAACGCTCGTTCAGTCCGGCGTGCTCCGCCAGCGCGGCGCTGGTCATCGGCGCCTGGCCATCCAGCGCATCGAACAACCCGGTGCGATGGCCGATCGACAACATCACGCACAGCCCGCCCTCGTTGAGAGTATTCACCAGCCGATCCGCGAACGCATCGGCCTTTTGCTGATCAAAATTCACCAGTTGATGATTCATACACATAATCCATCCTCC
>JBKGZJ010000200.1:0-3541 GCA_046545635.1 Thiohalophilus sp. | reverse complement strand
TTGATGAAGGCTTTGGCGTCAAAATCAGCGTCGGAATGGTTCATAAATATATTTTAAACCACAGCGGGGACAACGGTCATCGGGAATCCAATGCAGTCCGCCAATGAACGCGAATTAACGCCAATTATTTTATTTGCGTTCACTGGCGCTTTATGCGGACGGTCTTTCTCAACCTGTCAGTTTATCGATCAGCCGGAATACGTCATGGAACATCTTTTCGGTCAGCCGGCCGGTCTGGGTGTTGTAACGGCTGCAGTGGTAGGAGTCGACCAGCCAGCGCCCGTCGGGCAGCTGATAATGGGCGGCATGGCCGAATTTATAGTGCGACTGTTTCAGATCCAGCGCCTTGAGTACCGCCTTGTGGGCGATGCCGCCCAGCGCCAGAATCACGCTGTGGCGCGGCAGACTGGCCAGCTCCTGGCGCAGATAGCCGTTGCAGGTATTCATCTCCCCGGTGGTCGGCTTGTTCTCCGGCGGCAGGCATTTGACCGCGTTGGTGATCCGGCACTGCTTGAGTTTGAAGCCGTCCCCCAGCGCGATCGAATCGGGACGGTTACTGTAACCAAACTGATACAGGGTTTTGTACAGCAGGATACCGGCAAAATCACCGGTAAACGGGCGCCCGGTGGCGTTGGCACCATGCATCCCCGGCGCCAGGCCCACGATCAGCAGGCGCGGCCGCCTGCTGCCGAACGGGGCAACCGGACGGGCATGATAGTCAGGATAGTCACGACGTACCTGTGTCAGGAAGTCTCTCAGGCGGGGACAACGACGACAGTCGGGATCGAATTCGGCCGGGGCCTGGTTACTGGGCATACTATTTTACTACCACGGACAAAACAGCGGTGAAAAAACGATCATAACGGATTTCAGGCAGGACAGGTTACTGGATCTGGCTGTTTTCGATCACGCCGTGCCGCATCGCCAGACGTGCCAGTTCAATATCGCTGTGAACGCCGAGCTTGGTATACAGACGCTGGCGATAGGTGCTGATGGTTTTGGGGCTGAGACAGAGCTGGTCGGAAATCGCGCTGATCTTCTGCCCCGCCATTAACATCATCAATACCTGCAGCTCCCGCTCTGACAGGCTGTCAAAGGGCGAGTCACTCTCATGCTCGGGAAACTGGGACAAGGCCAGCTGCTGGGCGATCTCGGGGGTGATATAACGACGCCCCGCCAGGGTCTCACGAATCGCGTGGCTGATTTCGTCCACTTTGGCCCCCTTGGTCAGATAACCGACCGCCCCGGCCTTGAGCAGCCGCTGGGCAAACAGGTCATCCTGGTGCATGGTGACGATGATGATCCGCAGCTCGGGATTGTCGCCAAGCATCTTGCGAGTCGCTTCAAGGCCACCGATGCCGGGCATATTGATGTCCATCAGAACCACATCCGGATTGAGTTGCGCGGCCATTTTGATCGCCTCTTCCCCGCTCGTGGCTTCACCCAGAATTTCAAACTCCGCCACGTCCTCCAGCAACCGGCGAACACCGGTGCGTACCAGATCGTGGTCATCCACCAAGAGGATTTTGGTCATGCAACTCGCCTCCCACCCTGCCTGAAAGCGGTGATTATTATTATGCCAACAGAATGTACCCCAAACACCGCAAAATTTGTAGCTCTTTTGATCGCGGCGTGGTGACGGTCCGGAACCGGCTCAATCACCACGTTTAAATTATGGTTTTAGCCTCCCGGCTCCGGCATCGCCTGAGGGGCACGGCCGACAAAACAGGACCCACTGCAACGTCCTTTCCCATTCAGGAGGTTTCTCCAAAAATAGACAAATTGTGACACTTCCGCCATAGCCAGGTGGATCGCATGCACCCGCCTGAGCGGATTGCGCAATCTCAATGGCAACAGAAAACAAGCGCGCTATGATGATAAAAACCGGGACGATATTGATAATCAATAAGGAGTGAGAGCAGTGAACCAACAAACCGATTTTGAGAAGGCACTCAAAGACCCGACGCTGATCTATCACAGCCCGAATGATGTCCTTGTTGATCAGCAACTGACTGACGAACAACGCCTGCAGATACTCAAGCGCTGGGAGCAGGACGCCCGTGAGCTGGATGTTGCGCAGGAAGAAGGTATGACCGGTGGCGAGAGCAGTCTGCTGGACGAGATACTCAATGCGATAGAAACGCTGGATGTCGATCTGACCTCGGCTGAAGCACCGACCAAACAAGGGGGACCGATAGAATAATCACACGTTATCAGTCGCACCGAAGCCGGTTACAGCGAGTACCAGGCAAGGCACACGTCAGTTTCGAAATCGCCTTTTGACCAGGGCGCTGCGGCAAAACCGCTGTTCCGGAGAGGCATTGCTGTTTTCACCCGGCATCGGTTGTTGCGGTGTACCCGGCCAACGTATTACTGGTTTAGCCCGGTGACAAAGGCGGCATGGGTGAGCCGCGACACACAATCCGGTCGCGCACATAATCACTGAGCTAAATTTACTTTTGAGCCAGTTGCTCGAGCGCGACAAGATCGCAGGTAAACAGGGACTCGGAATTATTTTCAATCGGATCGAGCACTGACTCGCGCTTGAGTGCGGCAATCACGCGGCTGACACTTTCCGCTGTGACACCCAGAATATCCGCCATCTCATCGGTGGTCAGCAACTCGACCACATACGGTCCCGTTTCCGACTCGAACTCCGCCAGAAAGCGTAACAGGCGGGCGACCCGACCCTCGACGTTGCCGGTGGAAAACTCGGTGATCCAGGTGTCGGCATAATTCAGGTATTCATGCCAGTGTTCGAGTAACCGGTTATACAGTTGCGGCTCGTCTTTTTTCCATTGATGAAAGAAATGATGCGGCACTTTATAGGCGGCGACATTATTGATGGCAATCGCGGTGTGTTCATGACCCTCGCCCATCAATCCATCCAGGCCGATCAGGGAACCGCGCTTGTGCAGTCGGACGATACGGCTTCGCCCGTTGGGCAGATGGGTGATCAACTTGAGCCGCCCCTGGCGCACGATAAATAACAGACGGCTTTCTTCGCCACCATGATAAATCACCTCACCCGGCTGAAAGGTGATCTGACTGATCGAATCCAGCAGTCGGGGTTGCCCGGCCAGTGTCTGAGCGTCCAGAAACCCCAGGTTACTCAACTCGGTTTCCAGCTGGCCCTGCCCATCCACGGACAAAGCGGATTCACTTTTATTGATTTCCAGCACGCTTGCAGATTCCTTCAGTTCGTTAACCAGCCGGAAAACCAGACAACCCCTTGTTGTTCAGGTAATTATTTTTACCTTAAGGACTCCATTGAGAATTTTCAATGCGAATAACGCCTGCAGGTGCAGGTTTATACCAAGGCATACTGATAAATACACTATCATTCGAAGGTTATAGGCAAAGGAGGTATTGGATGAGCTGGAAGCAAATAGAAGGTAAATGGCGTGAATTCGTCGGTGCCGCCCAGGGGCCAGGTCCGAGGCTAATTACTAGCCCCTGGAATCTAGCCCCTGGAAACTAAAAAAGGCCCCGGCGGGGCCTTTTTTAATTTGGCGGAGACGCCTACAGGGACGTAGGCGGT
>JBKGZJ010000199.1:0-3561 GCA_046545635.1 Thiohalophilus sp. | reverse complement strand
CCAACTGCCAACTGCCAACTGCCAACTGCCAACTGCCAACTGCCAACTGCCAACTTTAATGTTAAGATCGCCGCTGTCGAAAGTTAACGGAACATCAAGAGGTAACCCATGGCCGGACACAGTAAATGGGCCAATATCCGTCATCGCAAGGCCGCGCAGGATGCCCGTCGCGGCAAGCTGTTCACCAAACTGATTCGCGAGATCACCGTTTCGGCCCGGGAAGGGGGCGGCGATCCGGAAACCAATCCACGCCTGCGTACGGCCATCGACAAGGCGCTGTCGTCCAATATGACCAAGGACACTATCGAGCGGGCGATCAAGCGCGGCAGCGGCGATCAGGACGGGGCCAATTATGAAGCGGTCCGCTACGAAGGTTATGGTCCGGGCGGGGTGGCGATCATGGCCGATTGTCTGACCGACAACCGTAATCGCACCGTCTCGGAGGTGCGCCATGCCTTTACTAAAAACGGCGGCAACCTCGGTACCGACGGCTCGGTCGCCTATCTGTTTTCCAAACTGGGCACACTGAGTTTTCCGCCCGGCGGCGATGAGGACAGCATTATGGAAGCGGCGCTGGAGGCCGGCGCCGAGGACGTGGTCACCAACGAGGACGGCAGCATCGAGGTGATCACCGCCCCGGAAGATTTTCTCGACGTCAAAAGCGCCATGCAGGCGGCGGGGCTGGAACCGGAGATGGCGGAAGTGACCATGCGCGCCGCCACCAGCGTCGATTTGCCGCTGGAAGAGGCCGAGCAGGTGATGAAACTGGTGGACATGCTCGAGGACCAGGACGACGTGCAGAATGTCTACACCAACGCCGACTTCTCCGACGAGGTCCTCGAACAGCTCGGCCAATGAACTTGTAATTTTGAATGTTGAATTTTAAATTTTGAATTACAGACCCAGATTCCATTCAAAATTCAACATTACCCGAGCGCCTCTGCGTTAAAAGCCATCCTTTGTGCTGCCGCAGACCTCGAGTCTGCCTGAAAAGCCGTTTTCTCCGTTGCCGGTATCCTGTATCTTCTTGTCATGACGCGTATTCTGGGCATTGATCCCGGTTCTCGCCTGACCGGTTTTGGCATCATCGAGATGCAGGGCTCGCGCGCCCTGTGGATCGGCAGCGGCTGCATTCGCACCGCCGACGGTACCCTGGATACCCGCCTGAAGACCATTTGCCAGGGGCTGGCCGCGTTGCTGGACGAGCACCAGCCTGACGAAGTTGCCGTGGAGCAGGTGTTCATGCACCGCAATGCCGATTCCGCGCTCAAGCTGGGCCAGGCCCGGGGCGCGGCCATCAGTACCGTGGCCCTGCGCTCGCTGCCGCTGAGCGAATACAGCCCGACGGAAATCAAAAAAGCCATCGTCGGCAAGGGCAATGCTGCCAAGGCACAGGTGCAGCACATGGTTCAGCACCTGCTGGGCCTCAACAAGCTGCCCCAGGAGGATGCCGCCGATGCCCTCGCCGCGGCGCTGTGCCATGCCCATCTGCGCCAGAGCATGCAACAACTATCGCCCCGGTTGCCGGCGGGGGTGCGACGACTCCGGCGGCGGCGTTAAAACTCTGGAAGTTCACGTGGAGTCGCAGATTAGCGGGGCTCTGGAAAACAACGCGGAGGACGCAGAGGCGCCGAGACGCGGAGGTAAAACTATCTAAACTGGTCATGGCAGCCCATATTCGGAGACTATTTTCTCTGCCCGGATCCGGTGTAAACATCATATCTTCTCTGCGGCTTTGCACCCAAACGACGGGCATAAACGCCTCAGCGTCTTCTGCGTTAAATCCCGGCAGACTGAATAAATGGTACAGTTAGACAAAATCGAGGCAGGAGTTAACAGGTGATCGGGCGTATTCAGGGGATTCTGGTCAGCAAGCAGCCACCGCAGTTGCTGGTGGATGTGCACGGGGTGGGGTATGAAATCGAGGCCCCTATGTCGACTTTTTACCAGTTGCCGGAGACAGACCAGCCGGTGACTCTGCATACCCACCTGGTGGTGCGCGAGGATGCCCAGCAGCTGTACGGCTTTGCCAGCGAGCACGAGCGACGGCTGTTTCGCAGTCTGATCCGGGTCAATGGCGTCGGCGCCAAGCTGGCGCTGGCGATCCTCTCGGGAATGAGCGCCGATGAATTCGCCCGCTGTGTCCATGATGACGACAGCCGCGCTCTGGTGCAATTGCCGGGGGTCGGAAAAAAGACTGCCGAGCGGCTGATCATGGAGATGCGCGACCGGCTGGCCGACTGGGAGAGCGGCAGCCCGGCCCCGGCCGACGGCGCTGCGCCGCCGCCGGCGGCCGGTTCCCGGGAGGCCGATCGCGAGGCGGTCAGTGCCCTGATCGCCCTGGGCTACAAACCGCCGGAGGCCAGCCGCATGGTCCAGTCGGTGGACAGCGAGGGACGAAACAGTGAAGATATCATTCGCGCCGCGCTCAGGGCGGCCGTAAGCCGTTGATTATCGAAAACAAAGACTTATCGCAGCCATGATTGACAATGATCGCCTTATCGCCGCCCGGCAGCAGGGCACCGAGGATGCCCTGGACCGGGCCATCCGCCCGGCCAGGCTGGCCGATTATGTGGGCCAGGCGGCGGTGCGCGAGCAGATGGGGATTTTCATCGAGGCGGCGCGCAGCCGCGGCGAATCGCTGGATCATGTGCTGATCTTCGGCCCGCCCGGGCTGGGCAAGACCACCCTGTCGCACATCATCGCCAACGAGCTGGGCGTGAGCATGAAGCACTCCGCCGGCCCCGTGCTGGAGCGACCCGGTGACCTGGCGGCGCTGCTGACCAACCTGGAACCGCACGACGTCCTGTTTGTGGATGAAATCCATCGCCTCAGCCCGGTGGTCGAGGAGATCCTCTATCCGGCCATGGAGGACTACCAGATCGACATCATGATCGGCGAGGGGCCGGCGGCCCGCTCGATCAAGCTGGATCTGCCGCCGTTTACCCTGGTCGGCGCCACCACCCGTGCCGGCCTGCTGACCTCGCCGCTGCGGGATCGCTTCGGCATTGTCCAGCGGCTGGAATTCTACAGTCCCGAAGATCTGACCCGTATCGTGACCCGTTCCGCGCAGATTCTGGAGGTGGAGCTCGAACCCGAGGGGGCGCTGGAGATCGCCCGGCGTTCCCGCGGCACGCCGCGGATTACCAACCGGCTGTTGCGCCGGGTCCGCGATTACGCCCAGGTCAGGGCCGATGGGCACATCAGCGCCGCCGTGGCCCATCAGGCGCTGGATATGCTGGATGTGGACAATCACGGTTTTGACATGATGGATCGCAAACTGCTGCTGACCATCATCGAGAAATTCGGCGGCGGCCCGGTGGGTATCGACAATCTGGCGTCGGCTATCGGCGAGGAGCGCGGTACCATCGAAGACGTACTCGAACCCTATCTGATTCAACAGGGCTTTATGATGCGCACCCCGCGCGGGCGCGTGGCCACCCGCCATGCCTATCTCCACTTCGGCCTGCCCGCGCCGGCCTCCGAACCCGCGGCCGCCTCCCTGGACATGTTTAATAATGAGACGATCGAGGGCTCATAAAGATCATTTTTAACGCAGAG
>JBKGZJ010000198.1:0-3615 GCA_046545635.1 Thiohalophilus sp. | reverse complement strand
TCGCCGAAAAACTGGCCCATTTGCGCGAGCTGGATAAAAAAGCCCGGGGTTCGGATTGAGCGCGTTTTGCCGGGCCGCCGGATTTTGATTATCATGCCCCTTTATTAATCCGGAGACGCATCGGTGTTGCAGATTCTGGCCATTGCCGTGGGCGGCGCCATCGGTTCGGTGCTGCGCTTTACGCTCTCCGGCGGCGTCCATCAGTGGCTGGGGCGGGATTTTCCCTACGGCACCCTGAGCGTCAATGTCCTGGGTTCGCTGTTGATGGGTTTCCTTTATATTGTCTTGCTGGAGCGGGCCAGCCTGGGGCCCGAGTGGCGGGCGTTGCTGTTGATCGGCTTGCTGGGGGCCTTTACCACGTTTTCGACTTTTTCCCTGGAAACCCTGAACCTGATCGAAAGCGGCGCCTTGCTCAAGGCCGGGCTGAATATTTTGCTCAGTGTCACGCTCTGCCTGTTCGCAGCGTGGCTGGGTATGCTGGGAGGGCGTCAGGTATGAATCACACAATGGTGACCATGGTCAGAATCTACCTGACCGAGGGTGAGGCCCAGCTCGATACCCTGATGCGGCGCCTGCACGACTGGGAAAAGGCCAGCGGCGTGACCGTGTTTCGCGGCATCTCCGGTTTCGGGGAGTCGGGCGAAATCCATCACGCCGGGCTGCTCGATCTCTCGCTCAATCTGCCCATCGTGGTGGAGTTCTTCGATACGCCGGACAAGGTCGAGGTGATCGTGGAACACCTCAATGAGTTTATCAAACCCGGCCATATCGTCACCTGGGATGTCCGGGTCAATAATTAACAAACAGAAGGTTTTCTATGCTGGATCCCAAACGGTTACGTAACGACTTGCAGGGTTGTGCCGCGCAACTGGCGCGCCGCGGTTATCAACTGGAGACCGAAACGATCGCGTCGCTCGAAGAACAGCGCAAAGAGCTTCAGGTAAAGACCCAGGAGCTGCAGTCTGAACGTAATGCCCGATCCAAAGCCATCGGTCAGGCCAAGGCCAGAGGCGAGGATGCCACGCCGATTCTCGAAGCCGTGGCCGATCTGGGTGACAGGCTCAAGGCGGCCGAGGCGCAACTGCAGGAGGTCCAGCAGCAACTGGACGCGATCCTGCTCGGTATCCCGAACATTCCGCAGGCCGACGTGCCCGACGGCAAAGACGAAGAGGATAATGTGGAGATCCGTCGCCGGGGCGAGCCGCGCCAACTCGATTTTGAACCAAAGGATCACGTGGATCTGGGCGAGCAGATCGGCGGCCTCGATTTTGACACCGCATCCAAATTAACCGGATCACGCTTTGTGGTGATGAGCGGCGGCATCGCCCGGCTGCATCGGGCCCTGATCCAGTTCATGCTCGATCTGCACACCAGCGAACACGGCTACACCGAAACCTATGTGCCCTATATCGTTAACGCGGACAGTCTGCGCGGCACCGGTCAGCTGCCCAAATTCGAGGCGGATCTGTTCAAGCTGCATCACGAACAGGATTTTTACCTGATCCCGACCGCCGAGGTGCCGGTGACCAACATCGTGCGGGATGTGATCGTCGAGAATGAGTCCATGCCGCGCAAGTACGTGGCGCATACCCCCTGTTTTCGCAGCGAGGCCGGCTCCTACGGCAAGGATACCCGCGGCATGATTCGCCAGCATCAGTTCGAGAAGGTGGAGCTGGTGCAGATCGTGCGCCCGGCGGAGTCGCTGGCCGCCCATGAAGAGCTCACTGGCCATGCCGAGGCGGTATTACAAAAGCTGGAACTGCCGTACCGGGTCGTGGATCTGTGCACGGGGGACATCGGCTTTTCCGCCTCGCGCACCTACGATCTGGAGGTCTGGCTGCCGGGGCAGGGCAAGTACCGGGAAATCTCCTCCTGCAGCAACTTCGGGGACTTCCAGGCCCGCCGGCTCAGGGCCCGCTGGCGCAACCCCGACACCGGCAAGCCGGAGCTGGCACATACCCTCAACGGCTCCGGCCTGGCGGTCGGACGCACCCTGGTGGCGATTCTGGAAAATTATCAGGACGAGGGCGGCCGGGTCACCATCCCCGCGGCGCTGCAACCCTACATGGGCGGGCTGCAGCGTCTGGAGTAAGCCGGCGATTCAGCCTTTCACCAGCAGGATCAGCAGCACCACAAAGCCGACCACCAGGGCGAGGGGGAACAGAAAGCCTTTCCAGTCCTCGGCGGAGCCTTTGGGCGCGTTGTTGAGCGCATGGCGCATGCGTGGAAAGATGAAAATCAGCATGGCGCCGAGCAGCACCGCCGTGGCGATTTTTTCCCAACCCATTTGAAGCCTCCTCTGGATTTGACGCAAACGGTGATTTTTCACCGCCCGGAGCGTATTTCAGACCAAAAAAAGCCCCGATAATTCGGGGCTTTTGACGTTCACCGTACGCGGCGTTTATTCGTTGCCGAAGGCACCCAGCAGATGCAGCAGTGCCTGGAACATGTTCAGCAGGGAGAGGAAAATCCCGGCCGTGGCCATGATGTAGTTGGTTTCCCCGCCATGGATGATGGAGGAGGTCTGGAACAGGATGAAGCCGCTCATGATCATGACAATGGCGGCATTCACGGCCAGAAACAGTGCCGGAATCTCCAGGAAGATATTCGCCAGCGCCGCGGCCAGGACCACGAAAAAGCCGACGAACAGGAAGCCCGCCAGGAAGCTGAAATCCTTGCGCGTGGTCAGGGCGTAGGCGGACAGCCCCAGGAAGATCACCGCGGTGCCGCCCAGTGCGGTCATCACGATCGTCGGATTGGCGGCCAGATAATGGCCCACGATGGGTCCCAGACCGAAGCCCAGCAGCCCCGTGATGGCGAAAATGACCGGAATCCCGGTAGCCGAATTGGCGGTGCGGGGCAGGACGAACCAGAGCATGACGATACCGGCGATCGTCGCAATCAGCCCGATACCATAAGACACTTGCGAGACCACACTGATCGCGGCCATCGCGGCACTGAAGATCAGGGTCATGGACAGCAACGCGTAAGTATTACGCAATACCTTGTTGGTCTCTATCGCCGACCCAAGCGGCCGGGTAGCAGTGCGTTCTTGGTACATGTTTATCCCATCCTTAAATTCAAATTTAACCTGACTAGTGGACTACAGCATACCTGATTAGTTCCGGATATCAAGCCATATCGCCCCGATTTCAAGCCCCGCCCCCTCTGGAAACTTCGCCCGCCATACGGTATTCTTCGCCCCTTCAAACAAAGGGACGAGGGCCGGAGGGCCGAGTGACGAGGAAAACCTCGTACCTCGTAACTCGTCCCTCGACACTGTTTTTGGAGAGGTGGCTGAGTGGTCGAAAGCGGCGGTCTTGAAAACCGTTGACCGGCGACGGTCCGGGGGTTCGAATCCCTCCCTCTCCGCCAAATTAAAAAAGGAGGCCTTGTGCCTCCTTTTTTAATTTGTGGAGCAGGGGGATTTGGATGAGAACCCTGTTCGACAAATTCGCCGGGAGCGAATTTGAACAGCGGAGCGCCAGCGACGCTGGCCCCGAAGGGGCGAGGCGCAGGGAAGCGCCGAGTAATCCCTCCCTCGACTCTCTGTTCCCGACAGAGTCTACCGCCTACGTCCCTGTAGGCGTCTCCGCCAAATTAAAAAAGGCCCCG
>JBKGZJ010000197.1:0-3644 GCA_046545635.1 Thiohalophilus sp. | reverse complement strand
CACCAGTTTGGTGTCGACCCGATCGGAGAAGACGTAGGTGGTCCAGAGTTTGGGGACGTTGTCGTACAGGCGCTGGATGTTGGACATGCCGCCGCCCAGCACAATAACTTGCGGATCGAGGATGTTGATCACCGAGGCCAGGCTTTTGGCCAGGCGTTGTTCGTAACGTTCCAGTGAGGCTTCGGCCAGGGCGTTGCCCTGGGCGGCCAGTTCCACGATCTCGTGGGCCGGCAGGCGGCCGCCGCCGCTGAGCTGGTGATCGAGGCTGAAGCCGGGGCCGGATAGCCAGGTTTCGATGCAGCCTTTTTTGCCGCAATAGCAGTCTCGTCCCGGATACTCGCTCGGTGTCGGCCAGGGCAATGGGTTGTGGCCCCATTCGCCGGCGATGGCGTTGATGCCGACGATGGAATTGCCGCGCACGTAAACCCCGCCGCCGGTCCCGGTGCCGATGATGACGCCGAAGACCACATCGGCGCCCTGTGCCGCGCCGTCGGTGGCTTCGGAGACCACGAAGCAGTTGGCATCGTTTTCGATTTTGATGTCACGGCCGAGTTGTTGTTGCAGATCGTCCAGCAAGGGCTGGCCGATCAGCCAGGTGGAGTTGGCGTTTTTGACCCGGCCGGTTGCGGGGGAGATGGCCCCGGGGATGCCAATGCCGATCGTTGGGGTCTGGCCGGCGTCCTGTTCCAGTTGGCGTACCAGATCAATGATGGCCTGCACGGTGGCGGGGTAGTCGTTGCGCGGGGTATCGATGCGTTGCCGGGTTTGTTCGGCGCCCTGCTCGTCGAGCAGGATGCCCTCGATCTTGGTGCCGCCCATATCGATGCCGATGCGCATGGTTACTCCAGCAGTTCGGTGTCGTCGTGGGCGTAGGGGGGCGAACAGCTGCAGAGGATGTGCAGGGGATCGTCACCGATGTTTTTGATCCGGTGCGGGGTGCCGGGAGCGATGGCGACGGTATCGCCGATGTTCACTTCGAATTCCTGTTCGCCCAGGGTCATCCAGCCGCGCCCGCGGGTGATGTGATAGAGCTCCTCGCTTTTGCCATGGCGATGCAGCTGAGTGACCTCGCCGGGCGGGACGATGGCTTCGGCCAGACTCTGGTTGCGATTGCCGTGCACGTCCGGGTGCATCAGCTCGCGGATCTGCGAGCCATCTTTGGTGGTGTAGGTGTCAATGTCGCGGTCGCGGGTATGCATCAGGCTTCATCCGGGTTGCAGCGCAGGATCCGATCCAGGCGAATATGGAGGGTATCACCACCGCTGACCGGTCTGGCGATCAGAAATTCCTGCCGGCTGCGGGATTGTAAATCGAGCGGTTGCAGCAGGCCGATGTATTCCTGGCCACGGGCATCGCGCCAGGCGATTCGCAGCCGTTGCCCGTGCATGATCCACTCTTCGTAGCGGCTGTAGTCCGCACAGGAGATGGCCTGGTAGCGGTCGTCGTTATCGTCACTCATTGTCCTGCCGGGTGATGACCTCGGTCAGTTCACCGTTGATGTCCACCATAACGCTAAACTGAATGGGACGGCAACAGACATAACAGTCCTCGACATACTCCTGACTACCGGCGGAGTAGTCGACAACGGCGGTAAATACCTCGCCGCAGTAGGGACAGTTAACGTTGATCTCCTCAAGCATCGGGCAAAAACCGGGCGACCAGATCGTTGAGGTATTGTCGTCCACGCATACTGGCCTGTATGGGGTCGCCGGCCTGTTCGATCAAGCCATCGGCGACAGCCTGCTGCAACGGCGCCTGCAATATGTCGTGGGCGAGGCCGGTATGTCGCTCGAACAGGGCGAGCTCAAAACCGTCATTCAGGCGCAGGGCGTTGAGCATGAATTCGAACAGCACCTCCGTTTCGTCCGGGATCTGTTCGTTCTGAACAAATTCCGTGGCCTGCAGATAATCCTGTGGGCCGCGCCGCTTGCTGCGGCGGACGATCCACCCGGCGGCGGCATCGCTCAGTTTGTCGTGGGCGCCGGCGCCGATGCCCAGGTAATCGCCGAACTCCCAGTAATTGCGGTTATGCCGGCACTGGCGTCCGGGCCGGGCATAGGCCGAGACTTCGTACTGGGCATAACCCTGATCGCCCAGCAGGGCCAGGCTGCGGGATTGCATCTCCCAGGCCAGATCGTCATCCGGCAGCGATGGCGGATGGTGATAGAACCAGGTGTTGGGTTCGAGCGTGAGCTGGTAATGGGACAGGTGGGCCGGTGCCAGGGCGATGGCATTGTGCAGATCGGCCAGGGCCTGATCGATCGTCTGGCCCGGCAGGGCAAACATCAGATCCAGATTGACGTTATCAAACCCCGCCGCATGGGCGGCCTCGGCCGCGGCAAAGGCCTGTCGGCGATCATGGATCCGGCCCAGTTTCTGTAACTGGTCGTTGTCGAAGCTCTGGATGCCGATGGAGAGCCGGTTGATGCCGGCGGCGCGAAACTCGGCGAATTTTGCTGCTTCGGAGGAACCGGGGTTGGCTTCCAGCGTGATTTCGATATCCGCCGCCAGCGTGAGTCGTGCCCGTAGTTGCGATAACAGATACTCCAGCGACTCGGGCGAAAACAGGCTGGGCGTGCCGCCGCCCATGAAAATCGTATTGATCTTGCGACCCCAGATCAGGGGCAGATCCTGTTCCAGATCCCGCAGCAGGGCGTCGATATACCCCCGCTCCGGCAGCGCGTCCGTCAGGGTATGGGAATTGAAATCACAATAGGGGCATTTGCGCGTACACCACGGGAAATGAATGTACAGCGAGAGCGGGGGCGGGGCAGTGAAGTGGAGCATGGGGCTATTGTAAGCCATCCACCTGGAAAAGTGACGAGGTACGAGGGACGAGGGACGAGGAAATAAAACACCAGGACTTCAGGTTTTATTCCTGCCTGAAGCCCTGGCGGTGCGGAGATGTTTACCTCGTGACTCGTCCCTCGTCACTCGGCCCTGTGATTTTAGAAGCGCGTACCCACGCCCAGACCGACTACCCAGGGATTAATCTGCACATCCACGCTGCCGGCACCGTCAACCGTCGCCGTCGTTTCGATGTTCATATAGCGCAGATCGGCGTTGAAAAACCAGTCGTCGTTGATGTCGATATCGACACCGGCCTGGACGGCCAGTCCCAGGGAGTCATCCAGACTCATATCAGTCCCCGCCAGAGCCCCGGTGGTTTCCTCATTGAAGAAGGTGGTGTAGTTGATCCCGGCGCCGACATAGGGACGCACGTTACTTTTCGGGCTGAAGTGGTATTGCAGGCCGACTGTCGGGGGCAGATGGCTGGTCTCCCCGACTTTACCGGCACCGTCCAGAGTGATGTCGTGAGTAAAGGGGGTGGCGCCAAGGATATCCAGCCCCAGATTGTCGCGGAACATCCAGGTGGCGTTGATATATAGCTGGGTATCGTCGTCGACACCGATGTCATCACTGTCGAGTCCAAGGGAACTCGATGCATCGCTGCCGTCGTTGGGACTGACGTTGACCAGGCCGAAACGCAGCAGCAGATCGCCTTCTTCAATGGCGGTGGCGGGCTGGCTGGCCAGTCCCAGTGCCGTGGTGGCGGCAAGAGTTGATAACAGTGCTTTGTAATTCATGAGTGTGCCTCGTCTCGTCGTGAAAATTGTTGTTAACGGGGACTGTGGCAGAGGCGG
>JBKGZJ010000196.1:0-3663 GCA_046545635.1 Thiohalophilus sp. | reverse complement strand
CAGGAGTTGTGTATGTCACGTGTATTTAATTTCAGCGCCGGTCCGGCGATGCTGCCCCAGGAAGTCCTGGAGCGCGCTCGCGAGGAAATGCTCGACTGGCAGGGTACCGGTATGTCGGTGATGGAAATGAGCCATCGCGGCAAGGAGTTTATGTCCATCGCCGAGAAGGCCACCGCGGATCTGCGCGAGCTGATGGCGATCCCGGACAATTACGAGATCCTGTTTCTGCAGGGTGGTGCCAGCAGCCAGTTTGCCATGGTGCCGATGAATCTGCTGCGCGGTAAAACCAGTGCCGATTACATCAACACCGGCGCCTGGTCGAAAAAGGCCATCGGTGAAGCGAAAAAATTCTGCGAGGTAAAGCTGGCGGCGACGACCGAATCCGATGGATTCAGCAGCGCGCCGACCCAGTCCGAACTGCAACTGAGCGGTGATGCCGCCTATGTGCATTACACGCCGAACGAAACCATCGGTGGGGTGGAGTTCAACTACATTCCCGAGACCGGCGATGTGCCGCTGGTGGCGGATATGTCCTCCACCATCCTGTCGCGCCCCATCGATGTATCGAAATACGGCGTGATCTACGCCGGCGCGCAGAAGAACATCGGCCCGGCCGGCCTGACCGTGGTCATCGTGCGCAAGGATCTGATCGGTGAAACAATCGATAAAACTCCAGCCATGTTCGATTACCAGGTCCATGCCGAAGCCGGTTCCATGGCCAATACCCCGCCCACCTACGGCTGGTATCTGGCCGGCCTGGTCTTTGAATGGCTGAAGGAAAAGGGCGGCCTCGAAGGCATGGCCGGGATCAACAAGCGCAAGGCGGATAAACTCTATCAGGCGATCGATAGCTCTGATTTTTACGCCAACCCGGTCCGGCCCGATTGCCGCTCGTGGATGAACGTGCCGTTCACCCTGGCCAACCCGGACCTGGACAAGACCTTCCTGGAAGAGGCCGCCAAACAGGGCCTGACCACCCTGAAAGGCCACCGCTCCGTCGGCGGCATGCGTGCCAGCATCTACAACGCGATGCCCGAAGCCGGCGTCGACACCCTGGTCGAATTCATGGCCGACTTCGAAAAGCGTAACGGATAAGAACAGTGACGAGGGACGAGTAACGAGGTACGAGGTGAGTTTGCCCGGGCTGATTTTATATCACCCCACCCTGACCCTCCCCTTGAAGGGGAGGGGATAAAAATCCAGGTCCCTCGTAACTCGGCCCTCGGCCCTGAGCTATAAGTCCAGGGTAGGCTGCTAGTATTCAAGACACACATAAACAGATAACCAAAGGTAACCAATCCGTCCTATGTACAAGGTACTGACATTGAATAACATCTCTCTCGCCGGTCTGGAACGGCTGCCGCGGGACAAGTATGAAATTGCCTCCGAGATCACCCACCCCGATGCCATTCTGGTGCGCTCGGCCAAGATGCACGACATGGAGATTCCTGCCAGTTTGAAGGCGATCGGCCGTGCCGGCGCGGGGGTGAATAACATCCCGGTCGACAAGATGTCGGATCAGGGGATCGCGGTGTTCAATGCCCCCGGCGCCAACGCCAATGCGGTCAAGGAGCTGGTGCTGGCCGGGATGCTGATGGGCTGCCGCAATATCGGCCCGGCCTGGGATTTTGCCCGTTCTGTTGAAGGCACCGACGCGGAGATCAACAAGGCCGTGGAAGCCGGCAAGAAAAATTTCGGCGGCTTCGAATTGCCCGGCCGTACCCTGGGCGTGGTCGGTCTCGGCGCCATTGGCCGTAACGTGGCCAACATGGCACTGCAACTGGGCATGCGGGTGGTCGGTTTCGATCCGGGCATTACCGTCGAAGGTGCCTGGCAGCTTTCCTCGGAGGTGGAAAAAGCCGCGAGCATGGATGAACTGGCTGCCAAGTCGGACTTTATTACTTTCCATGTGCCGCTGGTTGATGCGACCCGGAACCTGATCAATGCCGAGCGATTCAAATTGATGCGCGATGGCGTGATCATTCTTAACTTTGCCCGCAATGGCATCGTCGATGACGAGGCCGTCAGCGCGGCGATTAAAGCCGGCAAGGTTTACTCCTATGTTTGTGATTTTCCCAGTAACCTGCTGAAACATCATGAACGTGTCATTACCCTGCCGCACCTGGGTGCTTCCACGGTCGAGGCGGAAGAGAACTGCGCAATCATGGTGGCCGAACAGGTTCGTGATTATCTCGAACACGGTAATATTCGCAATTCGGTCAATTTCCCCGAGGTGTATATGGAACGTACCGAGGGACAGCGCATTGCGATCGTCAATCGCAACGAGCCCAACATGGTCGGCCAGATCACCGCAGCCCTGGCGGATCAGAATCTGAATATTGTGGATATGATCAACAAGTCACGCGGCAACATGGCCTATAACCTGATCGACGTCGATGGCAGTGTGGATGAGAGCCATCGGGACAAGCTCACCGCCATAAACGGTGTGCTGAAAGTCCGCTTCATTGACTGAACACGGACCACTGACTTGAGCGACGATCTGAAAAAACTGCGCGAGCAGATCGATCAGCTGGACGAACAGCTCCAGGCATTGATCACCGAGCGGGCGCGCCTCGCCGAGGAGGTGGCGCGCACCAAGCAGGCCGAAGGGGAAGAGGTCTTCTATCGCGCCGAGCGCGAGGCCGAGGTGCTGCGTGGCGTCATGCAGCGCAACCAGGGGCCGCTCAGCAACGAGGAAATGGCGCGACTGTTCCGCGAGATCATGTCCGCCTGCCTGGCCCTGGAGCGGATCATGAACATCGCCTTCCTGGGGCCGGAAGGGACTTTCACCCAGGCGGCGGCGCTCAAGCATTTCGGTCATTCGGTGCAGACCCTGCCGCTGGCAACCATCGGCGATGTGTTTCGCGAAGTGGAGTCGGGCAACGCCTCCTATGGGGTGGTGCCGGTGGAAAACTCCACCGAGGGGGTCATCAACCATACGCTTGACGAATTCATGAGCTCGTCATTGTCGATCTGCGGGGAGGTGGAGTTACGCATACACCACCACTTGTTGAGCAAGAATCCCGATATCCGCAACATTCACAAGGTGTACTCGCACCGGCAATCGCTGGCCCAGTGTCGCCGCTGGCTGGATATGCATCTGTCGCAGGTACAGCAGATCGATGTCAGCAGCAACGCCGAAGCCGCCCGCCTGGCCAGTACCGATCCGGAGTCAGCGGCCATTGCCGGCGAGAGCGCCGCGGATATTTACGCGCTCGATTATCTGGCGAAAAATATCGAGGACCATCCGGAGAACACCACCCGCTTCCTGGTGGTCGGCAAGCGCGAGACGCCGCCCAGTGGCAACGACAAGACCTCGATGCTGGTCTACACCCGGAACAAGCCCGGCGCCCTGTACACCATGCTCGCGCCCTTTGCCAAACACAACATCTCCATGTCGCGCATCGAATCACGACCTTCCCATCAGGGGATGTGGAATTACGCCTTCTTTATCGATATCGAGGGCCATATCGACAACGACAACGTCCGTCAGGCCATCGACGAACTCGAACAGACCGCCAGCATGGTCAAGATCCTCGGGTCTTATCCGCGGGCGGTTTTATAGTGCTGAGTGCTGAGTACTTAGAACTTAGAACTTAGAACTGTTCGTTGTAGGAGGGGCTTGCAGCCGCGACTCGGGAGCAGGGGCACGACCGTCGCCGA
>JBKGZJ010000195.1:0-3702 GCA_046545635.1 Thiohalophilus sp. | reverse complement strand
CTGCCAACTGCCATCTGAAGACTGCCAACTTTTATGCCTGCGAAGCAGGCATAAAAAAACCCGAAGCTTGCGCTTCGGGTTTTTTCTCTCCCATGATTTGAATCCGGTTCAGACGAACAGCGTAATATCCGCGTCGCCGGCGAACTCAAAGAACATGGCCGCGCCACCGTATTCGATTCCATCGATGAAATCGGAATGGTTCATATCGAACAGATCGACGGTCATCTGACAGGCGATGATCTTGACGTCGGCTTCGACGCACAGATCGCGCAGGTCTTCCAGACTGGCAACACCTTTGGACTTCATCTTGGCCTTCATCATCCTGGTCATCACCGCCTGCATGCCGGGGATGGCCGTGCCGATGATCGGGAACCATTTGTCCATACCCATGGGCATCGGCATACCGGGATTGCCCAGCGGGCTGACCTTGACGTTCATTTTCTTCTTCAGCAGTTGCAAGCCGTAGAAGGTAAAGAAGATCTGAACTTCATAGCCCAGTGCGGCCGCGGTGGAGGCCAGGATAAACGGTGGATAGCCCCAATCCAGCGTGCCCTTCGTCGCAATAATGGCAAGTTTTTTAGACATAGTGCACCTCGATTTCTGCCACCTGCCCGTCAAATGCCGGGCACGGTAACAGCTGTATTTATATATTTATTATAATAATTATTAACCGGCTTTTTTGATCAGGAAGTAAAACTTACCGCCTTCTTCCTTGGATTCCATCAGCTCATTGCCGGTCTGTTTGGAAAACGCCTCGAAATCCTTCACGGAACCCGGATCGGTGGCGATGATGTGCAGCACCTGACCTTCGGACATGCCGGCCAGGGATTTTTTTGCACGCAGGATGGGCAGCGGGCAATTCAGGCCTGATGCATCCAGTTCTTGATCGAAGTCAGCCATTTTCATCTCTCCTTCAAGTCATCTGAGTTGGTTTTGGGTTAAAGGGTATGATTGTATATTAGCAATCAATCCTACACTTATATGACAACTGGATTTAGAACACAAGAATTTCGTGGTAATCCTCTATTGCCGACAGGGGTTCATGTTACAGCCAGGCCGCTGGATTTCCAGGCCTGAATCCCGCCACGCAGGTTATGGACATTATCACACCCGCTGGTGGACAGCGAGGCACAGGCATGGGCGGATAGCAGGCCCATCCGGCAATACAGCACTACCACTCGCGCCTTCTGAACCTCATCCAGTTGCTTTGACAGCTGGTGCATGGGCACATTCCGTGCCCCGGGAATGCTTTCCCGCTGCGCCTCGGCCGGATTGCGAATATCAATCAGGCTGACGCCGTGGTCCGTATCCTCCAGCATGCTGGCCAGATCCGCAACCTCGATTTCCTTGAAAACCTGCATCATCTCTCTCCCATGAGATTTGATTTGACCACGCTATAACCATAAGAAAAGCATGGTTATAGCAAAACCGGCATATTCTACTGAAATATTGAAATGAATACGAGTCGAACCCATTACACAACAAGCGGTCTGAGTCTCCAGATTCGTCATCCCGGCCAAATCGCCGTATTATGAGCTATACCCTTAACCACGAGCTGTGGACCATATTTTGCACCTGCTCAAGACACATCCTGCCTGGTTACTGATCGTCCTGCTGATTGTCTCGCCGGCACGGCTGTCGGCCGCCCCCACGCTGCCCGATATCGGTGACGCGGCGGCCAGCGTTGCCACCCCGACCGAGGAAAAGCGTGTCGGTGAATCGGTCATGCGCAATATCCAGCGTAGCGGGCGGATCATCAACGACCCGCTGATCGACAGCTACCTGAACCACCTGGGCTACCGGCTGATCGCCGCCGGCGACAGCGACATGACCGATTTTCATTTTTTCCTGATCGACGCGCCCGACATCAACGCCTTCGCCCTGCCCGGCGGCTATATTGGTATTCATTACGGCCTGATCCTCTCCACCCGGACCGAGAGCGAACTGGCCTCGGTCATGGCCCATGAAATCGCCCATGTCACCCAGCGCCACCATGCCCGCGCCTACGATTTTGGCGGTGGCAGCAGCCTGCCGGTACTGGCGGCGCTGATTGCCGCCATCGTGCTGGGCGGGCAAAGCGGCGAGATGGGCGAAGCCGCGATCGCCTCCATCACCGCCGGCAGCATCCAGAGTCGGATCAACTTTACCCGCGCCAATGAAAAGGAAGCCGATCACCACGGTATCGAACTGCTTGCCAACGCGGGATTTGATCCCCACAGCATGGCCAGCTTCTTCGAACAGATGCACAAGGCCAATCGTCTGTATGGTCCGCAAGGGCCCGAGTTTCTGCGCACTCATCCGGTCACCGATACCCGCATCGCCGATGCCCGGGATCGCGCCCGTCAGTATTCGCCCGAAATGGCCGAGCAGACCGAGGCCTATCACCTGATGCGCAACCGCATCAAGGTGCTGACCAGCCAGCAGCCTGCCGAGTTGCGGGACCGGTTCGCCGATAACCTGCAATCGGGGCGTTATCTCAACCAGACCGCCGAACGTTACGGCTACGTGCTGAGCCTGATGGAGACCGGCGACTACCCGCAAGCCAAAACCGTTCTGGACAAGCTGCTCGATGAGCAGCCCCAGCGCATTGCCTTTTTGCTGGCCCGGGCCAGGCTGGCGTTTGCCCGTGACAAAATTGATGCCGCACTGAGCCACTACCGCGCTGCGCTCAAACTCTACCCACAGAACCCCGCCCTGACACTGGGTTATGTGGAAAGCCTGCTCGATGCCGAACAGCCCGGGACCGCCAGAGAGGTGCTGCGCGACTTTCTGCGCGAGCGGGATCGTAAACCGCGCTTTTATCAGCTGCTGGCCGAGGCGGAAGAGAAGCTCGGCAACCCGGCCCGGGCCCAGATCGCCCTGGGCGAATACTATTACCGCACCGGCCTCTCACATCAGGCCATCGCCCAGTTCAACCTGGCGCTCAAAAACAACGCCCTGGATTTTTATGACGCCTCACGGGCCGAAGCCCGCCTGCAGGAATTGAAAAACGAAATCGCCGCTCTGGAAAATCGCCCCTGACAGCCGCCCCCGTTTTCATCTACACTGTCGTCAGCAAAATCGTTCAGTTTATCAGTACATTAGCTTTAGCTTATTTACTGAAACACACTGACGGTACTTGCTATTAGGTTCTTAATCTGTATGCTATGAACCTTAACGAGGTGTAAGTCTCATCAGCGCGATGAGCGTCCACAATAATAAGACCCGTCAGCCTTAAAACTGACCCCATCTCTAACTTCAATGAGGAGGAGACCATGCGGAAACCCGCTAAACTCATAGCTGCCGCCAGTACTGTTGCTATGTTGCTCGGTTCCATGGCATTCGTGGCACCCGGCACAGCAGTCGCTGCAGACGCAGACACCGGCAAGAAGATTGCTGAAAATCGCAAGAAAGGCAACTGCTTCGCCTGCCATAGCTACGAAGGTGCCCACCTGCCCGGTAACATCGGTCCGCCGTTAGTCGCCATGAAGGCGCGCTTCCCGGACAAGTCCGAACTGCGCGAGTGGATTGCCGACCCGACTAAAAAGAAACCACACACGATGATGCCTCCGTTCGGTAAGCACAACATTTTGACCGACGAGGAAATCGATCACATCACCGAGTGGGTCTATACCCTTTAAATTTCCGGCAAGTGGAGGAACCTATCAATGCAACGTAGAACTTTTCTCAAGGGCAGCCTGGCCGGCAGCACCGTGGCGGTCG
>JBKGZJ010000194.1:0-3797 GCA_046545635.1 Thiohalophilus sp. | reverse complement strand
GCCAGCGCGCCGCACTCGCGCAGCACCTCGAAGAAGGTTTCCGGGTGGTTCTCCTGCAGGGCGCGCAGGGTTTCCTGCCAGACCCGTTCGGGGACCAGCGCGTCGACCTCGCCGTTGTCGACCATCCGCCGCATCAGCTCGCGGGTGTCGTCGGCGACCCGAAAGCCGAACTCGGCAAAGCGGGCGGCGAAGCGCGCCACCCGCAGGATGCGCACCGGATCCTCGACAAAGGCCGGCGAGACATGGCGCAGCAGACGATCCTTGAGATCCTGCCGGCCACCGAAAGGATCGATGATCTCGCCCGCGTCGGTTTCGGCCATGGCATTGATGGTCAGATCGCGGCGGGCCAGATCGGCTTCCAGGGTGACATCGGGGGCGGCGTGAAAGGTGAAGCCGGTATAGCCGGGGCCGGTCTTGCGCTCGGTGCGCGCCAGGGCGTATTCCTCGTGGGTCTCGGGATGCAGAAAGACAGGGAAGTCCTTGCCCACCGGCCGATAGCCGGCCTCGATCATCTCCTGCGGCGTGCTGCCGACCACCACCCAGTCGTGGTCCTTGACCGGCAGGCCCAGCAGTTTGTCGCGGACGCAGCCGCCTACCTGATACTTTTCCATGCCGCGATCATACTCCCGCCAGGGGCGATGTTGAATTTTGAATGCTGAATTTTGAATGTTTAATGTCGGCGAAGGAGGTGACAGTGCCGATCCTGAAACTACATTGTCAATGATTTCGGGTCCGGTAAACAGATAATTTAAAATTCAGCATTCAAAATTCAACATTGCTCGACCATGTGTCGAGGATTGTCACTCCCGCCGCGCCCTGCGCCGGAAGACCTGATAGCGATTCCGGTAGGTCCTGTGCCGCAGGTATTGCGGTATGACAGCTTCCAGCGCGGCCGGCTCGATCCCGAATACCTCACGCAGTACCTTGTCGTCTTCGGGACAGACACTGTCCATCTGCAGCGAACGGTAGTTGTCGCGGGAGAAGGGTTTGCCGGGAGCATATTCGAGCAGATTGGCCTGCAGGGCGGAGCCGATGCGGCCCAGTGGAATAATACGGCGGTTGATGTCGAGGGTGTCGGCGATACGTTCGACAATCTGCCGCAGGGTGTATTCGTGCGGGCCGCACAGGTTGTAACGCTGGCCGTAGGTGGCCGGATCGTTGAGACTTTGAGTAAAGGCAGTGGCCACATCGCCCACATAGACCGGCGCGAAGCGCGCGTCGGGGCAGGCCAGGGGAAACAGCCAGGGTGTTTTTTTCAGCAGCGAGGCGAAGCGGTTGATGAAGCTGTCTTCGGGACCAAAGATCACCGAAGGACGGAATGAGGTGACATTGAGCCCGGTGGCGGCATGGACCCGGTGTTCAGCTTCACCCTTGCTGCGCAGATTATAGCTGCTGCCGGTACCCGGATCGGCATTGAGCGCGCTCATGTGCAGCAGCCGCTGTATACCGTGGGCACGACAGACCTTGATAACCTTGTCGCTGAGTTCGACATGGGCGCGATAGAAGCCCTTGCCGTTGTCGCGGGGCTCGTTGAGGATACCGACCAGGTTAATAACCGCATCCTGATCGGCGAAAAAGCGGCTCAGGGTCTTTTCATCATGCACATCGGCATCGAAGACTTCCACGGTCGGCATGACCAGCAGCTCCCGATGCGCCTCGCGACGTCGGGTCAGGACCCGGATGCTGTGCCCCTCTCTGACCAGATGGTTGATCAAATGTTTTCCGACAAATCCGGTTCCGCCGAGGATGCAGATACGTCGTCTCATCAATGTCTCACCTTTTTGTCCGGTTGCATTATCATTATTTGTCCCTATTATAGGCATGGCAATGGTTTAAATGCGAGAGCGCATAAAATCAGAGCATGGGCGAAAACAGGATGTCTATACTTTAATATGTCTGCACGACAGACGCGAACGATAAAGGAGTCCGCATGAGTTTCGAAGTCATCAACCCGGCAACTGGCGAAAAGGAAGGCGAATTTCCGGCCTGGGAGGACGCCCGGATTGATCAGGCGCTGGAACAGGCGGCCGAGGTCGCACCGCAATGGCGCGCCCTGACCATTAACGAGCGCTGCGAACTGATGCGCGGAGTCGCGAAAGTCCTGCGGGACAACAAGGAGCAATACGCCACCCTGATTACCCGGGAGATGGGAAAGCTGATTAACGAGGCCCGGGGCGAGATCGAAAAATGTGCCTGGGTTTGTGAATATTATGCGGACAAGGCGACCGAGTTTTTGCACGACGAGCCGATTGAAAGCGATGCGGGCAAGAGCTATGTGGCCTATCAACCGCTGGGCACCGTGCTGGCGGTAATGCCATGGAATTTTCCTTTCTGGCAGGTGTTTCGTTTCGCGGCGCCGGCGTTATGTGCCGGGAATACCGGCCTGCTGAAGCATGCCTCCAATGTGCCACAGTGTGCCCAGGCCATCGAGAGTATATTTCGTGAGGCAGGCTTTCCCGATGGTGTATTCACCACATTGATGATCCGCGCCTCGCAGGTGGAAAAGGTCATCGAGGATCCGAGGGTGCAGGCCGTTACCCTGACCGGCAGCGAACCGGCCGGACGCCAGGTGGCGGCGACAGCCGGGGCGGTATTGAAAAAGAGCGTACTGGAACTGGGCGGATCCGACGCCTTTGTGGTGCTGGAGGACGCGGACCTGGACGAGGCGGTCAAAAATGCACTGGCTTCCCGGTTTCTCAATGCCGGGCAGAGTTGTATCGCGGCCAAGCGCTTTATTGTGGTGGATGCGATTGCCGAGGATTTTGTCGCCCGCTTCAAGGCCGGGGTGGAAAGCCTCAAGCCCGGCGATCCGCTGGATGAAAACACCAGCCTGGCGCCCATGGCGCGTACCGATCTGCGCGAGGAGCTGCACAAGCAGGTGGTCGACAGCCTGGCCGCGGGCGCGGTCAATGTCACCGGCTGCGATCTCTACGAGGATATGCCCGGAGCGTATTATAAAGCCTCGATTCTGGATCAGGTGGGCCCCGGCATGCGCGCCTACAGCGAAGAGCTGTTCGGTCCGGTGGCGATCGTGATTCGCGCCCGGGACGAGGCCGACGCCCTGCGCATCGCCAATGACACCACCTACGGGCTGGGCGGTAATGTCTGGACCGGGGACGCGGCCCGGGGCGAACGCCTGGCCCGCCAGCTCGATTGTGGCTGCGCCTTCGTCAACAGCTTCGTCAAAAGCGATCCGCGCCTGCCCTTTGGCGGGATCAAGCACTCCGGCTACGGCCGCGAACTGTCCCATCACGGCATCCACGAATTCGTCAACGCCAAGACGGTGTGGATTAAATAACGGTGGCTATTTACCTGTGACAGCTCTTTTTATTCTCGGATTGAATATCGCAGAGGACGCGGAGTCGCGGAGGCGCAGAGTAATTTAATACAGTTCAGGTAACACTGAGAACATCGAAAAACACTGAAGTCGCTGAAATGCTTTTAAAGGAAATATCCGATGTTATCGGTAAGCCAAGTGATATCAGTGGCAATTGTTAACCAGGTGAGGCTGTTTAACCGGTCTGGTGAAATGCTGGAAATAAATAATTACTTCTCTGCGTCTCCGCGCCTCTGCGTCCTCCGCGTTAATTTCCAGGGTTTGGAAAAAAGCCGGGTTTAGATGTCGAACCGTTCGTGGAGGATTTGGGGTTTGCCGAAGTAGTAGCCCTGTCCCCAGTTGATACCGATGTCGCGTAATGTTTCCAGGGTCTGCGGATTTTCGATAAATTCACCAATGGTGGTCAGACCCAGGTCGTCGGCGATACTTTGTATGCCCTTGATGATGGCACGTATCCGGC
>JBKGZJ010000193.1:0-3798 GCA_046545635.1 Thiohalophilus sp. | reverse complement strand
CCGCGCTCATCGTGGTTCTGTTCGATGGCGGCGGCGACCACGCGGGAAACGCCGATGCCGTAGCAGCCCATGGTCATGGTCACCGACTGGCCGTTTTCATCCAGGACGGTGGCTTTCATGGCTTCACTGTATTTGTCGCCCAGCTGGAAGATGTGTCCGACCTCGATGCCGCGCTTGATCGAGAGGGTTCCCTTGCCATCGGGCGACGGATCCCCCTCGACCACATTGCGGATGTCGACTGTCTGCGGTTGCGGCAGATCGCGGCCCCAGTTGACCCCGGTCAGATGTTTGTCGCGCTGGTTGGCACCGCAGACAAAATCGGCGATCAGAGCGCCGTGATCCACCTGCAACGGCACATTCAGACCCACCGGGCCGAGGGAGCCGGGCTCGCAGCCGCAGGCCTGCCTGATTTCCGCATCGCTGGCAAAGCGCAGCGGCGGCGTGATGCCGTCGAGCTTCTCGACCTTGAGCATATTCAGTTCGTGATCGCCGCGCAGAATCAGGGCATGAAGCTGTTCTCCGGCATCGACCACCAGCAGGGTTTTGAGACACCGGCTGGCGGGGACATTGAGATAGGCGGCCAGCTGTTCGATGGTGTGTTGGCCGGGCGTATCCACGGTCTGCATTGTGGCACCGGCCGGCGGCAGACTGTCAGTGGCCGGCAGGGTGGGCGCCAGTTCCACATTGGCGGCGTAGTCGCTGTCGCTGCTGAAGGCGATAGCGTCCTCGCCGGAGTCGGCCAGAACATGGAATTCATGGGAGAGCTTGCCGCCGATGGAGCCGGTATCGGCCTGCACCGGGCGGTAGTCGAGCCCCAGCCGCGAGAAGATGCGGCAATAGGTCTCGTGCATGCGATGATAGGTCTCATCCAGCGAGGCGTCGTCCAGATGAAAGGAGTAGGCGTCTTTCATCAGAAATTCCCGCGCCCGCATCACGCCGAAACGGGGGCGGATCTCGTCGCGAAACTTGGTCTGAATCTGATAGAGATTGGTCGGCAGTTGCTTGTAGCTGCGGATCTCGCGGCGGATCAGATCGGTGATGACCTCTTCGTGGGTCGGACCGAAACAGAATTCACGCCCGTGCCGATCCTCAAGCCGCAGTAATTCCGGCCCGTACTGTTCCCAGCGGTTCGACTCCTGCCACAGCTCGGCCGGCTGTACCGCCGGCATCAGGACCTCCTGGGCCCCGGCGCGATCCATCTCCTCGCGAATGATCTGCTCCACCTTGCGCAACACCCGCAGCCCCATCGGCAGCCAGGTATACAACCCGGAGGCGAGCTTGCGGATCATTCCGGCGCGCAGCATCAGCTGATGACTGAGTACCTCGGCATCGGCGGGGGTTTCCTTGAGGGTGGAGAGCAACAACCGGGAGGTTCGCATAGTTTTCCGCTTTGTTATGTCATTGAGTCAAGTGGCCATTTTATCCCAAATTTTCTGTCAGGGACGAGGGCCGGGGGACGAGTTACGAGGAAAACAGCACAAAATCTCACCACGAAGGCGCGAAGTCACGAAGTGAATCAAAAGGTCTTCTTCGTGTCTTGGTGTCTTCGTGGTTATGCTTTTTGATGGAAATGGCATCCTCGCCGGAGACACCTAGTCCTTTTTCTGTCCGCTCAGGTTTTCAGACGGGATGACGTTGGTTTCGGAGTCATACTGCAGAATGTCGTATTCCGTTCCGGCCGGGGGTGGCTGGTCGGTTATCTGCCATTGCCCCCCGGCATCCTGCCAGCGATAGAGGCGTTCAGAGCGTTCGGTGCCGGTCAGTTTGTCGAGCTGTTGCCTGGCCTGGCGCTGGAGATCGGGCTCGGTATACAGGTACAGGCCGGCGCCGAAGAGGAGGCCCAGCAGGATAAGCAGGGCCTTTTTCATGCGCGTGACGGCTTAAAAGGTGCCACTGTTCCAACCCCACATGGCGCGGGGGGCGTCGGCGAATTCGATGTAGACCCGCTCCGGATCGATGCCCAGCTGTTCCTGGACAAGGCCACACAGGGCCTCGGAGAGAGCGGGGGTCTTGTCCTGCGGCAGGCCGATGCTCTTGAGTTCCAGATAGGCCAGCGGGTCGGTCTTGCCGGCGAAAGACATGGGTATCGGCGGCTCCAGCGCCACCATCACATAGCGCTCGGGTTTGCCCAGCTGGTCGGCCACCAGTTTTGAGGCGGCGCCGATCAATTGTTCGGCGGCGGCCGGTTCGACGGGCTGGTTACTCTGTATCCTGAGCAGCGGCATGCTGAACCTCCGTGACGTGGGTCAGTCGCAGAAGTCTTTAATGGCCTGCTTGGCCTCGTCAATCTTCTGCTGGCGTTCGTTGTCATCGACGGGCACCACCTCGCCGTCTTCGTTTCGCACCCGGCGGTAGACCGTATAGATTTCAAGATTCTCTTTCGCGGCCTCGCAGTTTTCCTGACGGGTTTCTTCGGCCTGTTGCTGCTCCCGGGCGGCCGTGTCATCCTGCTCTTCGTCTTGCTGCAGCGACGGCTCGGAGCTGGTATCGTTGGCGGGTGGCGAGTCGTTGCCGGGGCTGGCACGGGAAGGGATATCGCCCATCACCTCGTAAGGGGTGTCGCGATTCTCGGGCGGGTTCTGAGAATAGACCGTGTTGCCGGACTCGTCCTGGTACTTGTAGGTCGCGGCCAGGGCGGACGGGCCCGCCAGAGCGAGGATCAGCAGCAGGCCGAGTATCTGACTGAGCGTTTTCATGGCCGTATTATGCACCGGTTGCGGTTAAGTTGTTGTTAAGCCTATCACAGGAGTGGTTTTCCAACATAGTACCCCGAGATCCGGTTATCTGAGCCAACAACCATTGCCGGGGCCGGGGAATGGCAACATCGGCCAGGTTTCTGCGGCAACTCCGTGTATTTATACCGGTTTACTGATTATAATGGGCGTTTCTGCCCGTTGCGACGGGTATTTTTTTCGGGTCGATGCCACATTGCTGGAAAGTATCTGGGAGTATATAACGTGAAACTCAGTGGAGCCGAAATCGTAGTCCAGTTCCTGAAGGACGAGGGCGTTGAATATGTCTTCGGCTATCCGGGCGGTGCGGTTCTGCACATCTATGACGCCCTGTTCAACCAGGAAGACGTCAAGCACATCCTGGTGCGCCACGAACAGGGGGCGACCCATGCCGCCGACGGCTATGCCCGCGCCACCGGCAAGCCGGGCGTGGTACTGGTGACCTCCGGACCGGGGGCCACCAACGCGGTCACCGGAATCGCGACTGCCTACATGGACTCCATTCCGATGGTGATCATCACCGGCCAGGTGGCCACCCAGTTTATCGGCAGCGATGCCTTCCAGGAAGTCGATGCGGTCGGCATTACCCGCCCCTGCGTGAAACATAATTTTCTGGTGAAAAATGCCGGGGACCTGGGCGATACCCTGCGCAAGGCGTTTCATGTGGCCACCACCGGGCGCCCGGGACCGGTGGTGGTGGATATCCCCAAGAACACCACCGATCCGAATATCAAGATCGACTACGACTACCCGGGCGAGGTGCAGATGCGCTCCTATCAACCGGTGGTCAAGGCGCACCCCGGCGAAATCAGCCATGCGATGGAACTGATCCTCTCGGCGCGCCGGCCGATGATCTATACCGGCGGCGGGGTGGTACTGAGCAACGCCGATGCCGAATTGATCGAGTTTACCCGCAAGCTGGGTTATCCCATCACCCAGACCCTGATGGGCCTGGGCGCCTATCCGGCCAGCGACAAACAGCACCTGGGCATGCTCGGCATGCACGGCACTTACGAGGCCAACATGGCCATGCACGAGTGCGACGTGCTGATCGCCATCGGCGCGC
>JBKGZJ010000192.1:0-3828 GCA_046545635.1 Thiohalophilus sp. | reverse complement strand
GCTGAACACATACACCGCGCCAGCGTTACTGGCGGAATCGTTACTCTCATCGCCGCCGATGCCGGTGGCGGCGCTGTCCTCCAACCACGCCCCTACCGCCAGGGTGTTGCCGTCGTCACTCAGGGCGAGCGCATAGCCGAACCAGTCGTCGGCCTCGGTGTTGGAAGCCTTGGCATAGCCGATGGCGTCGACCAGCGCCCCGCTCACCGCGACCTCGGCGGAGTCGGCGCAGCCGGCATCGTTGCAGGCCTGAAGGATATAGCTGGCGTTGATGCGTTTGGGCAGGGAGACCACCAGATCGTGGCTGTCACTGTCAGCGGCAATCGTCGCGATCCGGGTGAAGCCCGAGCTGCCATCGGGATTTTCCAGCAGGCGATACTCGGTTTCATTGCTGACATCCGTCCAGCCGAAGTGGAAGGTCTTGATGCTCTGCGGCGTCAGGCGAAGTTCCGGTGCTTCCGGTGAGCTGGAACCACCGCCACCACCGCCACCACCGCCGCCGCAGGCGGTAAGCGCGACGGCAAACAGACCGCACATCAATAGTCGAATGAAATTGCTACACATAAACGTACCCCTTGTTATCCTGGTTATTGGGGCTGTGAGTCACCTCGCCCACAGCCTGAACACATCCCGCACTGTCGGTACCGAAGTGCGCCCGTTGCGCCTGCAACGGGCCGGCACAAATCCGGCAATCTTACTGGGACGGGGCCACGATAAGATCGAAGCCGATACCGCCCGGAGACGGCCGGTCAGTATCCCGATTAAATCCACCGAGCCAGTTCGACACCTTGAGGTAGTAGGTCCCTGCCTCGAGGCTGACGTCCATGCTCTGCTGGCACACGTCTGCAGCCCACGCATTTTCAAGCTTTGAATTAAAGGCGTCTTCATAGAGATCGAGACTAAGTTCCCCGTCACCACAGGGATAACCGCCCGCGCTGATGGTGTAGTCGCCCTGCACCACCTCGAAACGATAGAAGCTTTCATCGGACGTGCCGATGAGCGTGCCGACTACCGCGTCGTAGGTTTCACCCACCGGGATCACGACGGTGTAGTCAGCCATCTCTCTGCCCTCGGCGACCCGGGTCACCGACAACCGGAAACTGGCATCGGGGCCCGTATCATCATCCTGGCTGACAACGGGACGGATGTAGTATTCACGCTCGCCCGAGAGACGCAAGTTGGTGACATCTTCCACACCACAGTAGCCGTCGGTGGCACTGCTATCGCCCATCTCCGTGGAGGTGATATCGACGTCGGTATAGATTATCCACGAACAACTCCCGGTGTTGTCGTCATCGACGGTGGGATCGCCGAACAGCTCCACGCTGTAGTGACCGCTTACCGGCGGAATGAAGGTAACAAACTCCTCGCTGTCATCAACATTATTGCCGTAGAAGGGTTCGTCTTCACATACGACACGGGGTTGATCCAATAGTGCCGCCGTGCAGGCGTCGAGCAGCCAGGCCAGACCACTGTCACTGCCCTGGGGCGGCTCGCTGCCGTACATGTTTTGCAGCGCGGTACGCGCCTCATCGAGCAGGTTGGCGTTGTTCTCCGCCGCCTGCTGAATCTGTGCAAAGGCGCTCTGGCCGCTGCCGTCCACGGAGCCATCGATCAGCCCGTTATCGGCAAAATCTGCGGCAATGGCATCGATGTCAGCCTGATCCAGACCCGCTGTAAGCAACGCCGCGGAAAACAGCAGCAGATTGGCGCTGTCTTCTTCCAGCGCGGCCTCACTCTCCAGCAGATTGAGTTCACGGGGATCGGCATCGATGCCGGTCAGGGTTTGTAGTTCGTCGTGAGCCTGCGTGACGCCATCGGCGAAGCTCTCGCCGTCGGCCATCAACTGCCGGATACGGGCCGTGGCGAAGTGGGTGAACAGGTTTACATTGGCTTGAAGATCGTCGCCGGTGATGTTGATGGCCGCATCCAGCTCCCGGGTGGCGCTGCTGAAGTTGCCTGCGGTCTCATCAAAATAGGTCCCGGCGAGCTGCAACAGGGTGGGCCCGCTCCAGTCAACCGCGTCGCTGTCGATACTGTAAGCGCCGCTGTCACCGATAGTACCGTTCGCCGAATCAGCGCCTGTACTGCCGTCATTGTTCAACACGGTCGCGGTGGCGTCACCGCCCGAGCGAAACGGCCCTTTCTGGGCCGCACCGCTGAAGCCGCTTTGTGTCACCCCGTCACTGTCGGTTTCACTTGAACCATCGCTGCCCCCACAAGCGCTCAACGAAACGGTCAAGGCGATCAACCCGGCACGCAGCCAGATACTTGCCAATACACTGAGATTCGATGTCATTTTAGTTTCCCCCTGGTCTTTCTGCTTAATCTGTAAAACTCGTTGGCCACGGCCCGTGGCTGATTTTCTGAAAATCACATGTTGGCATGTTGTCTACGACAGACCTGTTTGTTTTTCGAATACCATCGAAAAAGTCTTTTTCATTGGCGCGTTTATGCAGGACGACAACAAAACAGACATTATTTGACCGCCTCTACAAGCTGAATAAATGTTCCGAATACCGGGGCACCTGGTTCAAAAGCTTGCTTCGCTCGCAATGACCGAAAACAGCGAGGTCATTGCGAGGAACAACGTGACGAAGCAATCTCCCTGGACCGGTGTTCGGAACACTTGTTCAGCAAGTACACAAAAACGGCTATGGGAGACTAGCGTGAATGGAAGCCGGGGTATTGTAAAAAACAGACAATCCCGGCAATGCGCTCAAGGGAATAGAGTGCAGGAGGAACAGGCGCGGATTTTATCGCATATAAATAAGTGTCAGTTGTCGGGCGAGCCTACCCGACCGAGGTAGGTTTTCAAAAACGGGTCCGGATGCCGCAAAAAGGCCCCCGGATTGGTTCCGATCAGGCGCTGAAAATCGCGGATAAAGTGTGCCTGGTCGTAATAGCCGCACTGCTGCGCGAGTTGATGCAGGCCTTCGTAATTTTCCGCCTGGAGCTGGGCCACAACCCCGTTGATCTGCATAATCTTCGCAAAGTGCTTGGGGGAAACCCCGACTACCTTCCGGAAGTACCGGTATAACTGCTTGGGGCTCCAATGACATTTTTGGGCCAACTCTTCAACACGCAGATAGCCCCCCTGATTTTCGATCAACGCAACCGCCTGATCGACACCGGGGGTTTCCTCGGCGTTATCGGCACAACGGGAGAGAAAGTGCTCGAGGGTTTCGAGTCGGCCCGATATATCTGCTTTGATGGCGAGCGCTTCGTTCAGCGCCGCGGCGTGCCCGGGAATAACCCGGGCAAAATCGGTCAGGCAATCGGTGAAGGCGCTGCAGTCCTGCCGAAAGAGCCGATAAAAGCCCGTAGGATGGAACTCGATACCCAGCAGACCCGCCTTGCCGTCAATCTGTGCGACGGGTGTTTCGTTCTTGAGCTGACCGCCGACGAACAAGGCGGGACACGGCTGGCCGGTATTATAGGAATATTGCATCCGCATGGGGGCACCGTAGACATGTGTAATATAATGCGCGCCGGTGGGCGGAACGACGATGGTCGTGAATGTCGCCTCGTGGCTGTAACTGTGGAGGATCCGGCGAACAAACGGTCGAAGCGGTTCCGGGGGCGGATAGTCATGGTGTTGTAACGGAACTTGCTCTGGCGTTCGGCTGCTGTCGGGCATGGGAACCTGCTTGTTATTTTTTTACATCGAGTATTCCAGCTACAGTCATCGGCAAACGCGAGGTTACCGGCCCGGTTGGCGGGTGGTTTTTTTCTTTGACTGTTTTTTACGGGCCGTCTTTTTTCTGGCCTGTGGCGGTTTGGGCAGGGCTTCGTCCATGCCGACCAGCTTCAGCACATTATTGATAT
>JBKGZJ010000191.1:0-3933 GCA_046545635.1 Thiohalophilus sp. | reverse complement strand
CTTCGAAGCTGAGCCCGCAAAAGGTGAAGACTTCATGATCTCCCTGGTAGACGAAGTCCCTCTCTTGGACATTGAAGCAAAAATCCCATGATGATCACAGGGGAGACTGATTTTATCAGTCGTCCCCTACTATACAACATTAAAAATCACATGTGTAATGCAAGGAAAGATAAAGGACGCAGTCGAGAACAGTACTATTATGGCCAGACAGAATTGATTTTCTATCTTAAGCTAAAACGTCTTTTCCCTTCAGATTCAAGACCTCACCCACACGCATACTGCCCCTGTCATCAATTTGAGCAAAGGTCATATTTCTGACTGTTTTTTTCCCGGGTTGAATCTCTGAAAATCAAGGAAAATGTTAATCACTTGCCATGTGTCCGTGATTGCCTCCCTGGATATCTGTTGACTTCGAGAGCTGTTCTTGGTACAAGAATACACAATATCATTTGTATTGTGTAACTTCTGAAGATCATGAGGATATCATCGGATTTGACACGTAGTCAATTCTTGAGTTGAGAGCACTTCTCTTAAGATCAATATAAATAACTATTTCTATAACATGAAATACTCTTATATTAATGAAAAACTTGCATGTACATTTGTAATATTATGAACATGCAAGCTATTTTATAGGTCCTATCCGCGTCTTAATTTTGAATAATTAGAAGTTATGATTGTGTTTTGCAAATTGGTTTTGGTACGACTTTTGCTTTAAACGTCATGAAAAAGCCAAATTCTAAGTAAGCAGGGGACGGAAAGCCATGGATCCAACTTGTTATCCTGTTGCGGTTCTTCCTTTTTTCTTAAGCGGTTACTCTTATTAGGATAGCCGGGTTGCCAATATGTGGCAGCTCGGCTTTTTCATTTATGAACACCTCCCGGGGATATTCAATACCAAAGGAACCAGAACACGATATTTTACAGTGTTGCGCATAAAAAGTCAGGTTGCCATTTTTCAGCCGGAGGTTAACGATGACATTGCAAGCTGGGACACCATTGATCGTCCTGTTCGACACAGTGGACCGTCTGGTCGCTGCATTGCCGGATCGGGTGCGTGAGTTTGTCGAACGCTTTGCCGCCGTTGAGCTGCAAACGACCCGCGCCGCTGGAGCTGTGTTTTACCATGGCAGGATCCAGCTCGATCCTACGAGCGGCGGCGATCTGGGCGATCCGATCGACCTTGGCTTCGGAGAATTGCGCATTCCGGCGCTGAAGAATGGCATCCCCTTCCAGTTGGCAATGCCGCGCGTGGCCCCGGCTGGCACCGATCCCGAACATCTTGAGCCAGCTGCCGAAGCCTGGCGGCTCGATCTGGTGATGGAGCTGTTCGACCTCAGCATCAATGGCCTGCGCCCGGCCCGTTATGTGCCTGAAACCAGCACCATGCCGAGGCATCTGGTGCGCGACAGCAACCGCGACAAGGTGCGTATCAGCGGTGGCGCGGTGCTGCGGCTGGAGAAACTCTCCGCCGACGCCGAGGTCAGCGCCCGCCTCATCGACAAGCCCGACCCGTTCGATCCCTTGGCGCAAAGTGGCTTTGTGGCCAGTGTGAGCTTTGCTCCGCCGCATTTCTTCATCGGCAGCTCACAATTCGGTCTGTCGGTGGGGCGCATTCTGTACGATGCGTCCGAAACATACACCCCGCCCGAGATCGTCGAACGCGGGCAGCCAGCCTCCTGGGTGGGGCTCTTGATAAGCGAGGCCACCGTCTATGCCCCGCGTAACACGCCCGGCCTTGGCGACTTCTCAGGCGGCGTCAAGGATCTGCTGATCGGCGATCCGCTCGGCATACAGGGCGAGCTGGAAATCCAGTTCGGTCGCACCGCGCTTGACCCGGCGACCTTCCAGTTCGAGCAGGTGACCGGCAGCGGCGCCACCGGGCTGGCCGTGAGTGGCAGTGGACGCAGCCGCACAATCGAGATCACCGGCGGGCAGGAGAATGATGTTCAGGTGCGCGCCGGCCTTAACACCCCTTCCCCGGCCACCCTGGCGGATGGCAGCGTGCGCGAATGGACGGCGGTGTGGCGCTGGCCCGATGGCAACAGCGTCATCGCCGACGGCTCCAGCGGCAGCGTGCGTCAGGGACAGACGCTCACCGTCACGCCGGTCGAGCAGCTCACCCCCAGCGGCGGCGGCGATCCTGACAACATCACCCATCCCGAGGTCGTTTTCCGATTTGTATCTGCTGGCACCGCCCCCACCGTGAATGCCAGTGTGGGCAGCGAGAGCTTCACCAATGTGGTACATATCTCCGGCACACGTGAGGAACTGGAGACCGTCGATCTGAGTGCCGTCGATGGCGGCGGTGGCGGCAGCTTCGAATGGCGCATCGAAAATCAGGACTCGCGCACCAGCGGCACAAGCTACACCCCTTCTCTGGGTGAGCTCACCGGCGAGCAAACCATTGTACTCATCCAGACGGTCGATGACGACGATCAGCGCACCGCCCGCATCAAGCTCACCATCATGGAGGAAGGCGCGCTGATTTTGGGCACGCAGGACGGCGTGTTCGCCGCCAGCGATGATTCCAGCCCGCTGAATCTGGCCGGGGTCGAGAACACCTTCAACCTCACCACCTTCCACACCGAAGGCCAGCTTGAAACCAGCATGGCACAGGCACAGATCACGGGCGCCGCTCCCTTTGTGGATGTGCCGGGCGATGGCCTGGCGCGGGTTACCATTGCACCGCCTGCTCCCTCGCCGCCGCCAGAGCCGCCGCGCGACCGGGTGATCGAGATCCTGATGGAGTATGACGAGCCCAAACGCGACAGCCAGGGCAATCCGGTGATTGGCTGGGGCACACGTAAGCCCGCCGGACTGGAAGGTTCTACTGCCTTCAGCCAGCAGCAATTGTTGTCATGGGCCGCCCGCTATCCCGGTGCCGATTTTCTTGTCGTGGGCCGTTGCGGTGATCTGGGATCAAGCAGCTACAATCAGGCCCTGGCCGGGCGCCGCGCAGAGCATGTCTATGGTCTGCTCACCAGTTGGAGCGGCGGGGGCGATGTCTCTGCGGTCGATCCTGCCCATGTGTACTGGCGCGGCGAGCAGAGTGAGTGGGATTCCAGCACCCCCGACACGCTGGAGGATGACCCCAGCCTGCCGCTCACCGCCGATGAACGTTCCGACGTCCTGCCCTCGCCGGAGAATGGCTGGTTGATCCGGCAGCGATCGGACTATGACTCCAGCGACCACACCAACTGGCCCCCCGAATACACCCCCGGCCACCCCAGCGAAAACATCCGTCGCCGCTACCGCCGCGTCGATGTCATCGCCGTGGGCGGTACGCCTGCTGATTCCACCGAGCGCCCGGATGATTCGCAAACCGTGGGCGCCGATTTGCGCCGCTCCTACGTTCCGGCTCCGGGCCGCGCCCCGGCTCCCGCCGAGGTCGGCACGCCCGGGGTCGATTACCGGGTCAAGCTGCGCATTGTGTGGGACAGCCCCACCGTCTCGGAATGGGCCGATGCCGTGCCCACCCTGGCCGAGGCCGAAGTGGCCTGGACGCCTACCGAAATGCCGCTGCCGCCGGTCGATGGCGAGCAGATGGAACTCAGCCGCGAAACACTCACCCTGCATGCCCAATGGATACACGATGTACGCACCGGCTATACCAAGCTGACCATGGGCTTGAAGTCGGAGGGCGACGACGATGGGCTGTTCGCGATTGAAAACGAAGCCATCACTGCAGCCTTGGCTCTGGGGCCGGCCTTGTTGTCCGGAGTCGATTTCGACACCGACATGGTTGGTTCCGGCGCCCGGTTGTCCGCGCTGCTGGCCGCCGCAGCCTTCGCTGAAGTGCCGATTCCGCCCGACGACCGTCCGCTGCTGGCCGATGACTCCCGCACCGTGGTCAAGGGATTCGCGGTTGAAGCCGAAATGGCCGCACTCGACAGCATCGGCTCCGACGAGCAATACCGCCTGGTATTCGAC
>JBKGZJ010000190.1:0-3957 GCA_046545635.1 Thiohalophilus sp. | reverse complement strand
GAACCATTTTTCAAAATTTACTGCAAATAACGCGGAGGACGCAGAGTCGCGGAGGGATGTGATTTTTAATGCTGAATTTTAAATTTTGAATTGAGGATAAGCATTTAATTCAGAATTCAACATTAAAAATTCAACATTGCTTGATGAACTCCGCGTCTCCGCGACTCTGCGTCCTCCGCGTTAAAAATCGGATCCCCAACAAAATCACTTCGCTTTTTTCTGACAGTCGGGGCAGATGCCGTATATATAGAGAGAATGGTCGGTCATGGTGTAGCCGAGTTTGTCGGCGATGGCGTGCTGGCGTTCTTCGATGGTTTCGTCCATGAACTCATCGACGCGGCCGCATTTGACGCACAGGATGTGGTCGTGGTGAGTGCCTTCGTTGAGTTCGAACACGGACTGGCCGCCTTCGAAGTGGTGGCGGGTCACCAGGCCTGCGGTCTCGAACTGGGTCAGGACGCGATAGACGGTCGCCAGCCCGATTTCATCCCCACTTTCCAGCAGGGCTTTGTAAACTTCTTCGGCCGTCATGTGCCGCACGTCGCTGGCTTCAAGAAAATTCAATATCTTGAGTCGCGGCAGGGTGGCCTTGAGTCCGGCTTTTTTCAGATCCTGGCTTTCCATATCACTCTCGCTACAACCTGACTGGCACATGCTGTATCATGCTAGCCAAGTATAACCGTATCCGGGATAAAAATGCGAAGCCTTCTCATTATGATTTTGCCGGCTCTGCTCCTCGCGGGCGCCGGCGGCTGTTCGATCTACAAAATAGACATCCAGCAGGGCAACACCCTGGAAGCCGAACAGGTCGAGAAACTCAACACCGGGATGACCCGCGAACAGGTCGCCTATCTGCTCGGAACGCCGCTGATTCAGGATCCGTTCCATGCCAACCGCTGGGACTATGTCTACAGCTTCAAGCCCGGCGGCAGCAAGCCGAAAAGCCAGCATCTGACGCTTCATTTCGACAACGGTACGCTGACGAAAATCGACCGCGACCAGTTCCGTGACTACAAGGAACTCTTCACACCGACCAACCGGGGACTGCCCGATACGGCCAGCCAGAGCACCGGGGGCGGCAGCACCAGCCCTGCGCCGCCGCGCACCCCGCCAGGCGGCGGTCTGCCGTCCCCCTGAGGCGAGCGCAGCCTCGACACGTGCTCAATCGACGGCATCCCGGCCCTGATCCGTTTCAGCCGACTCTTTTTTGGCCGCGCGACGCCGGCGGGACTCCTTGGGATCGGCAATCAACGGCCGGTAGATCTCGACCCGATCCCGCTCCCGCAGTTCGGTATCGCCGCGAGTGATCTTGCCGAAAATGCCGACCTTGTTTTGCGCCAGATCGATTTCGGGAAACTCCTCGAGAATCCCTGACAGCTCAATCGCCTGCTGCACGGTCGTCCCCGGCGCCACTTCCAGGGGGATGATCTCCTGTACATCCGGCCTGGCATAGGCCACCTCGACCTGCAATTTCCTGCCCTGCTCAGCCATACACCACTTTCGCCCGCTCGATAAATGAGTCCACCAGGGTACCCGCAATTTTGTTGAACAGGGGACCGAAGGTCATACCCATCAACTTGTTGGAAAATTCAAACTCCATGTCCAGCGAGACCTTGCAGCCAGCGTCACCCAATGGTTCGAAACGCCAGACTCCCCGGAGACTTTTGAACGGCCCTTTCACCAGGCTCACTGCAATCTGTTCATGGGGTTGCAGTTCGTTGCGGGTGGTAAACGATTTGTGCAGACCACTGTGGGCAATCTCCAGACTCGCCTCCACATGCTCCTCGGTACGGTGGTGCTCCTCGGCATGATGACACCAGGGCAGGAATTCCGGGTAGGCGGTAATGTCATCGACCAGGGCGTACATCTGATCCGGGCTGTAAGGCACCAGTGCGCTTTTGTTGATAGTCTGCATGAGACTTAAATTCATCTCCGGTTTCAATATCTGAACGGGATCTAAATAACACCGATCAGATTCAGGAAGACCAGCAGGATCGCCGCCGGCGTCACAAATTTGACCAGCACACGCCACAGATTGTAGCGCACCCCGTCGCCCAGTCCGAGCTCATCCCGACTGGCCTCCCGGCTCATGAACCAGGCGGCGAAGATAGCGATAAACAGCCCGCCCAGCGGCAGCATGATATTGGTGGTCAGAATATCCAGAATATCAAAAACCCCGTTCTGCTTGAGCTGGCCGGCAAACTCGAATTCGAAGGCCCAGTCACTGAAGGAGAAGACACTGACCACCCCCAGCAGCCAGGTGAGGATCCCGGAGTACAGCGTGGCCGTGACCCGGCGCCAATGGAACGTCTCCACCAGCCAGGTGACCACCGGCTCCAGCAACGAGATGCTCGAAGTCCAGGCGGCAAAGCTCAACAGCACGAAAAACAGCGTCCCGAACAGGACGCCGGCAGGCATGTGACCGAAGGCCAGGGGCAGACTGATGAAAATCAGCCCCGGCCCGGCGCCCGGCTCCATGCTGTTGGCAAAAATAATCGGGAATATCGCTACCCCGGCCAGCAACGCCACGCCGGTGTCGGCAATGGCGATCATGAAGGTAGTGCGGGCAATCGACGCCGAACGCGACAGATAGGATCCGTAAACCATGATCGCCCCCATCCCCAGACTCAGGGTGAAAAAGGCCTGGCCCATGGCGGTCAGCACCCCGCCCCAGCTCAGGGCGGAAAAATCAGGCCGGAACATGAAGTGCAATCCGCGCATAAACGCCTCGCCCTGACTCATGGCGTAGCCCACCATCACCAGCAGCAGCACAAACAGCGCCGGCATCAGAAACTTCACAGCCGACTCCAGCCCGCTTTTCACCCCGCGGGCAACGATGATCATGGTCATCGCCATAAACAGCGTGTGCCAGAACAACAGGGTTTCCGGATGGGACAAAAAACGCTCCAGAAAGAGATTTTCCACCCCGTCGGCCGTGGCCCCGGTAAAGGCCCCGCTGGCCGAGCGAAACACGTAAGCCAGCGACCAGCCGGCCACCACGCTGTAGTAGGAGAGAATCAGGAACCCGGCCAGCACACCCAGCCAGCCCAGCCATTTCCAGTTGGGATTGTGTCCCGACTCCACGGCCAGATCGTACATGGTGTTGATCGGACTCTGGCGACCACGCCGACCCAGCATGATCTCGGCCATCATGACCGGAATTCCGATCAGCGCGATACAGACCAGATAAACCAGCACAAAGGCACCGCCGCCGTTCTCGCCGGTGATATAGGGAAACTTCCAGATATTACCCAGACCAACGGCCGAACCGGTTGCCGCCAGGATAAACGTCCAGCGCGACGACCACTGGCCATGCATTGATGTCCGTGCCATGAGTTACGCCCCGTTATTGTCGTTGTTGTGTCCGGATTTTCGGTGAATTCGTCCCCCGGCTCAACCTTGACGCCGGCTTTTGTCCCCGCGCGGCTATCTGCCCCGCTCTCCCTTCGCTATAATGCCCGGCCATGGCCAAACAGCAGAAAAAATCCGCCCGCCCCGGCAGCACCATTGCGCTGAATAAAAAGTCGCGTCACGACTACACCCTGGAAGATCGTTTCGAAGCCGGGCTGGAATTGCAGGGCTGGGAAGTCAAAAGCCTGCGCGAGGGCCGGATTCAGCTGCGCGACAGCTACGTGATTCTCAAGGGTGGCGAGGCCTGGCTGCTCGGCGCCGTGATCAGCCCCCTGCCGACCGTCTCCACCCATATCCAGCCCGAACCGCAACGCACCCGCAAATTGCTGCTGCATCGCGAGGAGCTGAACAAGCTGATCGGCGCTGTTGAGCGCAAGGGCTATTCACTGATACCGACCGCCATGTACTGGAAAAAAGGCCGGGCCAAGCTGGAGATCGCCCTGGCCAAGGGCAAACAGAGCCACGACAAACGCGCCGCCATCAAGGAGCGGGACTGGCAGCGTGACAAACAGCGCATCATCAAAGGGGCTAGGGGCTAGGGGCTAG
>JBKGZJ010000189.1:0-4032 GCA_046545635.1 Thiohalophilus sp. | reverse complement strand
CGATCACCCTCGAGTTTCCGCCCGCCTTGCCTGAATAAGCGTTGCCGATCCCACTAAACAACAGTTCCAAATTCATGCTCACTTTATATTCTGGCTAATCCTGTGGGTCACGCTGGCGTTAGCCTGCGTGACACCCCTGCCAATACGCAGAATGTCAGGTAGTGCTGTGCGCAACCTGGCCTGCGTCTCTATGTATCTTTCAGGAACAGTCATTTAGCGATGAAAATCGAAGTACCGGCTATTCGCAATATCGCTTTAGCCCAGCAACATCCGAATCCCCAGTGCATATAACAACAGGGCAAAGATCCGCTTCAATTGCGCCTGCGGCAAACGATGTGCCAGACGCGCACCGAGCGGCGCGAACAAAACGCTGGTGACCACAATACCGATAAATGCCGGCCAGTACACATAACCGCTGCTATGGGCCGGTAATCCCGCATCCCCCCAGCCGTTGATCACAAAGCCTGCCGCCCCGCCCACGGCAATCGGCAGACCGCAGGCGGCGGCGGTCGCCACCGCCTTGCGCATGGCGACATTGCACCAGACCAGAAACGGCACGGTCATGGTTCCGCCGCCGATGCCCACGATGGCCGAAATGGCGCCGATCAGCGTTGAAGCCAGCGTCATCCCCGGTAACCCCGGCAAATCCCGGTGCGGATTCGGCTTGTAGGCCAGGATCATCTGGGTGGCAACGGTCAGCTCGAAAATCCCGAACACCCATTTGAGTATCCCGGTCGGCATCCGGTCGGCGATCACCGATCCGAGCAGGGCGCCGGCGATAATCCCCGGTACCATCCGCCTGAACAGCGGCCACAATACCGCACCATGGCGGTGATGCGCGCGCACCGAGGAGAGGGAAGTCAGAACGATCGTCGCCAGCGAGGTGCCCACCGCCAGATGCACAATAACCCCGGGATCGAACTGCTGGCGCTCGAAAATAAACACCAGCACCGGGACGATGAGCAAGCCCCCGCCGATGCCCAGCAAACCGGCGGCAATGCCGGCTATCATCCCCAGCAACAGGTAGAGCAGGTAATATTCCATCATTCAGTTTATGACGAATTCGTAAATCTGGGTGCTCAAAAACAACACACTGACCAGCCCCCCACGCCTGGCACCCAGAGCGGGACCGTGAAACCCTGATAAGTCTGCTCCCCACGCCGCTTGATTCGCCACAAGGCCAGATTCATCAGGGTAAAAATAATCAGGGTCACGAAACTGGTCAGCTTGGCCAGGCTCAGCAATGGCAATACCCAGGCCAGCAGCAGAATCGACAAGACTACCACAAGGATGGCCGGCAACGGCGTGCGGGTACGCGGATAGACATAACCGAGCCCTTCGGGCAGCCAGCCCTGCCGACTCAGGCCGTACAATACCCGCGAGGCCATGATGATCTGGATCAGCGCGCCATTGAGCACCGAGACCAGACTGATCAGGGTCATAAACAAGGGAGCCCGACCGGTAGCCTGCTCATAAACCAGCGCCAGCGGCGCATCGGTTTGCGCCAGTCGTTCGGGCGGCACAGTCAGTATGCTGACCAGCGTCACCAGTAAATAAAACAGCGTCACGATCACCAGCACCAGCACAATCGCGCACGGCAAGTTACGGGAAGGTTCGATAACCTCCTCGGCCACATTCACCATGTCCTCGAAACCGATAAAAGCATAAAAGGCGATGAACGCGCCGAGCAGCACACCAAACCAGACAAAGGGCTCGCCCGGCGCCAGCAGTTCCGGCAGGCGGGCGGGAAGCTCGACAAAACTGTCGCCGGCCACCCCGATGATCAACAACAGACCACCCATTTCAAACAGCGTCATGATCACCGCAACCGTCACCGACTGGGTAATCCCCCAGATCACCACCGCGCCCAGTATCAACAGCATGACCAGAATCACCAGCCAGTCGGGAAACTGAACATAGACCTTTAGATAACCCGCGAAACCATGCATCAGGGTAGCTGTGGAGACCACCCCGACCAGCACCATCAGCAGCCCGACAAACAGCGACAACCGGGGCCGGCCGAATCCCGCCTGGGCGTACACCGCCTCGCTGGCGCTCCTGGGCAGGCGTGCGGCAAGTTCGGCATAGGAAAAGGCGGAAAAACCGGCTATCGCCGCCGCCACAAGAAAAGCCAGCGGCGTCAACATCCCGGCCACACCAGCCACCTTGCCCACCAGCACATAAATACCGGCGCCCAGAATGGTGCCGATACCATAGAATGTCACCAGCGGCAATGACAGACTGCGTCTCAGGGTCGCCACTTCCTGTCTGCGGGATTTGTCTTTTTTCATGCGGATATTCTATGCTTAATAAATAGTAGTAACACATCTATAATAGCCAACGTTCCTACTGGGAATTTAACCCCCGACGCAGGACTGCGTCCCACTGGAGAGCAAATGTGTCGGACAGTGTTCGAGACAAAGGCGCGCCCCTCTATATCAGCAGCGAACAACTGCTGAATAATCTCAGCGACGGGGTTATCGGGGTTGATCGTGAAGGCCGTGTTACTTTCATTAATCAGGCTGCCTCACGTTTGCTAAATCAAAAGCAGGAGCAGGCAGCAGGACAGTCGCTTGATGCCATTTTCCAGCCTCGGCCGGATAACCAGCCTCTGGACCCCGCTTTTATTCAGCAGTGCCTGGCGGGCGAACAACCGTCTGTGGCTTTTATCCATCAACGGATAAAAACAGTCGACGATCAGACTCTGCTGGTCGACTACAGCATCATCCCACTTGACAAGAATACTGCCGCAATCATATTTCATGACCTCAGCCATACCGGTGAGAGTCATTATATCCAGATCGATCAGTCCAGCTACGATCCACTGACCCATCTTGCCAATCGCGATGCGATTCAACAAAGCCTGAATCAGCTGCACGACCAACACAAGAAAAATGAGACCCCCTATACCGTTCTGTTGATTGACCTGGACCGTTTCAAGCTGATCAATGACAGCTACGGGCATTCGGTAGGCGATACTTTGCTACAACACCTCGCCAGCCACATGCAACAGCTGATCCCTCAACAGGAACTGATTGGTCGCTGGGGCGGCGAAGAGTTTTTATGCATTCTCCCGCAAACGGATCTTCAAACCGGGCTGAAAACCGCCGGGCAGATACAGGCGGGTATTGCCGGATTTTCCATCACCTCCCGGCAGAGGGAAATTTTCACCACCTGCAGCATCGGGGTCGCGAGTTACCCGCATGACGGGAAAACCGTTTCCGATATTTTAAGGACAGCGGATGCAGCCCTGTACGAAGCCAAACGCGCCGGACGAAACCGCGTCGCCAGCAGCCTGGAAAATCGCGGCTCGTTTTTAAGTATTGCCACCCGGCTGGAAAATGCACTGCAGGAAAACCGGATTATTCCGGCCTACCAACCGATTGTTGACCTGCAAACCGGCCAGGTGGTCGCCGACGAAGCACTGGCCCGGATCATTGTCGCCGGCAGCGAGCCCCTTCCCGCGGAACAATTCATCGATGCCGCCGTCCATCTGCAACTGGTGCACCGGATCGACTTCGAAGTGACCCGGCAGGCGATCAGGCACTGCAGCGAGAGTGTCCGGCAGGGTAAGGATTCCCACCCTCACTTTGTCAACATATCGGCCGAGTTACTCCGGCACCCCGAACTGGTCCAGGGCATCCTGGATACCGCTCTGCAGGAGTGTCAGATATGCAGTCAATCGAGCGTTGGTGAAAAACCCCTGGTCATCGAAATCACCGAACAGGCCCTGCTGCATAACCTTGACGATACGCGAGAGATCCTCGCCCCGTTTCTGGATTTCGGTCTGCGCCTGGCAATTGATGATTTTGGCGTCGGTTATTCGTCACTCAACTACCTGGCCGACTTGCCGGTCTCTTTTCTCAAGATCGACGGCAAGCTGGTACAACGTGTCTCCACCGAAAGCCGGATACGCGCCATCATCAAGGGCATACAAAGTATCGCCGACGACCTGGATCTGACCACCATTGGTGAGTTTATCGAAAATCCGCAGACCCTGGAAACATTAAGAGACATCGGTATCAACTGGGG
>JBKGZJ010000188.1:0-4137 GCA_046545635.1 Thiohalophilus sp. | reverse complement strand
GGGCTTAGCTCGGGATTGCCACCACCTGTACGTGCTGAGGTTCCCCCGAATTTGACTCCATTCACGCCGGCCGTTTCCATGCCGGGTGCTCAATTTTTTAAGTCCCTTGCGTCTACCAATTTCGCCACCCGGGCTACGGTGTGACTACAGGTATTTTACACAAATCTCAGTTGGTTTGAATATATAATCGATGCCAGGGCAACTCCTCCATCCATGCTGAATATATCTTGTTGATTATAAAAAGATTCCCGGTTTCCGACAGCCCCCGCTTCTATCGGGAGGCGATGCGGTTACGTCCGCTCCGCTTGGCGTCATACAGCGCTTCGTCGGCGCGATGGAAGAATGAATCTTCAGTGTCATCCTCACTCAGCGTGGTAACACCCGCGCTGAGCGTGACCCGAACCGGCCGCTCGGCATCGATCGCGATCAGCATATCTTCAACAGCCGCGCGCAGACGCTCCATGACAATGGCTGAACCGGCCAGATCAGTATTGTTCAGAATAATCATGAATTCTTCGCCCCCATAGCGGCCCACTAAATCGTCACCGCGCAGTAGCGCCTGAATTTTTTCAGCTACCTCTTTCAATACCTTGTCACCCGCCAGGTGCCCGTAAGTGTCATTGATGCTTTTAAAATGATCCAGATCGACCATGGCCAGACCCAAACCGGTCTTTTGCGCCCGGGCTTGCTGCATGGCCCTGGAGAATATTTCCAGGATATGGTTACGCGTATGGACACCGGTCAATTCATCGGTGGCGACCTGATCGCGCAGTTCAGCACCTTCTTCGCGAAGGGTATTAAGAGAAACCCGCATCTCCTCGATATGTTCGACGTGGTAAATGTGAATCGCCAGGGACATATCGAGTGCGGTGATGCGTCGGGCAAACGCCGCAATCTCACGACGGCTTGCGCCGGGATGTTCAGTGGCAGGGATCTTATCGATAATTATCCCCAGCAGTTTGGTATAGGCACTCTGATATAAGGTCGTCGGCAGGCCGACCTGCTTGTGAATCACGCCCACGCGTATCCGGCCTTCAAAGTAATCGGGCGTGTCAAAATCGACGCCAAGCGTCTCAAGATAACTACGTTGAGAGCCCTTCAAGCGCGCGACCAGGGCACCATCCTTGAGATGAGTCCGAAAACTGTCATGCGAGAGCATGAAATCGTAAAACTCATCCACAATATCATCGATATTCGGCTGAATGACATTGCGCTGCAAAATGTCGGCAAGTTTTTTATCTTCAACCCCTAATTCGAATAATTCGAGGAAGCACTTGCGCGTATCATAGCTCAGGCTGAATGAGGAAAGAGGAATCTGGTTGCTCGTGTTCAATGAACAGGCCGTTTAGTTAGACGTTGTCAATCGGGCAATGCGCGGGGGATGGGCCGGAATAATACCGGGAAATTGGCGGGAAAGAAAGATGGAGGCTGGGCCCGGAGTCGAACCGAGGTACACGGATTTGCAATCCGCTGCATAGCCACTCTGCCACCCAGCCGTATCGGGTATTTTACCGGACTCTGCCCGGGGTTTACACAAAAAAACCTCGGGAGCGGCCGAGGTTTTCAGGGAATCTGGAGCGGGAAACGAGACTCGAACTCGCGACCCCAACCTTGGCAAGGTTGTGCTCTACCAACTGAGCTATTCCCGCTTGAGAGAGGCGTATTTTAGCGATACGGCGCGCGCTGTCAAGGCTTAGGCCGGGCGATCCCGGTCCCCGGTCAGGCTGGGCCAGGCCGCATGCAAATAGAGGAACATGGACCAGAGGGTCAGCCCCGCCGAGATGTAGAGCAGCAGGTAGCCGATCAACATGGTCGGAAAACGGCCAATCGGCTCCTCGAACAGCAAAAAGCAGACCGCCAGCATCTGCGCGGCGGTCTTGAATTTGCCGATGACGGAGACCGCCACCCGGGTCTGGCCGCCGATGTTGGCCATCCACTCGCGCAGCGCCGAAATGGTGATTTCCCGGCCGATGATCACGGCCGCCGGGATGGCCAGCAGGAAGCCGGGGTGCTTGCTGACCAGCAGCACCAGGGCGACGCCCACCAGCAGTTTGTCGGCCACGGGATCGAGAAAGGCGCCGAAATGCGATTCCTGATCCCACTTGCGCGCCAGATAGCCGTCGAACCAGTCGGTAATGCTGGCCAGAATATAGAGCGCGGTAAGCAGGTAGTTGCTGATGCCAAAAACCGGCACATAGAACAGCACGATAAAAAACGGAATGATTCCAATCCGCAACAGGGTCAGTTTGGTCGGCAGGTTCATCGGCATGGCTCAGTATCCGTCTTGATGAAATGTATCATAGATTTGTTGCGCCAGTTTGCGGCTGATGCCGTTGACCGCGGCCAGATCCTCGACGCCGGCGCGGGCGATCTCCTGCAGGCCGCCGAACCGGTGCAGCAGATTTTGCCGACGCCGGGGCCCGAGCCCGGGGATCTGCTCCAGGGTCGAGGTGCTGCGGGACTTCTGGCGGCGTTGCCGGTGGCCGGTAATGGCAAAACGGTGGGCCTCGTCGCGTATCTGCTGAATCAGGTGCAGCGCCTTCGAATCGGCGGGCAATATAGTTTCTTCCCCGCCGTCTGACAAGTAAAGGGTTTCCAGTCCCGGCTTTCGCCCCGGCCCCTTGGCAATCCCGATCAGCCGCACCCCGGGAACCTGCAGTTCCTCCAGCACACCCCGGGCGATTTCGACCTGCCCCTTGCCGCCGTCGATAAACAGGATATCGGGCAGCTTGCCCTCCCCCTCGCGCAACCGCTTGTAACGACGGGTCAGCGCCTGCTCCATGGCGGCATAATCATCGCCGGGGGTAATGCCTTCAATGTTGAAACGCCGGTAATCGGATTTGAGCGGGCCGTTGATATCGAATACCACGCAGGAGGCCACGGTCGCCTCGCCCATGGTATGGCTGATATCAAAACACTCCAGTCGCTGCGGCATTTCGTCCAGCTGCAGGGCTTCCTGCAGTGCCTCGAAGCGCTGCAGCTGGGTGGCCTGGCTGTTGAGCCGCTGACCCAGGGCCTGGCGGGCATTTTGCGCCGCCATATCCCGCCAGCGGGCCCGGGTGCCGCGCAATTTATGGCTGATAGTGACCCGCCGACCGGCCGCCTCGCCCAGCGTGGTCTCGATCAGGGTTTGCTCCACGGGGGGGTGGCTGACAATGAGTTCGGCCGGAATGTCATCCTGGCGAGAGAGATAATGCTGGGTCAGGAAGTGGCTGATCAGCTCGCTTTCCGGTTGCTCCGAGGCCAACCCCTCCAGATGTTTGGGGAAATAACTGCGATTGCCCAGATTACGCCCCTGGCGAATGGTGAAAATCTGCACACACCCGAGCCCCCCCTCGACGGCGGCGGCGATCACATCCAGGTTGCCGCCGCTGTCGCTGTCCATATACTGCTTGTCCTGAATATGCCGCAGACTGGCGATCTGATCCCGATAGCGGGCCGCCGCCTCGTAATCCAGCGCCTCGGCCGCCCGGGCCATGCGCCCTGCCAGGGCGTCGATGACCACACTGCTTTTGCCCTCCAGAAACAAAATGGCGTGGCGCACATCCTCGGCATAATCGGCCTCGCTGATCAAGCCGACACACGGCGCGGTACAGCGTTTGATCTGATATTGCAGGCAGGGGCGCGAGCGATTGTTATAAAAGGAGTCCCGGCACTGGCGCACCGGGAACAGCTTTTGCAGCAGGCTGAGCGTTTCGCGCACCGACGGCGCGCTCGGATACGGCCCGAAATAGCGCCCCTTGCCCCGTTTGGTGCCGCGATGAAAGGTCAGCCGCGGATACGGATGTTCGGTGGAAAGATAAATATAGGGATAACTCTTGTCATCGCGAAACAGCACATTGTAGCGCGGACGCAGCGACTTGATCTGGGTGTTCTCCAGAATCAACGCTTCGCTTTCGTTATGGGTGACCGTCACCTCGATGGCAGCGATCTGCGCCACCATCACCCGGGTCTTGGGGCTGTCCAGATTGGCGCGAAAATAGCTGGCAACCCGTTTTTTGAGATCCACCGCCTTGCCGACATAGATCACCGTGCCGTTGGCGTCGAGCATGCGATACACACCCGGCCGGTTGGGCAGGCCCTTGATGAAGGCTTTGGCGTCAAAATCAGCGTCGGAATGGTTCATAAATATATTTT
>JBKGZJ010000187.1:0-4215 GCA_046545635.1 Thiohalophilus sp. | reverse complement strand
CGGCAACGGCCCACCGCCGTGTGAGATAAACAGTGCGCGAGGCAATGGCTTCACATTCACAAGGAATCAGTTTAACGAGGCAATATGCTCAATTACCTTGTCCTGAGTTTGAATAAGCTGATCGATCATTTCATTTTCATCACGCCAATCGCCAACCGCTTCAATTAAACCGGCCTGTATCGCTTTGAACAATTTAATAAGATCAGCCCTGTCAACTTCACCATCGCTTGATTTACACACCCAGACATCTGCGCCGGTGGCCGAAATCTCCAGCATCTGCTCCAGGCTCAAACTCTCATTGGAGAAATATTTTCTGACCAGCACATCCCCCCCTTCAATCATGAACGAGGCAGTCAAAAGCGCCTCCCTGATCTCGCCATGCGTATCCCCGGCCGCCGACGCATAAACCGGTGAAACAGACTCCAGCAAGTCCGACCACTTGCTGCTTGCCTCCCCGCTTAACATAATTGCCGCCATCGGCGTTGTCACCAACAGCTTGTAGCTGGGAGCAGTCATTTTTTCCAAGTTTATTTCAGGATCGTTTTCTTCCATCTTATCCATCTTTTATCATCCAACAACCATACCGACTCAAGGAGCGAGCATTCGGGTAACAAGAATTCGATAGTGAATTTTAATGCAAATAAATATCGTTTGTCACCGACCCCGTTTCGTGCCCCAGGTAATTCAGTCGATATTACCCTGGCCGTGAAAGGCCCGGGAAAGGATTACGCCTTTCACGCCAACAATCGATTCACCCTCATAGGCAATGCGGTAACGGTAACTCCAGGGTAACCTGCCCGGCGGGGTTGGCTTGTCGTTTTGCTGCACACGCCAGATCGGCCGGTTCAGATCGAAACTTACCCCATGGATTGCACCGGGTCCAAGCGTCACCGGCTCGGGCTTTGTACCGATACACTCGTCACGTTCGCCGGCGAAGGCGGTGGCCTCCTTCGGAGCCCGTTGTGAGGCAATCAGGGTAAACGAGCAGTTGCCCGGCTTTAACGGCAAGGTTAGAGTTTTATCGGTCGGGTTTTTCAGGCTCAACCGTACCACCGCGCTGGCCTGCTCCTCGGGGGCTTCTCGCTCCGGCGAGCGCAGGATTTCGGTCTTGACCGCAATATCCGCCCACTCGTAGCCGTGGATCACGGCCTCACCGGAACCCGAAACCCGGGTATGAATCAGCATCGGCCGCTGGAAGTCATTTCGCCCGCCGCGCATCTCTTCCATAGCAAGACCGCTACCCTGCTCGACGTAGTACTGCTCGATACCGTACTTGACCGAGACCGGGCCAGGGTGAATCTTTTCGCGTCTTTGCGGCGACAGCTGCCGGTAATGGCGATAGGGCCAGTGTTGTCGGCTGCGTCCCAGCAAATAGGGCCCCTGTTTCGGGGGAGACAGGTGAAGCCGCTTGCCCTGCGCGATCCCGTTGGGATCAAGTGCCAGTGACAGATAAACCTTCTCTCCCTTGCGCAGCCCGTTGTCGATGATCGCCTCATCGAGTCGCTCCACGGGCATATGTGAGAAGAGGTAATCGAGTCGCACATAATCACCGCGAAAGATATCCCGCGGATCGATCGGCGCGGTCTGGAAGGTATGGGGCGACCCGTTGGCCAGGATCCACTCACGCGAGATCGCCATGGAGGCCACCACGCCGATCTGAAAGGCAATGGCCAGACCGACCAGAAACTGTTTTCTGCTCATGCGGCCACCTGTTTCTTGTTGCGCTGATAAAAATGACTGACGGCAAACAGCGCCGCGCCCACCAGCAGGAAGACCAGCGCCCGGGCAATCAGACTCTCGAACAGATCGGTATAGCGGGCCACCGCCAGCAGGGCGAACAGGATCGAGCCCTGCACCATGTGCCGGCGGTTGGCGTGGCGTGCCCCGTCGATCATCATCCAGACACTCAGCGCCAGCAGTACCAGGTTCAGACTCAGCGCCACAATATCGGCAGCGGTATCAACACGATCCTGCCCGCTGACCCAGGCAATGACCGAGGGCAACAGCGCCAGTACCACCGTCAGCTCGGACAGCCAGAGCAGACCGTTGAGTCGCCGCAGGTAAAGCAAACCGAAAAAAGCCGCCTGACTTACGACAAGCGTTCCGACGAAATAACTCGCAGGAACGGGATGCTCGAATTCAATATCGAGAAGTTCGGGAATCACGTCACCGAAGGTCATCAGGTACATGATCCCGACCAGCACCAGCACCGCCGGACCGGCCACGGCGCCAGACAGCGCCCTCAGAGCATCGGCCTTTGCAAACTCGCCAAAGCGTGCCAGAGCAATCAATGTCAGCGCCATCAGCAGCAACGTCGCGACAACCAGATCCTCGTCAGCCACGCTGAGACTGAACGCGAGCGTCAAAAACAGTCCGATCGCAGTCAGCCGCGCCAGGACCGGCGATTGCAGGCGCCAGAGCAGCGGCATCACACCCAGCAGAACGATAAAGAAGGCCCAATAGTTGGCAAAGTGAAAGTCGAATACCTCGAACAGGTGCCAGCCGATCACCAACACAACCGTCAGAAAAGCCTGGGTCAACGACGGCAGCGCCCAGGCCAGTGCCAGGGCCCCGAGTGACCAGAACAAAAAGGCATTCGGATAGTGGCTGTCCAGGTGATAGATCTGCGCCACCAGAAAGATCCCCGCGCCCATCAACATCGTACCCAGGGCAAACAGGCTCTCGCTGTAAACGTGGTGGCGGGGATGCAGATAGAACGCCAGACCATGGGCGCCGATCAGCGCAACGAAGATCACCGCCAGCTTCGTAAACCTGCCCATCTCCGACCAGTTATAGGCAAACAGCAGGATCACCCCCAGCCCGATCATCATCGCCGCGATGCCCGTGATAAGCAGACGCCCGAGATTCACCGAGTCCCTGATCGGATAACGCTGGCGCAGCACCTCGGCCTGGGATTCCGAGATGATGGCCTGTTCAACCCACTCCGGGAGTTGTTGCGCGAGCCACTGATGGTGTTTAGTCATTCCGCTGCATTTCCTTGCCGGCCAAAAGTCCTACTTTTTCAAAGACTACCTCGACTCGCACCAGCGTGCAATTCGGCGGGGCGGATAATCACCCCAAATTCAGAATTCATTAATATTACGAACAAGGCCGATTTGAGGCTGAAGTTTGCAGTTCGCGGTTGGCAGTGAGTAGTTGACTCACCACAGATACATGCTCGATTGTTTATTCAGAATTATCAGCTCACGCCGTTCGATAGCAGGCGCCTGCACCACCCCGTAGCAGACATGAAGCGGTAGCAGATGCTCTTCGCGAGGATGACAAAAGCGTGCGCCTGGCGCGTCGCGCCAGTTAATCAACCGTTCACGCCGCTTACTCTCCGGGAGTTCCGTGTCGGCGCAGACCTCCTGCAACCAGGCTTCAAACGCCGCGTTGAGGCGGGTGGATTCATCGCTCCCGGGCGCGAAAAACGCCTCCATGTTGTGAAACGAGAATCCCGAACCAATCACCAGTACATTCCGGCTCGCCAGAGTTTGCAGCGCACTGCCCACCTGGATATGAAAAGCCGGATCAAGACTGTCGACCAGCGACAGCTGCACACAGGGAATATCCGCCTGCGGATACATGACCTTCAGCGGCACGAAAACCCCGTGATCGAACCCCCTTTCTGCATCCAGCCGGGCCTCGATACCCGCCTCACCAAGCAGGCGATGCACCTCTCGCGCCAGCGACGGCTCGCCGGCACACGGATATTGAATTTGGTAAGATTCCGGCGCAAACCCGTAGTAGTCATAGATCAACGACGGCCGGTCGCCCGCGGTAATCGACGGCACCGGCGCCTCCCAGTGGGCACTGACCACCACAACCGCCTCCGGCCGCGGCATGTTTGCGGCGATATCCTGCAGACACGACACCATGTCCTGGTGCCCCGGATCGCCCAGCAACGGCAACGGGCCGCCACCATGGGAAATAAACAGTGTGTGGGGTAACGATTTCATTGACCCATCTTCAAATGGAATATGGCTTAACGACAAATGCTAACGCGAATAGTTCTTGTTTGTCACCGACCCCATTTATGCTCTGGTATCAGGGTTTTTCCTGGTCCCGGCTAGTGTGTTCTTGAATCCCGTCAGACGCCGCCGAGCATCGCAGTGGAAGGAGGATTAGCCCGCAGGGTGTGCGCATGGTGCCCTGACCCATCGGAGATGGGTAGGGTACTCATAATGAAACCCGAAGGGGTTCTATGAGACAAGC
>JBKGZJ010000186.1:0-4242 GCA_046545635.1 Thiohalophilus sp. | reverse complement strand
GTTTTGCCGTTACTGCTGGTGGTGTTACTCTTTTTGCTCAACTGGGGTGAGCACTTGCTTCCAGTAACAGTTGTTTTAATTCGGGGAGGCAGGAACCGCAGTTGGTACCTGCCTTGAGTGATGCGCCGATTTGTTCGACACTCTCCAGTTGTTGATCACCGATAACCCGCAGCAGTGTATTGCGTCCAATACCAAAGCAGGCACAGACCGTCTGACCACAATCCTGTCGCGGGTCGGCCGGTCTGCCGCTGAGCAGGGCAGCCCGATCCGCAAGGCTCAGTTGCACTTCGCTGAACAGCCGCGCCAGCCACTCCCGCTGTGGCAAATGCCGATCCGGTCCGATGAACAGGCAACTCTCCAGCTGACCCTGCTCAATCCGTGCAGCACGATAACGCCTAGCCGCCTGATCCTGATACTCCACCCACTCGGCATTCGCCGGCGGCGCACACAACCGGTCGCGTGCCTGCTGCGACCAGCAGTCCGGTGTTGTCTGATCCGCCAGTTCGTAACGCCACAGACCGTTGCCGCGTGCACGGCTCCAGTACGCTACCCCGGTCAAGTCCAGTTTGCGGCGTGACAGCATAAAACCGTGCCAGACCGGTTGCCAGATTTCGATATGCACCGGGGTATGCTTGAATTCGGGCTGTCCGGAGATCGGATCCACCGACCGGTTCACCAGGGTATCAACACAGGCCCGGCTGGCGAATTGATCATTCCAGTGCAGCGGAATAAAAACCGAACCGCATCGCTGTCGGTCATCCACTCGCGCCCGTACAATCACCTCGCCGCGTTGATTGCTCACCCGGACCAGCTCGCCGTCCACGACGTTATAGCGCCGTGCATCCTGTGGATGGATCTCCACCACCGGCTCATAACGGTGCCCCGACAGGCGCGCGGATTTGCCGGTGCGGGTCATGCTGTGCCACTGATCCCGACTGCGACCGCTGTTCAGGATCAATGGATAATCGGCATCGGACAAATTGGCCGGTTGGTGATCCTCGACGGCAACCAAACAGGCCCGCCCACTCGGTGTGTAGAAACGTCCGTCACCAAACAGACGCATTGTTCCCTGTGGTGCCTGACGATTTACCGGCCATTGCACCGGTGACAGAGATTCGTAGTCTGAAGTTGAAAGGTCCTGCAGTGCGCTTATATCAAAATCCCTCTCCCCCCGGTTGAGGTAACCGGACAGGGCGGCATGTTCGCAGAATATCTGTTGCGGATGTTGATAGGCGAAGGCGTCAACATAACCCAGCTGTTGCGCGACCCGGGTAATGATCCACCAGTCGGGACGCGCCTCGCCGGGCAAGGGCAAAAACGCCCGCTGGCGGGAAATCCGCCGTTCCGAGTTGGTAACAGAACCATCGCGCTCGCCCCAGGTGGCCGCCGGCAACAGGATATCGGCATACGCCGTGGTATTGGTCTGTTGCATACAGTCGGAGACGATCACCAGCTCGCAACCGGCCAACGTGCGCCGTACCCAATGCGCGTCAGGCAGGCTGACTGCCGGATTGGTAGCCATGATCCAGATCGCCTTGATGTGGCCGGTTTCAATGGCTTCGAACAGATCCACTGCCTTGAGACCTTCACGTTGTGCCAGACGCGGCGCCTGCCAGAATTCCTCCACCAATTGTCGATGCTGCTCGTTATCCAGCGTCATGTGTGCGGCCAGCTGATTGGCCAGGCCCCCGACTTCGCGCCCGCCCATGGCATTGGGCTGGCCGGTAATGGAAAACGGCCCCATGCCGGCCCGGCCAATACGGCCCGTCAGCAGATGACAATTGATAATGGCATTGACCCGATCGGTGCCGCAGGACCACTGATTGATGCCCTGGGAGAACAGTGTGACCGTCCGCGCGTTGGCGGCGAACAACCGGTAGAACTGCTCCAGATGAGCGGACGATAATCCGCAACGCTCGGCGATGGCCAGAAGATCACCCTGCTGTTGCGCGGCCGCCAGCGCCTCATTCACACCTTCAGTATGCTGTTCGACAAAGCGCGTATCCCGCAGTCCCTGTTGTTCAAGATAGGCCAACAAACCGTTGAACAGTAACTGATCCGTACCGGGCGCGATGGCCAGATGCAAATCGGCAACATCACAGGTGGCGGTACGACGCGGATCGATCACTACAAGTTGCAGCGCCGGATTAGCCTGTTTGGCCGTAACCATGCGCTGGTACAACACCGGGTGACACCAGGCGGCATTGGAGCCCACCAGTATAATCAATTCTGCCTGCTCCAGATCCGAATAGCTGCAGGGCACGCTATCGGCGCCGAAGGCCCGTTTGTGACCGGCCACGGCGGAAGACATGCACAAACGGGAATTGGTATCGATGTTGGCGCTGCCGATAAAGCCTTTCATCAGCTTGTTGGCTACATAGTAGTCCTCGGTCAACAACTGGCCGGAGACATAAAACGCCACGGCATCCGGGCCGTGTTGATCAATAATGTTTTGCAAACGCCGCGCGATGGTCGTCAGTGCCGCATCCCAGTCCGTTTGCACACCATCGACATGGGGATGCAACAGACGTCCGTCGAGATCCAGAGTCTCGCCCAGCGCCGCCCCCTTGGAACAGAGCCGTCCTTCATTGGCGGGGTGTTCGGGATCGCCCTGGATCTGCACTGTGCCATCCGGCTGTGACGTGGCCAGTATCCCGCAACCGACACCGCAATAGGGGCAGGTGGTACGCACGGTGTCCATTACAGCAACCCGATCACCGATCGCCGTGCCGGTAAAATCATCAACCGGCTTCCGCCTGCAGGGACAGCAGAATCATGCCGTTCTCCTGTAACCGCACCGGGAAACGGGCGCTACACCCTTTATCCGGCGCCACAGCCTCACCGCTGTCCAGATGAATTTTCCAGTCATGTAACGGACAGGACACCTGCCGGCCATGCACGATGCCCTGTGACAACGGCCCGCCCTTATGCGGGCAGCGATCACGCAGGGCAAATACCTCATCGGCAGCGGTGCGAAACAGGGCGATGTTGCCCTCGGGGGTTTCCACGATCCGCGCGCCCAGGCGCGGAATGTTCTCCAGGTAACCGACTTCCACCCACTGTTCTGTCATTGCAGCAACCATTTTATCCATTCCTTAATATTTGATCTTAGCCACCGGCCTTGCCGACCACGGCCAGCGGACGTTCATCCAGGTGTTTGAGCGCGGCATACTCGTGCGAATCGCCACCGGCTGCCCGTTCCTGCCAGGGATCGTTTTGCATGTACCGTTGCGACTCGCCAAAGCGTTGCGCCAGAGCACGGCGGTTTTCGGCATCCTCGACGATCTGCTGCTTGACGTAAGCGAGTCCGACCCGTTCGATCCAGGGCGCGGTACGCTCCAGGTAATGGGCCTGTTCGCGATACAGCTGCATGAACGCCGCGGTATATTCCATGGCCTCCTGTTCGGTTTTGACATGGCACAACAGATCCGTGGCCCGCACCTTGACGCCACCATTACCCCCGACATGCAGTTCATACCCGGAGTCCACGCAGACCACGCCGAAATCCTTGATGGTCGCCTCGGCGCAATTACGCGGACACCCGGAGACCGCCATCTTGAATTTGTGCGGCGTCCAGGCACCCCAGGTCATTTTTTCCAGGGCGATGCCCAGTGCGGTCGAGTCCCGGGTGCCGAAGCGACACCACTCCTTGCCGACGCAGGTTTTGACCGTGCGCAGCGCCTTGCCGTAGGCGTGACCGGAAACCAGTCCGGCCTGATTCAGTTCGCGCCAGATGTGTGGCAATTCCTGTTTCTTCAACCCATATAACGCGATGCGCTGGCCGCCGGTCACATGCACGGTCTTGACCCGGTACTTCTCGGCCACATCGGCAATGGCGCGCAACTCCGAGGGCGTCGTACCGCCGCCCCACATGCGCGGGATCACCGAATAGGTGCCGTCTTGTTGAATATTGGCGTGCGCCCGCTCGTTGATAAACCGCGACTGATAATCGTCCAGCCCTTCGGCCGGCCACTGGCAGATCAAATAGTAATTGAGCGCGGGGCGACACTTCCCGCAGCCGTCCGGCGTTTTCCATTCCAGAAAGTCCATCACCGCACGTACCGACTTGAGCTGCTGCTCACGAATCGCCTTGCGCACCTCATCATGGGGATGATCGGTGCAGCCGCATAGCGGCTTGAGATGCGGCGCGGTGGAATAGTTGCCACCGACCGTATGCGCCAGCAAGCTCTCCACCAGCCCGGTGCAGGACCCGCAGGAGGAGGAAGCTTTCGTGTGGGTGCG
>JBKGZJ010000185.1:0-4283 GCA_046545635.1 Thiohalophilus sp. | reverse complement strand
GGCAACCAAACGACCGGACTTGCCATCTAGCCAAACACAGGTTTGTGCATGCTCAATCTTGAGGCCGAAACTGTCCTGGAGAAGGTCTTCGAAAGCCTTGACGAAGCCGTCATCCTGGTGAATATCCGCGACCGCACTATCAGCGGCGCCAATCCGGCAGTCCGGCGGGTGTTCGGTTATGCCCCCGAGGAGCTGATCGGCTGCTCCACCGAGATTCTCCACGTCGATCGCCGGCACTTTGATCAGTTTGGTCAGGAAGGTGATCCCGTCCTGCGAGAAGGTGGCGTATACCGCCGCCGCTTTACCATGAAACACCGGAACGGTTCACTGATCCCGACCGAACATGCCGTCGTGCTCATACATGACGCTGAAAGCAATCCGCTCGCGGCAGTCAGCGTGATGCGCGACATGACAGAATGGTCCCAGGTCACCGACACGCTCAACCTCAGGGAGCAGCAACTGTATGAGACGGAAAATAAATACCGATCTCTCATTGAACAGATCCCCGCGGTCACCTATACCTGCCTGCCCGATGACAGTGGAACGACCCTGTATGTCAGCCCGCAGATCGAGGCCTTGCTCGGTTACAGCCCGGATGAATGGTTAGCCAGAAAAGAGAACTGGCTGAAGCATATCCATCCCGAAGACCGGGACCACGTGCTGTTTGAATACAACCGGCTCAAGCAAACCCGCTATGCGATTCGCTACCGCTACCGGATGCTCTCCCGTAGTGGAGAAAGTATCTGGGTCGAGGATCATGCGCGTATCATCACCGACCAGAACGACAACCCGACCCTCATCCAGGGCATTTTATCCGATATCTCGGAACTGATGCAGTTAACCGACGCCCTGCGTCATTCGCGGGAGATGTATCACTCGGTGGTCAACAATGCCAATGACGCGATCGCGATCATCCAGGATGGCGTAATTCGCTTTGCCAACAGAAAAGCCACCGAACTGATCGGATTTAGCCAAAGCGAACTCAGCGAGCTGGATTTACAGGAACTGATCGCGCCCGAGGACTGGCTGCGAATCAAGCGCTATCACAACCTGCGCATGGCCGGCGGATTCCCTCCTGAAGAATACAATATCCGGATCATGCGCCATGACGGCGATTTTCGCTGGGTACATGTCAACATTATCGCCACACAATGGGAAGGACAGCCTGCCGCCATGGGCTTTTTCAGCGATGTCACCCAGCAGGTCAGAGCGGAAGAGCAGCTGAAGTACCTGGAACAACACGATCCCCTGACCGGTCTGCCCAACCGGAAATTGCTACTCGACCGCATTGAGCAGGCCATCGGCCTGGCCAGGCGGTACCGGCAGATCATCAGCGTCTATTACCTCAATATCGATCATTTCCAGCTGATTAACGAGACCCTGGGGCATGAACAGGCCGACAAAATTCTGATTGAGCTCACCACCCGCTTCCAGGACGATCTGCGCCAGGGAGACACCATCTGCCGACTGGCCGGTGATGAATTTGCCGTACTGACTCTTGAGTCCGACTCCCACCTGGATGATGAAACCGTCATTCACAAGCTGCAAGACAACTGCAACCAGTTACGGGAGAAACTGCAACTACCCTATATCACCCTGAGTATCGGCGTGGCCAGTTATCCGGCGGATGACTATTACGCCGCCGGCCTGCTAAAAAAGGCCTCAATCGCCATGGATCATGCCAAGCTTGCCGGCCGCAATACCCATCGCTTTTTCGACAAGGAGATGGAAGCGCGCTCCACCCGGCGCGCCGCGCTGCAAACCGATTTGAATACCGCCCTGCCGCGCCGGGAATTTGTGGTTTATTTGCAGCCGAAACTCTCACTGGTGGACAACCGCATTTGCGGCGCCGAGGCCTTGATTCGCTGGCAGCATCCCGGCCAGGGCATGGTGCCGCCGGGCGAATTTATCGATGAACTGGAGGCCACCGGCATGATCGTCGAGGTCGGTCAGTGGCAGATCGAACAGGTTTGCGAAACCCTGTCGCGCTGGCAGAGCGAAAACCGGACCATGGTGCCGATATCGATCAATGTTTCCCAGCGCCAGTGGACGGAGCCGACATTTTCACCGCAGGTATTCGCCACTCTCGAAAAACATCGGCTGGCGCCGAATCTGATCGAGCTGGAGATTACCGAAAGTATTCACCTCAGCGGTTCGCAGGGCACGCGTAAACTGTTCGAGGATTTTCTTCAGCGCGGAATCGGCATCGCCATCGACGACTTCGGTACCGGCTATTCCTCGCTCGCTTACCTGAGCCAGTTCCGTGTCAGTACATTGAAAATCGATCGCAGCTTTATTCGCGACCTGATCAGCAGCGGCAATAGCCAGGCCCTCGCCCGGACGATTATCGGGATGGGCCACAGCCTGGGCATGTCGGTGGTCGCCGAAGGCGTTGAAACCGCCCGGCAGCTGGAAATGCTGCGCCAGATGGGTTGTGACCAGATCCAGGGGTTTTACCTGGCCAAACCCATGCCGATCGACCAGTTCGAAACCTATCTCCATGACTATCACCCGCCCGTGGCGGGCTGAAACTCTCCCGGGGCCTGCGGACCAGATACGAACTCTCCTGCGCGTACCTACATAAAGGTTTCAGGCCGGACCGGGGCTCTCACGCCACTTTCAGCCCTGCAAACCGTCCCCATCCCGGGGAAAACGGGCTTCAAATGATCAGGGCAGACGGTTTTGGCTTAACCATAAGCATTACATTATGCTTCTAATCATTTTAATTTAATTTACTTTATGCTTACGCTGTCTATACTTCCCCGACCAAATGGTACCTGCGGTCGTCCGCTTTTTTGACCATGGCCGGTCGCGAACGGCCGCAGGCTAAACGATTATTTGTAACGACTTAGGAGGATCTGCTCATGGGTAAGACCTATAGCGCGGGCGTAAAAGACTACCGCGAAACCTATTGGGAGCCGGACTACACGATCAAAGAAACCGATCTGCTGGCTGTATTCAAAATCACCCCGCAGGAAGGGGTTCCCCGCGAAGAGGCCGCCGCCGCTGTTGCCGCCGAATCGTCCACCGGTACCTGGACCACTGTCTGGACCGACCTGCTGACCGACCTGGACCATTATAAAGGCCGCGCCTACGCCATCGAAGACGTACCGGGTGACGACACCTGCTTCTACGCCTTCATCGCCTATCCGATCGATCTGTTCGAGGAAGGTTCCGTGGTTAACGTCTTCACCTCGCTGGTCGGTAACGTCTTCGGCTTCAAGGCCGTGCGCGCCCTGCGCCTGGAAGACGTTCGCTTCCCGATTGCCTACGTCATGACCTGCAACGGTCCGCCGCATGGTATCCAGGTAGAACGTGACATCATGAACAAATACGGCCGTCCGCTGCTGGGCTGCACCATCAAGCCGAAGCTGGGTCTGTCCGCCAAGAACTACGGCCGTGCCTGCTACGAAGGCCTGCGCGGTGGTCTGGACTTCACCAAGGACGACGAAAACGTCAACTCCCAGCCGTTCATGCGCTGGCGTCAGCGTTTCGACTTCGTTATGGAGGCCATCCAGAAAGCCGAAGCCGAAACCGGTGAGCGCAAGGGTCACTATCTGAACGTTACCGCGCCGACCCCGGACGAAATGTTCAAACGTGCCGAATACGCCAAGGAAATCGGCGCGCCGATCATCATGCACGACTACATCACCGGCGGTTTCTGCGCCAACACCGGTCTGGCCCAGTGGTGCCGTGACAACGGCCTGTTGCTGCACATCCATCGCGCGATGCATGCCGTACTCGACCGTAACCCGCACCACGGTATCCACTTCCGCGTCCTGACCAAGATCCTGCGTCTGTCCGGCGGTGACCACCTGCACACCGGCACCGTTGTCGGCAAGCTGGAAGGCGACCGTGCCTCCACGCTGGGCTGGATCGACATGCTGCGTGAAAGCTACGTCAAGGAAGACCGTTCCCGCGGTATCTTCTTCGATCAGGACTGGGGCTCCATGCCGGGCGCCTTCGCGGTTGCCTCCGGTGGTATCCACGTCTGGCACATGCCGGCACTGGTCACCATCTTCGGTGATGACTCCGTGCTGCAGTTCGGTGGCGGTACACTGGGTCACCCCTGGGGTAACGCAGCCGGCGCCGCGGCCAACCGTGTTGCCGTTGAAGCCTGTGTTGAAGCCCGTAACCAGGGCCGCGAGCTGGAAAAAGAAGGCAAGGAAATTCTTGTCGAAGCCGCCAAGCACAGCCCGGAACTCAAGATGGCGATGGAAACCTGGAAGGAAATCAAGTTCGAATTCGACACCGTCGACAAGCTGGATGTTTCCCACAAATAA
>JBKGZJ010000184.1:0-4319 GCA_046545635.1 Thiohalophilus sp. | reverse complement strand
ATCCCGAGATCCTGTATCTACAAAAAGAATCCCTGATGCGCCACGAGGCGGAGCACGTCAATGAGACGCAGTTCCCTGGTAGCATGGAGATCGACGGGGTAACGCTGGATCTGGATTATCATTTTGAACCGGGCCATGCCGAGGACGGGGTGACGGCGATCGTGCCGCTGGCCGTGCTGGGCCAGTTACGGCAAGCCGCGTTTGATTACCTGGTCCCCGGCCTGTTGCGCGACAAGGTGATCGCTCTGATCAAGTGCCTGCCCAAGGCGCTGCGCAAGCAGTTTGTGCCGGTGCCCGGTTACGCGGATGACTTTCTGGCCTCAAATTATGATCGCAACCGGCCGTTGCTCGATAACCTGACCGAACACATGCAAAAAGTCGGCAGGGTCACCATCGACCGCGATGCCTGGCAACCGGAGAACCTGCCGGAGTTTTATCACATGAACTTTCGCGTGGTGGATGCTGATAATAAAGTGCTGGGCGTCGGCCGCGACCTGGCGCAGTTGCAGGAGGAGCTCGCGACCCTGAGTGAAGGCGTGCTGGCCGAACTGCCCACCTCCGACATTGAAAGAGATCACGTGACCCAATGGGACTTCGGGGATCTGCCGGAAGTCGTGGAGCTGGAGCAACAGGGGCTGACCATCCGTGCCTACCCGGCGCTGGTGGAGGACAGTGCCGATGGCGAGAGCGTGTCGGTGCGCCTGTTCAACGATGAAGCGCAGGCCAGTGAGGCGCAAAGATCGGGTCTGCGTGCCCTGTTCCGGCTGGTGGCCCGCAAGGAAATGAAGTACCTGCGCAAGAACCTGCGCCACATGGATAAAATCCAGCTGTACTACACCTCGATCGGCAACAAGCAAAGCCTGTTGCAGGATCTCGAAGATGCCATCATCGATGAAGCCCTGCTGGGTGAGGTGGAGGATATTCGTACCCAGGCGCTGTTCAATCAACGGACGGACGAGGCCAAAGGTAAGTTGATGAGCGTCGCCAATGATCTGTGCGATTTACTGTATGAGATTCTTGAACAATACCACAATGTCGCCAAACGGCTGCAGGGCAATCTTCCGCTGGCCTGGTTCGATGCCGTGAAGGATATCCGCCAGCAACTGGATTGTCTGGTGTTTGAGGGCTTTATCAGCAGTACGCCCCGCCACTGGTTAAAACAGCTGCCGCGGTATCTTCAGGCCATCAACCGGCGACTGGACAAGCTGGAACGCGGACCGGCGGCGGACAAACAACGCCAGGGCGAGGTGCAGAAGCACTGGAATAAAGTGTATGCGCAGATCGGCGACGCGCCGCAACAGGCGCTCGATGCAGAATGGGAAACCTACCGCTGGATGGTGGAAGAGATGCGGGTGTCGTTGTTTGCCCAGGAACTGGGGACTTCCCTGTCGGTCTCGCCCAAAAAACTCGACCAGCAGGCGGCGCGGCTGTAGCGGGTTGCCCGATACCGCGTTGCTATATCGGGCCTGCCCACTATGTTGTGGGAGCGGGCCACGACCGCGACGGTGGGGATGGTGATGGGTCAGTCGCGCCCGTGGGACGCTCCCACAGGTTATTGACAGAGCCGCCGTAGCCGTAGGTCAGGTTGCGCACAGCGCTACCTGACATTCTCTGCGTGGGCTTCATTCGAGTTACAGATCTACCTCTGTCGCCATGCCGGCCAGGTGGGAGCGGGCCACGACTGCGACAGCTGGGGATTGGTGAGTGTTTATTCGCGCCCGTGGGGCGCTCCTGCAGGGCGTCGGGTTGAACTGTTTGGTGCACCACGCTGAGCTATGCCTTTTCAGGGATTTGGGGTATTTGCCCACATGAATTGAGCCGCCGATGATGACCGCGTCGTAATCGTTCAGTGACCGATCTGTCGGTAATTGTTCGACCGGCAGGGTCGTCACTTTCTGTTCTTTCTCACGCAGTAGTTCTGCGATGTACTCCGCGATTTTCCGTGTCTGGCCTTCCTGTGATCCATAAATGATGAGAGTCTGCATGGTAATCCCTTCCGGGCAGGCGCCCTGGGCAGGTCATCCGGTCAGGTGATTCGGGGCCGGCCAAAAGAGATACCCAGGATCAAGTTTAATCGGGTTTCCCCGGTACTCAACCCGTACAGTCTTTATCGTGCCTGAAGGCCGATCGTGCATTAAGTCCCCGTTGTATCCAGGGCTGAAGTCGATCCCGGCGCGGCTTATAATCAATGGCTGAATATCTGTGACTTTTGGGTGATGTGCTTGCATGACATTAAATGCTGATTTAATCCTGCCGCGTATGGCCAAGCAGAAACCTTTACTCAACCCGGTGTCGTAGCTTGAGTCGTGAATCAATTGTTATCATCGGTGCCGGGTTGAGCGGGCTGTACCTGGCCCGTCAACTGCAACAGCTGGATTACCCGGTCACGCTGCTGGAAGCCCGGGAGCGCCTTGGCGGGCGTATTCTCTCGGAGAAAATCGACGGTGATGAGGCGGCGTATGTTGACCTGGGGCCGGCCTGGGTCTGGCCGCAGTTGCAGCCGCGTTTGTCCCGCCTGATGGACGAGCTCGATATCAGGGTCTTTGCGCAATCTGTCGATGGCGACAGCCTGTTGCAGGGGCCGGATGGAAGCGCACAACGTCATTCCGGCCCTTCACCGCACCGCCAGTCCTACCGGGTTGTTGGCGGCGCCCGGGCCCTGGTGAGCGCGCTGGCGGACAAGCTGGAGGCGTCGCTTCATCTGAATACCACCGTTCGAGCAATCGACGCCACGACTAAGACCGTCACTGCGGAAAGTAATGGCGAGGTGATCGAGTTCAACGCCGACAGGGTGATCTCGACCCAGCCTTTACGGCTGCTGGCGGAGACTGTGCAGCTCACGCCCGATGTGGCAGAGCACATTCGCCAGGCATGGCAGGCCGTGCCGACCTGGATGGCCGGGCATTGCAAACTCCTGTTTTTATATGATTCACCGTTCTGGCGCGAACAGGGATTATCCGGCGAGGCCTTCAGTCAGCGTGGGCCGTTGACGGAAGTCTATGACGGTTCGCCATACGTCGCGGAAGGCGTGCCGCAAACCTTTGTCCTGACCAGCTTTGCAGGGCTCACGGCGCTGCAACGCCGGCAGATCGGCGAAGCACCCTTGATCGAGGCCAGCCTGGCGCAGCTCGAACAGCTGTTTGGCGCGCAGGCCCGGGCGGTCAACAAAGTCATCGTCAAAGACTGGAGTGCCGAGATGCAGACCGCTACCGAAGCCGATCTGAGCGGCGCGTATCAGCACCCGCATTACTCGCCGGACCTGCCCCGGCAGGTGCTCGATGGCTATTTGAGTCTGGCCGGTACCGAAGCGGCGCTGGAATACGGCGGGATTATCGAAGGTGCGCTGGAAAGTGCCGATGAGATACGGCGACTGTTCGAACCGTTGACATAACGTGATGCCTCGTTTTGCTATTATCAAGATGTGGTCACGGGCGTAACCAATGAGCAGCCGGGATCAATTCGACGATATTCCCGACGTGCGCGACGGGCTGACGCGCATCGAGCGGATCGTGCTGTATTGTCTTCACCAGGCGCAGGCCGAGCCTGGCGATCGTAATGTGCCTACCGCCATGCTCTACGGTCGCGTGGTGGAGTATGTCGATATCAGCGAAGCTGAACTGCAGGCGATCCTGCAGCGGTTGATGGACCACAAATAAATGACTGGTATAAATAGTGTGAAGACGGGGTGTCGAACTCTGGTTCTGAGCATGCTGCTTTTTCCCCTGGCTGCGGATGCAGGGGAAAAGATTGTTGTGGGCCATTTCAGCGAAGGAGAGCTGGCGGGCTGGGAAGAAAAATCATTTGACGGCCATACCACGTATGAACTGGTCGACGGACCACAGGGTCAGGTGCTGCGGGCTTTCACACAGGGCCAGGCCTCTGGGCTGTTCAGGGAGATCGAAGTCGATCTGAACAGGACGCCCTGGCTGAACTGGTCATGGAAAATATCCAGAACGTTTGACAATAATAATGAAAAAAACAGGTCAGGCGATGATTACCCGGCGAGAGTCTACGTGGTGGTTTCGGACGGGGTGTTTTTCTGGCGAACCCGCGCAGTTAACTATGTCTGGGCAAGTCACCAGCCGCAGGGGAGTCAGTGGTCAAATGCCTATACGGATAATGCCAAAATGGTGGCGGTACGGTCCGGTGAGGAAAAAGCAGGCCAGTGGCTACATGAAAGACGCAATGTACGTGAGGACCTGAAAAATCTCTTTGGTGAGACGATAGACACGATTGATGCGGTGGCCGTGATGGTCGACGGAGACAACACCGGGCAGTCCGCCGAGTCCTTTTTCGGTAATATCTATTTCAGCGAGAAC
>JBKGZJ010000183.1:0-4349 GCA_046545635.1 Thiohalophilus sp. | reverse complement strand
CGCGGCTGTAAGCCCCTCCTACAAATTCAGCTACTAGATATTAGATCCTGGCAACCAGAACCTCGCCCATTCTCTTGTGGGAGGCGATTTCATCGGCGACGGTCGCCCCTGCTCCCGAGTCGCGGCTGTAAGCCCCTCCTACAAATTCAGCTACTAGATATTAGATCCTGGCAACTAGAACCTCGCCCCTTTTCTTGTGGGAGGCGATTTCATCGGCGACGGTCGTGCCCCTGCTCCCGAGTCGCGGCTGTAAGCCCCTCCTACAAATTAAGAAGCTAGATACTAGCAACTAGAGACTAAAAAGGCGGCAGGAGCCAAGCTCATGCCGCCTTTGGTGTTATAGCCAACACGAAATAACAGCTCAACCGGGCTGGATTTCAACCCGTTCCATACTTTCGTTGACCCGCTCGCGCAGCTCCTTGCCGGGCTTGAAGTGCGGGACATATTTGGCTGCCAGTTCGACCGAATCCCCGGTTTTGGGATTGCGGCCGATACGCGGCGGCCGGTAATGTAACGAAAAGCTGCCAAAGCCACGGATTTCAATCCTTTCACCATTCGCCAGTGTGGTACCCATGTGATCCAACATGGTTTTCACGGCCAACTCAACATCCTTATAAGCTAATTGACTTTGTTTCTGCGAGAGAATCTCAATCAACTCTGATTTTGTCATAATCCGTCCTTCAGGTCTGGCCGAGGCTGACAGCCATCCCGGTTGTGGCGTTATTCGTTATTGTCCATCTTTTCCTTGAGCAGATCACCCAGGGTCGTGGTGGCACCGCTGCTGCTGCCGCTGTAATCTTTCATAGCCTCTTTTTCGGCATCTGAATCGATGGCTTTAATCGACAGCGAGATTTGACGGTTCTTGCGGTCCACGCCGGTGAACTTGGCTTCCACGGTTTCGCCTTCCTTGAGGACGCTGCGGGCGTCTTCAACACGGTCCTGGGAGATTTCCGAGGCGCGCAGGTAACCTTCGATGCCGTCACCCAGATCAATCGTGGCGCCCTTGGGATCCACTTCGGTGATGGTGCCCTTGACCACGCTGCCCTTGGCATTCTCCGCCAGGAAGTTGGAGAAGGGATCCTTGTCGAGCTGCTTGATGCCCAGGGAGATGCGTTCGCGTTCCGGATCCACGGAGAGAACCACCGCTTCGATTTCGTCGCCCTTCTTGTAGTTGCGCACGGCATCTTCGCCCGGCACGTTCCAGGAGATGTCGGACAGATGCACCAGACCGTCGATGCCGCCGTCCAGACCGATAAAGATACCGAAATCGGTGATCGACTTGATGGTGCCGCTGACCTTGTCGTTCTTGTTGTGCTGGGCGGCAAAGGCTTCCCAGGGATTTTCCTGGCACTGCTTCATGCCCAGGGAAATACGCCGGCGCTCTTCGTCGATATCCAGCACCATGACCTCGACTTCGTCACCCAGCTGCACGACCTTGCTCGGGTGGATGTTCTTGTTGGTCCAGTCCATTTCGGAGACATGCACCAGGCCTTCGACGCCCTCTTCGAGCTCGACGAAGCAGCCGTAGTCGGCGATGTTGGTGATCTTGCCGAACAGGCGGGTTCCTTCGGGATAACGGCGGGAGATATCGACCCACGGATCGTCACCCATCTGTTTCAGGCCCAGCGAGACGCGCATGCGTTCGCGATCGAACTTGAGAACCTTGACTTCGATCTCGTCGCCCACCTGGACGATTTCGCTCGGGTGCTTGACCCGTTTCCAGGCCATGTCGGTGATGTGCAACAGGCCGTCGACGCCGCCGAGATCGACGAATGCACCGTAATCGGTCAGGTTCTTGACCACGCCCTTGACCACGGCACCTTCCTGCATGTTTTCCAGGATGGCGTCGCGTTCGGCGCCGCCTTCTTCCTCGACCACGGCACGGCGGGAGACCACCACGTTGTTACGGCGCTGATCCAGCTTGATAACCTTGAATTCGAGATCCTTGCCTTCGAGATAACTGGTGTCGCGCACCGGGCGCACATCGACCAGTGAACCGGGCAGGAAGGCGCGGATGTGATCCAGCTCGACGGTAAACCCGCCTTTGACCTTGTCGGTAATCATACCGGTCACAGTCTCACCGGCTTCATGAGCGGCTTCGAGTTTCTTCCAGGTTTCGGCGCGTTTGGCTTTCTCGCGCGACAGACGGGTTTCACCAAAACCGTCTTCCACGCTGTCCAGGGCCACTTCGACGTTGTCGCCGACGTTGACCTCGAGTTCACCGTCTTCACTGGCAAACTGGGAAAGGGGGATGACACCTTCGGATTTGAGTCCGGCATTGACCACCACGAAATCGTCAGTAATATCGACGACGGTGCCGGTAATGATTGCGCCGGGGCGCATCTGGGTCTTGTTTAGACTTTCTTCAAATAACTCTGCAAAGCTTTCGCTCATGTTGGATTTAACCTCAGGTCACCGCGTGACCTTGTATCGTGCAGTCGAGACTGCGGGGTTGATTGAACACACAGACGGCACCCCCGACGGGTCCGCCCACTTTTATTACCGATCGGTGACGCCAAACCGTTCTCGACACCGGTCCAGCACCTGTTCGACCACCTCATCAATGCCCAGTGCGGAGGTGTCCAGCACCAGGGCATCGGCGGCCGGTTTCAAGGGCGAGGACTGGCGTTCGGTATCACGCGCATCACGCTCGGCGATCTCCCGGAGGAGGCCGGCCACACTAGCACTTATTCCCTTTTCTTTCAACTGTTTATACCGCCGTTCGGCACGCACCTCGGCGCTGGCGGTGAGGTAAATCTTGAGCCCGGCGTCGGGAAACACGGTGGTGCCCATGTCCCGCCCGTCGGCCACCAGGCCGGGGGGCTGTCGAAAGTCGCGCTGACGTTGCAGCAGGGCCTCGCGGACCGCGCCCAGCGCCGCCACTCTGGAGGCGTCGTTGCCGCACTGCTCGGTACGGATGGCGTCGCCGACCGCCTCGCCGTCCAGTTTGGCCAGCACCTCGCCGCTGTCCGGCTGCACCTCGAAGGCGACATCCATTCCGGAAGCATAGTCCGCCAGGGCCGCCGCGTCTGCCATGGGGATCCCCCGCCGGGCGGCACCCAGGGCCACCAGGCGATACAGCGCCCCGCTGTCGAGCAGATGCCAGCCCAGGGTGCGCGCCACCCGGCTGGCGATGGTGCCTTTGCCCGAGCCGCTGGGGCCGTCCAGGGTCAGTACCGGCACCTCGCTCATGCCCCGCCCTCCCCGATGGCCAGACCGGCGTCGGCGGCCAGCTCGACAAAGCCGGGGAACGAGGTGGTCACATTGGCGCAATCGCGAATCGTAATCGGCCCGGCGGCGCGCAGCCCCGCCATGGCAAAGGCCATGGCGATGCGGTGATCCCCGTGGCTGTCCACGCTGCCGCTGCCCAGCGTGCCGCCGCGGATCCGCATGCCGTCTTCGGTGGGTTCGGCGTCGATGCCCAGTATCTGCAGGCCGTCGGCCATCACCTGGATGCGATCGCTCTCCTTGACCCGCAGTTCACGGGCCCCGGTCAGCACCGTTTCGCCCTCGGCGCAGGCGGCGGCGATAAACAGGGCGGGAAACTCGTCGATGGCCAGCGGCACCTGTACCTCGGGGATCCGGATGCCTTTTAACTGACTGCCGCGCACCCGGATATCGGCCACCGGTTCGCCGCCGACGGTCTGTTCATTGTGCAGACTGATGTCCGCGCCCATCTGCTGCAGGATCGTGATCACCCCGAGCCGGGTGGGGTTGATGCCCACGTGCTCGAGGGTGATATCCGAGTCCGGGGCGATGCTGGCGCCGACCATGAAAAAGGCCGCCGAGGAGATGTCCGCCGGGATATCAATATCCCGGGCGACCAGTTTGCCGCCGCCGTCGAGGCAGGCGGTCACCCCCGCGTGGCGCAGCGGATAGCCGAAGCCCTGCAGCATGCGCTCGGTGTGATCCCGGGTCGGCGCCGGCTCACTGACACAGGTTTCGCCCTCGGCGTACAGCCCGGCCAGCAGCAGAGCGGATTTGACCTGGGCGCTGGCCACCGGCATGGCGTAGTGAATACCCCGCAACGGTTGCCCGCCGTGGATCGTCAACGGCGGGGTCCCGGCCTCGCTGGTGTCGATGCGCGCGCCCATCTCCCCCAGCGGATCGGTGACCCGTTTCATCGGCCGTTTGCTCAGCGAGGCATCGCCGGTCAGGGTGCAGTCGAACGGCTGGGCCGCCAGCAGGCCGGCCAGCAGGCGCATGGACGTCCCCGAATTGCCCAGATCCAGCGGAGCGGCCGGCGCCCTGAGTCCGTGCAGCCCCACGCCCCGGATCACCACCTCGCCGTCGTCGGGGCCGTCGATCCCGACCCCCATGGCGCGAAAGGCGTTGAGCGTGGCCAGATT
>JBKGZJ010000182.1:0-4406 GCA_046545635.1 Thiohalophilus sp. | reverse complement strand
CAGCCCAGATGATGCACCAGCATGCCGGAGAGCGAGGCAGCGTATGCTGCCCCCTGCCAGCAGAGGATGATGGCGGCCGGCAGGCCGATCAGTTGTGCCGTATGTCTTTTAACGGGCATCACATACTCCAGGTCACTTGCATTGCCAGTTGTGGATATGGGGGTTCAGTCCAGCGCCTGCTCGAGATCGGCGATCAGATCGTCGCTCTCTTCCAGTCCCACCGACAGACGGATCATGGCGCCGCTGATGCCGCGCCGGGCCCGCTCTTCCTCGCTCAGGCCGTGGTGGGTGGTGGTGACCGGCTGGGTGACCAGGCTTTCGACGCCGCCCAGGCTGGGGGCGATGGCAAACAGTTTCAGTCGGTCGACCACGGCGGTGGTGGCGGCGGTGTCGCCCTCGAGTTCGAGGGTCAGCATGCCGCCGAAACCGGTCATCTGCCGTGCCGCCAGGGCGTGGCCGGGGAAGTCGGGCAGGCCGGGGTAGAGCACCCGGCGGATGCGCGGGTGGCGCGCCATCGCCTCGGCGATGCGCCGGGCGCTCTCGTTCTGCTGGCGCACCCGCACCACCAGGGTGCGCAAACTGCGGGCCAGCAGATTGCAGGTCTCGGGCGCCGGCATGGTGCCGAGGTTCTTGCGCCAGCCCCAGATCGGTTCGAGCAAGTCGGCGGATCCCAGCAGCGCCCCGGCGGTCAGATCGCTGTGGCCACCCAGGTACTTGGTCGCGCTGTGCACCACGACATCGGCGCCCAGCGCCAGCGGCTGCTGGTTGACCGGCGAGGCGAAGGTGTTGTCCACCGCCAGCAACGCGCCGCGGGCATGGACCTGTTCGGCCAGGGCGGCGATGTCGAAGATCTCCAGCGCCGGATTGGTCGGGGTCTCCAGAAACACCAGGCCGTAGCCCTCGGCCAGCAGCGTATCGAGCCGATCCAGCTCGCTGCCCAGCAACAGGGCGGTGCGAATCCCCAGCTGCGGCAACTGATCGGCGATCAGTTCCAGGGTGCCGCCGTAGGCGTCGCCGATACAGATCACCCCGTCGCGGCCGTGGCTCAGAAACAGTGCCGCCTCGGCACCCATGCCGGAGCTGAAAGCCAGCGCCGCCTGCGCCGCCTCCAGACTGGCCAGCTTCGTCTCCAGCGACCGGACGCTGGGATTGAGGCCGTAACGGGTATAGAGACTGCCGGTCTCGCGCCCCTCCACCACATCGAGCAGATCGGCGGTAGTCGGGAATTTGAATGTCGTGCTCGTGTAGACGGGCGTATGCGGGCTGCCGTGGGGATCATCCAGTTCACCGGCGTGGATACAGCGGGTGGAAAGTCCTGCTTTTGTGTCGTTCATGGGGTTCCGCTCTTGATTGCTGTTGAGATTTATAATCAGCATGGTACCGGGGCCACACTTGGCGTGTACGGTTCAGTCCGAAAAATTTCCCTGCGTGGCTTACTCGCCATGACAGGCGACAGCGCCATTTTTCCGGAGCCGGTGCGTCCCGCGCAGGTATGCCCCCTTCAGTTTACACTCATCATTGCCCGGGCACCGGGCCGATCGCTTCGCGAAACTTCTCCAGCTCAGCGCTAATTTCGGTCAAGCGCCCCGGTTTCGCCTGGCGGGGTACGCCAGCCTGATCAAGAGCCTCCTCCAACAACCCAACGTCGGCGACGCCTTTATACGCGTCGCCATCCTCCACAAGCGGTGTGCCATCCAGATAGACCGCCGGGGCTACCGCTCCGGGAGCCGCCAGCGAGCGGGGTAGCAGCTGCACCGTTATACGGTAACGATTGGCCACTTCCGCGGCCGCCTGAATGTTGCGATTGCAGCGTGGGCCGGGCGGATCGTTGTTAACCAGCGTCAGCACCGGTGTCCGATCATTAGTCTCTGAACTCATTGTCATCAGGCACGCTCCTTAAATTTTAGTTGGTCAGAGCAAGAACCTGGTTGGCCAGGATGTAGGTGGCCACCAGCGTCAGGAATACCGCAAAGCCTTTTTTCAACACCTCGGCCGAGACGCGGCGCGCGATGCGGGTGCCAATGACACTGCCGATGACGGCGACAACGATGAACACGGCCATCAGCTTGTAGTCGATCGGCACGTCCCCCACGTAGCCGGCAAAACCGGCGTAAGACTTGACCGCGACGATGGCCAGCGAGGTGCCGATCGCCTGTTTCATGGGCAGCCGGGAGAGGAGCACCAGCGCCGGGACGATCAAAAAGCCGCCGCCCACGCCCACCAGACCGGTGAGGGCGCCGACCACGATGCCGTGCATGGCCACATGGCTCAGGCAGCGTTTGGACGTGCAGCCCTCGGTGTCCGCCAGATCCACGGCGGCGGCCCCGGCCGAACGGGGCGGTTGCGCCGGGCGGAACATCTTCCAGGCGGCGGCGTACATGACCAGGGCGAAGATACTCAGCTGCAGCACCACCGGGGTGATGACCCCCAGACGGGCCCCGGCATAGGTGCCGAGGATGCCGAATATCCCGAATACCAGTGTTACTTTGCCGTTCACATTTCCGGCCCGCCAGTGCTGCAGCGCCGTCAGCGTGGCCGTCACGGCGACGATGCCCAGGCTCATGGCGATGGCGGATTTTGGTGCAACATCAAGGAGATAGAGCAGCGCGGGGGTGGTGATAATGGACCCGCCGCTGCCGAAGATGCCGAGCATGATACCGGTGGCAAGGCCGGCAAGAATGGCACTGAAAGTCATGATGAGCTCCTGTCCAGACAACTAGTATTCAATAGATTAATAGAATACTTGACAGTGTCAAGGGATTCAGGGAAATTTCCGGGTAAGAAAGTCGCGGCTCAGTCGACTAACATCGCGCAGGGATCATCTTTTCCGGGAGGTGGTTATTGCGGCAGCCGGGAATATTTGCCCCGGGCAAGGAACGAGGAGGGCAGCATGATGAAACTCGGCATTGTCATTACCTGTAATATTGCAGAAACGGTCTGGAATGCCTTTCGACTGGGTGTGTACGCCTGCCAACAGGGCGACACGGTCAATATCTTCTTACTCGGACAGGGCGTGGAGAGTGAGACCCTGCAGGAGGCGAAATTCAACGTGGTGGAACAGATGAATACGTTTGTCGAACAGGGCGGGGAAATCCATGCCTGCGGAACCTGCCTGCAAATTCGCCAGAGTGAATCCAGCGAGCTGTGTCCGGTTTCAACCCTGGCCGATTTGCATCGGATTATTCAGGACTCCGACAAGGTGCTGACGTTTTAATGCGGGATATTGTCATCATCGGCGGCGGTGTCGGCGGGCTCATCACCGCCAGCGTCGCGGGACAGCTGGGACTCAAGGTCACCCTGATCGAAAAAACCGCCGCGCTTGGCGGTGACTGTCTGCATCACGGCTGCGTGCCGAGCAAAAGCCTGCTCAAGGCGGCGAAGGTGGCGCACTGGCTGCGCAATGCAGAGGCATTCGGTCTGCCGGCCAGCGACCCGCCGATCGATCTGGGCGCGGTCAATGCGAAGGTGCAGGCGATCATCGATCAGATCCTGCAGCATGACGATCCCGAGCGCTTTCGTTCCTACGGCTGCGAGGTCCTGCTCGGCGAGCCGGCCTGGTTTATTTCGCCGAAGGCGGTGCAGGTGGGAGAGCGGGTGATTCACGGCAAGCGATTTGTCATTGCCACCGGCTCACGCCCCTTCGTGCCGGAACTGCCCGGTCTCGATCCCGCCGCGGTTCTCACCAATGAAAGTGTATTCCACCTGCAAAGCACGCCATCGAGACTGGCCGTGATCGGCGGCGGGCCCATCGGCCTGGAACTGGGGCAGGCCCTGCAACGCCTCGGCAGTCAGGTGACCTTGTTGCAACGGGCTCCACAGATATTACCCCAGGAAGATCCGGAGCTGACTGATCTGTTGCAAACCCAACTGATCGACGAAGGAATGCAGATCCGAACCGGGCGCGAGATCGCCCACGCCGATAAACATAACGGGGGTTTTGATATCACCTGTCAGGACGAGACCCGGCTTCAGGTTGATCAGATCCTGGTGGCCACCGGGCGGCAACCCAATATCGAGGAACTTAATCTCGACGCGGCGGGCGTAAAATACACGTCACGTGGTATTGAAGTGGATCGACGCCTGCGCACCGCGCAAAAACATATCTATGCCTGCGGCGATGTCTGCGGTCCCTATGCCTTTACCCATCTGGCCGAATACCAGGCCGGTATCATCATCAGCAACGCGCTGTTTCGTTTTCCGAAAAAAACCGATTACCGCGTGCTGCCGTGGGTCACGTTTACCGATCCGGAACTGGCCCGGGTGGGACTCAGCGAACAGCAGGCGAGTGAGCAGGGGATCAAACACAGCGTATTGCGCTTTGACTTCAGGGATGTCGATCGCGCCATCACCGAACGCGAGACAACCGGGCGGGTCAAACTGATCGCTCGCAAGGGAAAAATACTCGG
>JBKGZJ010000181.1:0-4412 GCA_046545635.1 Thiohalophilus sp. | reverse complement strand
ACAGTAGTTCAGCAATATCTCTCCCTTTCTCAAACCAGAGGGCGGGCGTCTACATGTGGTAGCGGTGATTGGCCGCCGAGGCAAAGATGGGGTTGACATAGAGGCGGTAATCCCCAACTACCGCAGATAATCAAGCTTGTCGACAATGCCCCGCAGGTCGCCTCCCTGAAAGCCCTGCTCCTCCGCCGGGCTGCCCCACGGTTTGAAGGTCAGGCCTGCCCGGTACCGGGTACGCGGGCTGCGGGCAAACCGGTCGGGAAATGTCTGGTAAAAAATGGCATGTTTGACCCAATTGCGGGTGGTGATCGTCATCGTTTTGGCCCCCTTATAAACAGGATTCAAACCTTCAGGTTTGACAAGGCTAATTGGCTTTAAGAGAATAATCGGTGTATCTCATGTCATTCTGACCGAAGGGAAGAATCCCTGAACAGGTGGTTTTGAAGACAACGCCGCTGGCAAAAAGACAACGGCGGTAGCATCTATCCAGCCACCTTGAACTCTCTTGCGCCCCAACAGGGACTCTTCGGCCTACGGCCCATTCGGCTTCGCTTTGGGAACCATCCCTGTGGGACAGGGCAGGCTCTCAGAGTGACATAACCGGTGATCCGTTTAATTTCTTAAACTTCATAAGCTTTGGACTCCATTTTCATTCTTGGTGTCGAACCCCCGGCTCTGTCCGACTGAAGATAGCCTAAAAAATCCAGTTTACTGCTACCCGAACAAACTGGCAAAACGACCGAGAGAAACCGGCCCCGACTCGTTGCGAAAATCGGCAGACCGGGGTAAAATGGGGCCTCAATATAATGACCAAAAGGTGCAGAGAAATCTTATGACCAAACCCAAAGAAACCTCCTTCGAAGTCCACGATCCCGAAATCCTGGCCAACGCCAGGGCCATCCTGGACAGCTGCGAGTCGCCCCGGGCCTGGGCCGAGGCCGTGATGGCCGCGGTCAAACGGAATGAAGCCTGGCGGGGCGAGCGCTGCATCAACCTGCTGGCGCCCGAAGCCCCCACCAGCCCAACCGTCCGGGCCTTGCTCGCTTCTGAGATCGGTACTCGGGCCGCGGAAGGGCACATCGGCCGGGTCAACCGCTGGTTTGCCGGCACCCAGCACATCGACGAGGTGGAGGCGCTGTGCGTGGAACTGCTAAAGACGGCCTTCCGCTGCCGCTACGCCGACCACCGGCTGATGGGCAGCATGCTCGGCAATATGACCGTCTACCACGCTTTAACCCAACCGGGCGACGTGGTGATGACTGCGGCTCAACCGTTTGGGGGACATTCCAGCAACCGCCCCGACGGCCCGGCCGGCACCCGCGGCCTGAAGATCGTCGACGTGCCCTTCGATCCTGAAGCGCTGGAGGTCGACCTGGAGCAGTTTGCCGTGGTGGCCCGGCACGTCCGGCCCAAACTGGTGGTGATGGGCATGTCGATGACCCTTTTCCCCCTGCCGGTGCGGCCAATGAGCGACCTCATCGCCGAATGGGGCGGCCGCTTCATCTACGACGGCGCGCATCAGGCCGGCCTCATCGCCGGCGGCTACTTCCAGGACCCGTTGCAGGAAGGCGCAGCGATCCTGACCGGCTCGGCCGGCAAGACCTTCAGCGGTCCCCAAAGCGGCATGATCCTGTGGAATGACCCCCACCTGACCGAACCGCTGACCGAAGCTATCTTCCCGGTGCTGGTGGCCACCCATCAGGTCAACCGGGTGGCGGCCCTGGCTGTTTCCGCTGCGGAAATGATCGAGTTTGGTCAAATTTACATGGCCCAGATCGTGAAGAATGCCCAGGCCCTAGGCCGGGCCCTAGCTGAGCGTGGCATCCCCATGCTCTGCGCCGATAAAGGGTACACCCGGACCCACCAGGTGATCGCGAACGTCAAACAGTTTGGGGGCGGGCTGGAGGTCGCCCACCGTCTGGCTGAGGCGAACGTCATCACCAACAAGAATCTGATTCCCTCGGACGGCCCGGAGAATTGGGACCGGCCCAGCGGCTTGCGGATCGGCACCATCGAGGTGACCCGGCTGGGGATGCGGGAAGCGGAGATGGAAACTATCGCCGATTTCATCGCCCGCGTGCTGATCGAGGGTGAATCGACCGAGTCGGTTGGCCGGGACGTGGTTGATTTCCGCTTGCCCCAACAGACTTTTTACTACAACTTTGACCACGGCCTACCGCCCTGGGCCAATTGATGGATTATCAAATCGAACGCGGTCCGGCGTTTGAGGATGGTATAGACCGTGCGGCCGAGCCGTTGCGCGATGACCGACAGCGCCTTCGCTTTGCCATACCTGCTGACCAACTTCTGATGCCAGGCTTGAGCCGCATCGTTGCCCCGCAGAAACAGACACGCCGCCTCACCGAAGGCCCACCGCAAATGGGTGTTACCGACCTTGGGAAATCGCGAGATGTCGCCGATTTCGTAGAGGATGGTCAGGGCCAAGGTCTTGCCGACGCCGGGGATGGTGCGAAGCAGTCTACCGCCGCTGCGCATCGACTTCGATGCTCGCGCTGACCATGGGATCGTCGAAGCGCTCGGCCAAGTTCTCTCGATTACACGCACGATCAATACGTTTCTCGAACGCGGGCATGTTGTACTGATGCCGCGTGTTCTGAATATGGCCGAGAATCTCCGCGTGCTTGCGAACCAGGTACAGCCGGCGGCGAAGGAGATCTCGCGTTGATCGCATCTCCCGTGGGTAGGCGTAGGCTTCGGGCAGCATGCCGCTCCGTAGAAGGTGCGCGATCGTCTCACTGTCGATGCGATCGTTTTTCACCTTTCCGCCGTGGATCGCCTTCATGTACAGCGCATGGCCGAGTACGAAGGTGACGCCCAGCCGAGCGCACAGATCGGCGATCCAATACCATACGAACACACACTCCACCGCGACGGCGAGGTCGTCTCGATACGGTTCGAGAACCCGGGCCGGCGCCTTGGGATCAGTTCGCAGATTCCTATGAACCAGCAGCGTGCCGACTGCATCGGTGATGCAGACATACATCATGCTTGTGTGCAGATCGATCCCACAATAGTATTGGTGTTGGCGCGTATAGAAGCGCATCGTGGCCTCCTCCTCCAAACGAACGGTTTATGAGCGACGACAGGATATCTGTCGTACCTCCGTGAGGGGGAGGCCTTGATGAGTATCACGTAGGTTGCGTAGCGCCCGGACGCCGATTCCCAACGAGCGGGAGTTGACGTTCCAGTCTTTCTAGCGCCGCAGCTACTTGAGTCCCCGCGGTCGCGAGTAGGCCCCATCGCCGTTTGACCGGCGCGTCCACTCAGCATTCAATTGAATCAGAAGGCGACTCTATGAGTCAAATTACGATTCGAAACCTCTCTCCTGAACTGGAGTGTGTTATTCGACGGACTGCGATGGAACAGCAGATCAGCCTGAACGAGGCTGTGCAGCAGTTGTTGCAGCAGGCAACGGGCCTGGATGACAGAAGCGGTCGCAAACGCAATCTGCGTAACTTGGCGGGCAGCTGGAATGCTGCGGAAGCCCGGGAATTTGAGCAGACCCAGGAGGATAACTCGCGTATCGATCCGGAGCTTTGGAAATGAAGCTAACTTTGGACACAACGGCCTACACCGCTTTTTGCCTGGGTGAGGATCAGGTAGTCCAGCTCATGGAAAACGCCGATGAGCTGCTGATTCCGCCGGTGGTGATCGGTGAGCTTGTCTCCGGTTTTGTTCGAGGATCTCGTGCGCAGGAGAACCTTGACCTGCTTGACGAATTCCTGGCCCAGCCTGGAGTCCTCATGCAGCCGGTTGCCCGCTGCGAGGCCGACCGATTCGGCCTGCTCATGAACGCACTGCGACATGCCGGCACACCGATTCCAACGAACGATGTCTAGATCGCTGTTGCGGCTCTCTGTGCAGATGCCGCCGTTCTCACCCGCGACAGCCATTTCGACTCCGTCTTCGGCCTTCTGACCGTCGGCTTTTAGCCCCGTCCCCCCGAGTCGGTGTGGATCCGACCTTGTAGTCGGCGTCGCCGGCCGCAAGGGGGCGAAGCGGTACCCCGCAGGGCCCGCAGCGGGCGCCCGGCGGAGCGGAGCAAGCCGAAAGGCGCCCGCGTCTCGGCGGGCCCGAGGAGTTTAGCGGAGCACCCGGTCCCCGGGAGCCGGTGGGGCCGGTACCGGCGGCACACGACGGGGTCGGCGCTGCAGGCGTAGCGGCGGCCGGGCGTCGCCGGGCGGGACGGGCCGGTTCCCGGGGATGCGGCCCTTCACATCGATCGGCAGGGTGGTTTCGACGGTTCCCTGATTTGTGGGATACTGACGGCATGACGGAGATGAGCCGAGCGGAAATTCTCAACGAGCTCTCGACCTACACGGGCGTCTTTCCCCGAAAGGCCGTTGAGGCTGCGTCCCGGAGGTGGTCGGAGGTAAAGGACGAGCTCCTCGGCG
>JBKGZJ010000180.1:0-4450 GCA_046545635.1 Thiohalophilus sp. | reverse complement strand
AATCTTGCCCTGCAACTGGACTGGAAAAATTTGCGCTGGCCGCTGCGCGATGAGGCCTGGATAGACAGTGCCAGTGGTGAAGGCCGCATCGAGGGCAACCCGGATCAGTACCGGATCGCGTTCAGCGCGGATCGTCCCCTGCCACAGGGGCCGCCATCGACCTGGCATCTCACTGGCAGCGGCGATCGCGACGGGCTGGATCTCGACCGCCTGCGGGTCACGGCACTGGATGGCGAAACCCGCCTGACAGGCCGGCTCGACTGGTCACCGCGACTCGCCTGGGATGTACAGGTCACAGGCCGCAATCTCAACCCCGCAGAGCAGTGGCCGCAATGGCCCGGTCGCCTGAACGTCGCGCTGACCTCCACCGGACAGCTGCAGGCAGGTGAGATCACCGCAAAGGCCGACATTGCCCGGCTCGGCGGCAAGCTGCGCAATCAGCCGGTGAACCTGCGCAGCCGGCTGGCCTGGGACGTTGACCGGTTACAGGTGAAAGAGTTTGATCTCGAATCGGGAACGGCAAAGGTGAGCACGCAGGGCCTGCTCGGCCGGAAACTGAATCTCAACTGGTCCGTCGATGCCGACGATCTGGGCATGCTGTATCCGCAGGCCGGGGGGCAGCTTCAGGCCAAGGGCAAACTCACTGGCACGCAGGCCGAGCCGCTCATCCAGGCCACGCTCGATGGCAAGGCGATGAGCCTGCCGGATTATCAGATTGGCAACCTCAGCGGTAATCTGGATGTGGATCTGTTTCGCTGGCAACAGGTCAATATCGATCTCATCGCCGATGCGCTCGACGTGCACAACCAGAAGATCGAGCGGCTGGAAATCAAGGCCGATCCGGGACAGTGGCAACTGCTTGCCAGGGATGACGGCAACACGGCACGGGTGGAGCTCAGGGGCGCGGCCAGTGCCGATGGCTGGCGCGGGCGGATCGAGACGCTTGATCTGCAGAGCACGGAATTTGATAACTGGCAGCTGCAACAGCCGGTCGCCCTGAAGCTGATAAAAAACAACCTGGTACTTGCCCCCTTCTGTGTGCAGAGCAGCGATGCCAGTGTCTGTGGAGAGGTACAGCAAAGCGGCGAGCGCTGGCGCTCGGAACTTGAGCTGGTGAATTTTCCGCTACAGGTCTTCTCCCCCTGGCTGCCTTCTGATCTGACCATTGAAGGGGTGGCCAATGCCACCGCCGCCTGGCAGCTGGATGCGGCGAAGCAGCTGAGTGGCCGGGCCCATATCAAGCTGCCGGCGGGCACGGTTGTCTATCCCGTCCTCGAAGGGGAACTGGATCGCTGGGACTATCGCGCGGGCAGTCTCGAACTGAGCGCGGATGAAAAAGGCGTGCGGGCGACATCAAGCCTGGCCATGGGCAACGGCGATCAGTTCCAGGCCGAACTGGCCCTGCCCGGTGCACAGTTGCTGAACCTCGAGCGCGACACCCAGCCGGTGCAGGGCAACGCCAGTATGACGATCAATCGGCCCGGCATTGTCGAGGCGCTGTTGCCCGACGTACAGGATCTCGACGGTGAGCTGGCGATGAACCTGGATGTCGGCGGAACAGTGGCCCGGCCGCGCTACAGCGGCAAGGCCGATCTGGATCAGGGCAGGTTGCGCATTCCCCGGCTCGGACTGCAGCTGGAGCAGGTCCGCGTGAACGCCCACAGCGACGGACTGAACACATTGAATTACCGGTTACAGGCCCACTCGGGCGACGGGGATCTGCAGGCAGACGGTGAGACCGGACTCGATCACCAGGCCGGCTGGCCAACGACGATCAACATCAAGGGTGAGAACGTCGAGGTGGCACGCATCCCCGAGGCGCGGGTGGCCATCGACCCCGATCTGCAACTCAGGCTGCAGGGGCGCAACATCGATATCCGCGGTGATGTGCATGTGCCCTTTGCCCGCCTGCAGCCCAAAGATGTCACCACCGCCGCGCGGGTCTCGGAAGACGCGGTGATCGTCGGTGGCGAGGAAGCGGTCGAGGAGAAATGGCAAATCACCACCCGGGTGCGATTAACCCTGGGCGAACGGGTAAGCCTGTACGGCTTCGGCTTCGAGGGGCGCCTGGGCGGCGATCTGCTGCTGACGGACAGTCCCGGTGAACTGACCACCGCCAGCGGCGAGATCAACGTGGTCGAAGGCCGCTATAGCGCCTACGGCCAGCGCCTTAATGTGGAACACGGGCGCCTGTTGTATACCGGCGGCCCGGTCGGTAATCCCGGCCTGGATCTGCGCGCGGTGCGTGAGGTGAATGACGTCACCGCCGGCATCCGGGTGCGCGGCAGCCTCAATCAACCGGACGTGGAGCTGTTCTCCAGCCCGGCCATGGGCCAGACCGATACGCTCGCCTATCTGATGCTGGGCCGCCCGCTGGAAACCGCCTCCGGCGAGGAGGGCAGCATGATGGCCAAAGCGGCGCTGGCCCTGAGTCTGAGCGGCGGCGACAGCCTGGCACGGCAGATCGGCGATCGTTTCGGGCTGGACGAGATGCGCGTCGAGGCCAGCGACACCGGCGAACAGGCCTCGCTGGTCATGGGCCGTTACCTGGCACCCAGACTCTACGTCAGTTATGGCGTGGGGATTGTCGAGTCGTTCAATACCCTGAGCGTACGCTATCAGTTGTCCGACCGCTGGTACATCAAGGGCGAAAGCGGCGAGCACCAGAGCGCGGATATTCTGTTTACGATCGATCGCTAACAGAACGATAAATTACCGGTTTGTCACCAGCATATGGACGAGAGAAAATCGTATAGAGGCTGGCTTGAATTTCAGTCAGCCCCAGCAGAACGGGACTGTGTTCGCTGCAACTCGACAAGATGCGGCAGCAGTTCGGAATTCTTCTGAACATGGAAAATAAAGCGTGGCACATCCTGTCCGGTACTCTGGGCCATGAATGGCTCACCCCAGAAACTGAGCAGCGCCTCGGTACCGCCGCTTGATTGACTGTCGGCCAGGATAAACGAGGTGGTCTTGCTCAGGTGGCACCAGCGCGGCTCCTTGACCTTGAGCTGACCGGCGCACTCGCCGATTCGGGGCAGCAGCTCCTGCCACAAATCCTTTTGTGATGTATCCAGCACAAACTGGATGGAGGTAATCCGTGGATTATCGATAGCCGGCCTGAGCAGTGCATCGAACAGGGACTGCGGGAGATACATGGACAGACAGACGTTAAACCAGATCGTCTCACCACTCATATCCCGGACAAAATGCTCATTCACCGTCCGCAAATGGCGTGGTCCGACCAGCACCACCTCGGGTGACCTGAGCGAGGCCTGGATACGCTCTACCGCCTGCGCGGTTGACTCGACCTGTTCGGCGGTCAGTTCATTATTGCGGGTATGGCGCATGAAGTTGATAAACAGCAGGCCCAGCAGGGCAAGAAGAATCGGCAGGATTACCTTCTCATCCACGACATGCAGAAGATGCAGAACAATCGCGATGACCGCGGCCACGATTCCCGCAATTGCATCCCATTCATAGCCGAGAAATTGCTTCAGTTTCATTGCCATAGTATACAGCTCATAATGGATTCGTCTCAGGTCGCGGGACTGCGGCGGCTCAGCCAGAATAAACCCATAAAGAGCAGCAGCCAGACAACCGTACGCAGTGTCATGGCGCGCAGACTGTCGACCGCCACGGCGCCGCCCGAGTTGTAAAACAGCCAGACGGCGGCAAGGACAAGCAGGTTCAAAATAAACACAGCCGCGGCCCCGTACCGCCCGTAATGAACATTACGCCACGCGACAATCCCCACGCCGATGTAAATAAATCCCATCACCGTGTTGTAGACGAGTAAAGGCAGAAAGACAACATAGCCCGGATCGGAACCAGTCAGGACGCGACTGCCGGCAAAAATCGTTGCCGCACCGAAAAGACCTGCTATTAGTGCTAAAATTTTCTGAAGGGTTCGGAGATGTGATGTTTGATTCAATTTTGCCTCACGCTGTATGTCGATTCGTCAGTGTCAAGATGATAAATATTATGATTGTCAGGCTTCAAGTGATCTGACCCTTTGATTCTTGATTCTGCTTCAGCTGAATCAGAGTTAGGCCCATTTAAGACTAAAGACTCAAAATCATCATTTAGAATTCTATTTCCACAATAAATTCTAAAAGATATTGAATAATTTAATTGCCCTCCATAGGAACTGCCTTCTCTATGTAAATGCACAAAATCTGCATAGCCATTACCAAGCCTAACCCAGTCCCATTTTTTAGTGTGTTGAAAACCTAATTCCGCAAGACGGTTAGATATGTCCATACCAACCCTCTTTAGTGCTGCATTAATTATTGTTTTATCAACCCACTTTCATTTGCGCATTAAACTCATAACGTAATGGCTTACGGGCGCGCCGCTTTTTGGCGCGTCCAAGTTGAGTGCCTCGTTGGGCGTTTTTAGTTAATACTTTTAGAAAGTCTGATACTTCACCAACCAACCTTTCTTGTAC
>JBKGZJ010000179.1:0-4453 GCA_046545635.1 Thiohalophilus sp. | reverse complement strand
CTAAGCACTAATGATGACGGGCTTGTCTGGACGACAGGCCGGTTTTACGGGAAGCAGAACTTTGGTTCAAGTTCGTAGCAAATTCGGGTTCGCCTTTCATGCCGCAGGTGGTGTAGTCCTCGTACATGGCGTCATACAGTTGCTGCTCGTCGAGGTCGAAGCATTCCCGCGCGCCCTGGTAGATCAGGCGAAACAGCCGGGGCAGGGCGATCTTGTGGGTCTGCCCGGTGGTGGCAAATAACCAGTCCGACAGCCGGAGAAAGCGCTCGAAAGGGGCATTATCCAGCAACAGGGGGCGGGTCCGGGTGAAACGCCCCGAGTTGCCGATCATGTCCCAGTAACGGGCGAAGCGGCTCAGCCGTTGCATCGTGGCAAAATCAATATCGCGGGTACTGAGAATATTGTACGGCGGCGCGGGATTGAAGCACAGTTGATAGTCGTCGATGTGGCGGATAATCGGTGCGCCGCGCAGCCGCTTGAGTATGCCGACCTGAATTTCATGCGGATTCAGTTCGATCAGCCGATCAAAGCCCCGGGCGATGCTCGCCACGTCCTCGCCGGGCAGGCCCAGGATCAGATCCGTATGCAGATGGGCATGGGTCCGTTCGCGCAAAAAGCGGATATTCGCCTCGGCCCTGTCATCATCCTGGCGGCGACTGATGCGCTCCTGTACCTCGGGGTTGAAACTCTGGATGCCGATTTCAAACTGCAGCGTTCCGGGCGGGAATTGCCGGATCCGGGTTTTCAGTTGATCGGGAAGATGATCCGGGATCAGTTCAAAATGCAAAAACAGCCCGTCGTTGATCCGTTCCAGGAAGAATTCCATGATTTTCAGGCTGCTGGCCAGCTTGAGATTGAAGGTGCGATCGATGAATTTGAAATGCCGGGCGCCGCGTTGATAAAGCGTTTCCATGTGGGCGAGAAACTGCTCCAGATCGAACGGCCAGGCGGTTTTATCCAGTGCCGAGAGACAGAATTCGCACTTGAAAGGACAGCCCCGCGAGGCCTCGACATAGATAAAACGGTTGCGGATATCCTCGTCGGTATAACAGGGATAGGGAAAAGCCAGATCCGCCAGTTTAAATGGTTGCGGCTGCACGATCTTCTCCTCTACAGTGTGGCCATTTAACAGCCGGTTGCAGAGATCGGCAAACGCCAGATCGCCCTGGCCGCTGACAATATGATCCACCTCGTCATAAAAAGGCAGGGTGGTCTGTTCATAACTGACTTCCGGTCCGCCGACAATAATGATGAGATCGGGACGCACGCGACGCAGGATGGCGATGACCTCACTGGTTTGCGCGATATTCCAGATATATACGCCCAGGCCGATGATCTTCGGGTCGTCCGCCAGCAGCTGCTCGGCAATCTCGATGGGCCGCTGATTGATGATGAACTCCCGAATCCGGGCACGCGATTGCAGATCGCCAAGATTGGCGTACAGATAACGCAATCCCAGCGAGCTGTGAAAATAGCGGGCATTGAGGGTGCAGAGGATGATATCAGTCATGCCCGGCCTCTTGCGCTTTGCGTTGACGTTTCTCTAATGCCTTGTTGATGGCGCGTGAGGCGGCAATCATGCCGAATGTGGCGGTGACAAAGACCGCCGAGCCGTAACCGAAGCGGCAATCCAGGTTCACACCGTGAACTCCCGGCTTTTGATGACTCACGCTGCCGTCCTCTTTGGGATAGAGTTTATGTTGCGAGGAAAACACACATTCAACGCCAAAACCGCGCCTGGGGTTCTTGCTGAACCCGAAACGCGAACGCAGATTGTTGCGCACTTTGGCGGCGAGGGCGTCATTGTAGGTTTTGCTCAGATCCGCGACATGGATCAGGCCCGGATCAGTGACGCCACCGGCGCCGCCGGTGGTGATAACAGGCAGCTTGTTGCGCCGGCAGTGGGCGATCATCTCGGTCTTGAATTTGATACTGTCGATGGCGTCGATGACGTAATCGTAGTTTTGGTCTGCTGAAAGATAGTCGCGCAGGTTGTCGCTGTTAATAAAATCATCGATCACATTGACCCGGCACCCGGGATTGATTTCCTGGATGCGTTGGCTCATGACGGTGGATTTTTTCTCGCCGAGTGTGTCACTCAGAGCAGGCAGCTGGCGGTTGATGTTGCTGACGGCCACGGTATCGTAATCGATCAGGGTCAGTGTACCGACGCCGGTGCGTGCCAGCGCTTCCACGGCCCAGGAGCCGACACCGCCCAGTCCGACCACGGCGATATGCAGTTGCGACAGCCAGGGATAGAGCTGTTCGCCATACAGGCGGCGCAGGCCGCCGAAGCGTTCGTCGTAGTCGTCGTGGCTCATGGTTCAGTGCAATCCGAGCAAGGCTTCGGCATTGGCGGTGGTCTGTCGTGCCACCTCGTCCGGATCGGCATCGCGCACTTCGGCCAGGGCCGCCAGACACTCGGGCAGGTATTCGGGACTGTTGCGCTCACCGCGATGGGAGGCGACGGTCATGTCCGGGGCGTCGGTCTCCAGGACGATCGCCTCCAGTGGCAACTCGCGTGCCAGTTTACGCAGTTTGTTGGAGCGCTCGTAGGTGAGCATGCCGCCGAATCCCAGCTTGAAGCCCAGTTCGATATACTGATGTGCCTGCTGCAGACTGCCGTTGAAGGCATGGGCAATACCGCCACGCACCGGGATCTCGCGCAGGGCCTTGAGGATCCGGTCGTGGGCCTTGCGACAATGCAACAATACCGGCAGATCGGTGTGCCGGGCGAAATCCAGCTGGGCGCGCAGCAGTGACTCCTGATTCCGCCGGTCCGGGTTCTCAATATAATAGTCGAGGCCAATCTCACCGATGGCAACGGGCCGGCTTTCCTCCAACAAACTGGCCAGTTGATCCAGGTGCGCCGGTTTGTGCGCCTCGAGATACAAGGGATGCATGCCCAGCGCCGGATAGAGGCCGGCGTCCGCCTCGCACAGCGCCAGAAGCCGGGACCAGCTGTCGGCGGACACCCCGGGCACCACGATCCGGCGCACGCCGCTCTGTCGACAACGGGCGAGGATCTGTTCCCGATCGGCATCGAAAACGGGATCATCAAGGTGGCAATGGGTGTCGAACAAATCCATAGGGGCTATTCTAGTGGCTCCGGGGACCGGGTGTAAATAACTGAAACAAAAGGGGTTTTAAACTGGAAGGGAGCATCCTTGCGGCCCCTCGGCCAGGCCAGCCCGTCCTCCTGGAAACCTGCGCGCGAAACCATATAATAGTGTATAACCGAGTTCTATACTCAAGTAACTGCAAGGAGGTCAATAATGGCAACAGGTACCTACAAGCCCAAAGCCGATCCACTGAACCGGCCGGATGACGCCACCGGGTTTCGCATCGGCTGGAAATACAAGACCAAATTCGAACGCGGTCATTTTGACGAAGAGATGACCTATGGCGAAGCCAGGAAAAAAGCCGAGGAACTGGCCGCCAAGGAACCGGAGAAAACCTTCTGGCCGGAATTGATGTACGAATAAGCCGCTTCGCAAACCGGGCACTCGCCCGGTTTTTTTATCGAAACGATTCTGCTATAGATGGCAAAGATTAAACGTTTTGTACTGAGAGGATGCTATGGCGACGAAGAAAACGGGAGCAAAGTCGAAATTCAGCGAGTCGGTGCGCACCCGTGCCAGCGATGCGATGAAGGAAGTGGAGAAAATCCGCGAGCTGATGATGAAAGAAATCCACGAGGGATTTGACAGGGTCAGTAACAAGGTCTCTTCCGCCGCCAAATCGACCTCGCAAAGGACAGAACACTTTCGTAACCAGATCTCCGATATTAAACCCCGGGAGTATTGGGAAAAGATGGCCAGGGAGGTCGAGGAACTGAGAGACGAACTGGCCAATGGCGTCTCGGATCGGTTCAGGCAGTTACGCAAGGCCACGGAAAATGCGCTCGCCAAATCCGGCAAGAAGAAAATAGCAAAGAAACCGGGAAGCAAAAAGAAAGCCGCAAAGAAAAAGACAGCTACAAAGAAAAAGACAGCCGGTAAGAAAGTCAGTAAAAAGAAATCGACCGGGAAGAAAGCAGCCCGGAAAAAAACTGCCAAAAAGAAGGTCGCTAAAAAGAACGTCAGCAAGAAAAAGCCGGTAAAGAAAAAGACTCGTGGCTAAATAGAAGTTCCGAATACCCGATCACAATGATATTGCGAGCCCCGATAACTGACAGCGGGCTTCCCCTCTGATCACGGGGTTTGTCATGTTGTCGGATCTGACGCTAGAATGGATTTTCCGTCCACAACACCGACAAGCGGCATGCTCGAAACCTTTACACAGCTTGGCATTGCCATCGCCATAGGTCTGATTATCGGTCTGGAACGGGGCTGGAAAGGACGCGAAAGCGAGGAGGGCAGCCGGGTTGCCGGTTTGCGCACCTTTGGCCTGATCGGGCTGCTGGGGGGATTGTGGGCATTGCTGGCAGAATCCCAGGCACAGGGACTGATCC
>JBKGZJ010000178.1:0-4548 GCA_046545635.1 Thiohalophilus sp. | reverse complement strand
GCGGAACAGGCAGGGCAATAGGTTTCGCCGGTACGCAGGTGATAGCGTACGCTCTCTCCCCTGTCGATCGCCTGTTCGCAACTGCTGCACAGGGTGCCTTCTTCCAGCACCATTTCACCAAACCCGTCGTGTCCCATCTCCACGCCGTCCATGACCCGGGGCCAGGGTGAGTTCTTGACAATGTCGCGGCGGAAGGACTCTTCCACCGTGTGCCAGCGTTCTATCCATTGCTCACTCAGCCCGTGTTCGCGCGCGACCTGTTTGAGGAGATCGTTACGGTAATCAAACAACTCATCGGAGATCACCATCCAGTGGTGGGCATTGCGTGGGCGCTCGCCGAAATAGCACTGCTCGCCGGTGATGGCGCGTTTGAGAAAGGAGTACTGTTTTTCGATCAGCCGTTGTCGGGTTACGTTTTTGAAAAACGGTGACAGATACGGATCGGCGTACACCCGGGCGTAAAACTCCGGCAGTATCTCGCTGAGTAACGCCCCCTCTTTCAGGGCGCGCCAGAGTTCCGGATCCGGTGGCGGGAACTCGACTTCCGGTTGTTTCCAGGGTGCCGCGGCGTGGTCTTCCGCGCGGCGGCCACAGGCGGGTTCGGCAGAGGCGGCGTTGTCGCCGCGCAGGTCGGTCAATTCGAACGGATCGGCCAGGATGTGTGACTCGCGGGCACCGGCACGGGAGACAGCCTCTCGGGTGTCATGGACCATGGCGGGATTGCCGGCGATATGGATGCGCCAGCCGTCGAGGTCCGGGTGATCTGCGAGCGCCGCGACATCGGCCCGGGCGGCACGAAACCCTTGCGATACCTCGCTGCCGGAGATGCAGGCATGGTAGTGAAAATGGGGATACCGGTGTTGCAGTTCGAGCAGTGCTTGATGCAGATAGAGTCCGTCGCGACTGTGACTGCCGTGATACAGATGAATGGGGCCGCTGTGCCCCTGAACGATCAGGGCATCGCGCGCGATGCCCCACAGGGGTGCCAGGCCGGTGCCGCTGGCGATCAACAGCAGGGGTTGTTGCGGGCTGTCGGCCTGGTAATAGTTGTCGCCGGCGGGGCCGTGGATTTCCACCTCGTCGTTGATCTGCAGTTCATCGAAAATCCAGTTGCTCAGCCGGCCGTTCTGCCGGCGGCGGACATGCAGTTCCAGAAAATAGTCCCCCGGGATAGAGGCCAGGGAATAACTGCGCGCCGTCCCGTCGGGGCGGCGCAGGTTGATGAACTGGCCGGGACGGTAATCGAGGACGGTGGCCGGTTCCAGCTGCAGCCGACAGACCGAGTCGCTGAGCGGCGTCTTGTCGGCCACCAGCGCCCGGGTATAGAGATCGTCGGGGTTGGGTGGCGCAATCGCCAGATCGCTTTGCGGCCGGCAGCGGCAGGGCAGGAAATACCCCAGCTGTTGCAGCCGGGGCTTGATGCCGGCCTGGGCCCGCTCATTCACATCACCGGCGGTGTAGCGCATCATGCAGACGTGGCAGATGCCGCTGCGGCAGGAGAACGGCAGGGTAACTCCCTGGCGCATCAGCGCGTCGAGGACGGTTTCGGACTCACGGCAGTGATAGGCCTGGCCTGCATAGGTAATGGTGGGCATACCGGCTGTTTCTCCAGATTGCGTTGACCGCCCCGATGCCTGATGTCCCAGACACGAAGCCCGGGTAATAACCGGGTACGGAACCCGGACAGGGCGGCCGATTAAAGAAGTATTATTTATACAACTTAAAGTAAACACATTTGCCAGGGGGGATGTCAAGGCCGGGATGTGTGCGCTGCTGCCGAATCGGGCTGATCAAAAGTCCGGCCGGTGAACGCGCCGGTCACTATCGAAGTGTTCACGCGGCTTTCGGTACGGTTTAATCCGCAGCCGTAATATTTCCGGGGGGCGGGGTCTTGTCCTGCGGAAGCGGGTCTGACATTACCGCCGATCGGCACCTTGCTCCCTTTTGAGATCAGGCGCGTCATGGGGCCGGCATCGCTCAATCCGGGGCGCCGGTGGTCCGCCGTACTCAGCAGGGAATGTCGTTCTTCGATCTGGGTATTCTTGCCGTCACTATGTGAAGGGGCAGGGGGAGCAGTAAGAATGCGCTCCTCCCCATCCAAAACACACTATCAGGTTCAACTCAAACCGGTGACTCAGAGTGTAATTACCTGGTCCAGACCGCCCGCCTTTGACAGCGCGCCATAGAGATTGGGAAAACAACCAATGGTAAAGGGCTCCTGGATCTTGTCATCGATACGGCGCAGTTCACAACACTGATCACAGCCCATCACCAGTATGCCATGCTCTTTGGCAAGCGCGGCCAGGCGCAATGCGGTGGGATTGCCTTCTTCGAGCATGTAATTGTTATCCACAAAAAAGAACATTCCCACAACGGTCACACCATGCGAGCCGGACTCAAGTTGCGGCAGTATCATCTTCTCCAGAATATAACTGGCGTTCCCGGTTGAGAATATATAGGCGATACGCATATCTTTGCTCCTTGGTTCTTGTTAGTGTTCTTATTGAGAATAGAGTTTTTATTCAGGCAATCAATGTGCGCGGCTGCCCGATCCGGGCAGCCGCGACAAAGAGTTCAGCCACCACAGGGGTTCGGCGGCAGTGAACCGCCACCACCACCGCCATCTCCGCCACCACCATCACCGCCGGTTCCACCGGATCCGGATGTGCCAGAGGTATGGGTGCCAAGCGCGATCGAACCTACCGGGCCGGGCAGGGTAATAACATCACTCAGGCTGCGATTTTGACGATCAATGACCTGTATCTCGCCCTCTACGACCTGAAAGTACTTGCTGCCGTCCGGCGAGAAATAACCCGAAAAGGCGGAAGGGGTATCCATTGTCTCGGATATCCGATAAGGCGCCAAAGTTCCCAGATCCACGATCTGGAACACGGATTCATTCAGGAATGTGGTGAGCCACACCTCATCACTGAAAATGATGGTATCGCCTCCCGTGCCGGCCTTTCTGGAAATAGAGCCGTTACTGGTGCTGGAACGTCCGACCAGACCGTTGAGCAAATACTCCGGTCCCGGATCCGTATCGGTTACCTTGGCAAGATACGCGGTGGTCGCGCCGGTGGCACTGGCGCCACTGAGATCATCACTTGCACCCGGGATTGAAACATATTCGTAAGTCACTGAAGTCGTCCCACCGCCGGTGGTACTGAAATCGATGTCTACTTGGTAATTATTACCATTCACGAAATCGGTATCCACACCCGGATCCACGACATGCCTCAGATCCTCGTATATCCGCTGTACTTCATAGGGATTGGCGGGGTCGCTGACATCCCAGACCCCCTCGGTATTTTCACCTTCGTATTCCGTGAAGAACAGGAACTCGTTGGATCCGAAATTGCGGTTGACCAGTGAACCCATCCAGGGTCCCGTTCTCGTCGCCCCGATCTTGATGCGAGGTACGGCGATGGTAAATGCCTCCGGACTGTCAGTGTTGATCATATCGACATTGACGCAGGTGATGGTATCGCCGTCCACATCCGGGGTGCAGGTCCAGGCCTCCCCGTCTGCGTTGCGCAACATGGTTGAATCACACGGTTCCACGAACGTGTCCGTATCACCAGGCGCAGCGTTGCCGGTACGGTCATAGTTCAGGTTACCGTCTGCCGAGCCGTCTGCCTCACTATAAACCGAACTATAGCTGGCCACGACAGCATTGCTGTTGTCCTTGATGGTACCGAAACGTGGAAAAACAAAACGCACCGGTTGGCCAAAGGTGTCGGATTCGGGGTCCGTATCCAGGAACAGGAGATGATCGCCCTGACGCACACCGTACATTACCAGTTTGCCATCCGGGGCGGTTTCATTGCCAACGGGACGATACCCCATGTTGTGAAACAGCACATCCTCCGCGGCCTGATGTTCCTGCGTTGTGATCGTGTCGCCGCTCGTGGCCAAGGTCCTGGTCCTATTTGAAACCGAATGATGCAGCTCACACAGATCCACCTTTTCCATTTCTTCCGCTGTCCAGGAGGTGCGCTGCAGCAAACTGAGCGTCTCTTTATCGTAACTACTTTGTTGCTGCGTGGTGTCGCTCGAGATACTGAGCCCCGCGCTGCTTACCAGTGCTTCATCCACATCACCGGAACGATTCCCCTGGATATAGGGGCCGCTTTGACCTGGAACCGGTTCCAGCGTGTCGGGATCCAGCCCGTAAACATCCGGGCCGGAGGCTGTCCACAGGAAGCCGTCTTGATAAAAATAGGATTTCTGCTTGCCACCGGAACCACCGGCCGGGACATGGTTGGTATCTAGAATCTCCAGGGTATCCGGATCGATGCGGGCCACCTGTTGCTGGCCATCCCCATCCACGTAGAAGGCAAACAGCGCCTGGTCAGGCTCGCCAGGTAATGCGCCGATGGTATCTTCGTCGCTACTGCAACCACCTAACAGCAAGGCAAGCGCCGCAAGTGGCGCCACGGCCAGGGAGCCTGTTCGGTCCGGGATAAAGTTGAAATGAGTCATTGGTGCATCCTCCTGAAGTGCGTAGTCCAGTCAATTGCCATTACAGACTTGAGGAAAGCTGTGACT
>JBKGZJ010000177.1:0-4554 GCA_046545635.1 Thiohalophilus sp. | reverse complement strand
CATAAATCGATAAAAAACCGATGCAGGAACAACTCGAACAACTTATCAAAGACGCCGAGCAGGGCATCAATGCGGCCGGGGATCTGCAGGCGCTGGATCAGGTGCGGGTGCGCTATCTGGGCAAGAAGGGCCTGATCACCGAACAGATGAAATCGCTGGGCAAGCTGCCGCCGGAAGAAAAGCCGAAGGCGGGGCAGGCGATCAATCAGGCCAAGCAGCGGATCCAGCAGGCGATCGAGGCGCGGCGGGAGGCGCTGCAAAACGCGGCGCTGAACGAGAAGCTGGCGAAGGAGACCCTTGATGTCACGCTGCCGGGACGCGGTCAGGTCACCGGCGGCCTGCATCCGGTGACGCTGACGCTGCAGCGTATCGAGGAGCTGTTTGCCCAGTTGGGGTTTGAAGTCGCTGAAGGTCCGGAGGTCGAGGATGACTTTCACAACTTCGAGGCGCTGAACATTCCCGAATCCCATCCGGCGCGGGCCATGCACGATACCTTTTATTTCGAGGACGGCCGGTTGCTGCGTACCCATACCTCGCCGGTGCAGATCCGCGTCATGCAGCAGAGCACACCACCGTTGCGCGTGATCGCGCCGGGGCGCGTGTATCGCTGCGATTCGGATCTGACCCACACGCCGATGTTCCACCAGGTGGAAGGGTTGATGGTGGATGAGAATGTCACCTTCACCGATCTGAAAGCCATTTTAAATGATTTTCTGCACCGCTTTTTCGAGCGCGACGATCTGGCCGTGCGCTTTCGCCCCTCCTATTTCCCGTTCACCGAACCTTCCGCCGAGGCGGATATCGAGTGCGTCATGTGCAGCGGCGAAGGCTGCCGGGTCTGCAGTCACACCGGCTGGCTGGAAGTGCTGGGCTGCGGTATGGTCCATCCCAACGTGTTCGAACACGTGAACATCGATAACGAAACCTGGACCGGCTTTGCCTTCGGCATGGGCGTCGAGCGGCTGGCGATGCTGCGCTACGGGGTGAACGACCTGCGGCTGTTCTTTGAAAACGACCTGCGGTTTTTGAAACAGTTCAATTAAACAAAGTTGGCAGGCGGCAGTTTGCAGTTGGCAGGATATATAAAGTGCTGAGTGCTGAGTGCTGAGTGCTGAGTTCTTAGAACTTGGAACTGGTTTTTTGTAGGAGGGGCTTTCAGCCGCGACTCGGGATAAGTGGCTGGGCAGTCGCCGATGGAATCGCCTCCCACAAAAGCAGTTTCTAGGTCCTAGTTGCTAGCACCTAGCACCTGGAGTTGTAGGAGGGGCTTGTAGCCGCGACTTCTCGAATTTAGGCAAGTCGCCGATAAAATCGCCTCCCACAATCTCGTCGGGTAAGTCCGGAGTACGAGTAACGAAAAGCGTAATTAATCATAGCTATTTCGGTGGCTTGTGAATCAACAAAAAATAAATTGTTCCTTTGCGTTCTCTGCGCCTTTGCACCCAAACAACGGGCATAAACGCCTCTGCGTTAAAAGAGATTGAAAAAATGAAATTCAGTGAAAAATGGTTACGCGAGTGGGTTAGTCCCGATATCGACACCGAAACGCTGGCGCATCAGTTGACGATGGCCGGGCTGGAGGTGGATGCGATCGAGCCGGTGGCCGGGGCGTTTGACAAGGTCGTGGTCGGTGAGGTGATGAAACTCGAACCCCACCCCGACGCGGACAAGCTGCGGGTGGCGACGGTGAATGTCGGCGGCGGTGAGCCGCTGCAGATCGTCTGCGGCGCCGCCAATGTGCGCGAGGGACTCAAGGCGCCGACGGCGCTGGTGGGGGCGAAGCTGCCGGGCGATCTGAAAATCAAAAAGTCCAAACTGCGCGGCGTGCCGTCCCAGGGCATGCTCTGCTCCGAGAAGGAGCTGGGCCTGGCGGAGAGCGCCGAGGGCTTGATGAAACTGCCCGATGAGGCGCCGGTGGGCGAGTCGATCCGCGCTTATCTGGATCTGGATGATGTGAGCATCGAGCTGGGCCTGACCCCCAACCGGGGCGACTGTCTGAGCGTGGCGGGGATCGCCCGCGAGGTCGGCGTACTGAACAAATTGTCGGTCCATGGGCCGGATCCTGACGCTCGCGAGGCGCAGATCAAGGAGACCCTCAGCGTCGCCCTGGAAGCCCCCGAGGCCTGCCCGCAGTACGCCGGGCGGGTGTTGCGGGGTATCGATCCAGAGGCCGAGACGCCCCTGTGGCTGGCCGAGCGGCTGCGTCGCAGCGGCCTGCGCAGCCTGGGCCCGGTGGTGGACGTGACCAACTACGTGCTGCTGGAGCTGGGCCAGCCGATGCATGCCTTCGATCTGGCCCGGTTGCAGGGCGGGATCCGGGTCCGCTACGCCGAATCCGGCGAATCCCTGACCCTGCTGGACGAGCAGACGATCGAACTCGACAGCGGTACGCTGGTGATCGCCGATGAGACCGCGCCGCTGGCGCTGGCCGGCATCATGGGCGGGGCCGATTCCGCCGTGGGGGAGGGAACGATCGATATTTTCCTGGAAAGCGCCTGGTTCGCCCCGCAGGCGATCGCCGGCAAGGCGCGCGGCTACGGCCTGCATACCGACTCCTCGCACCGCTTCGAGCGGGGCGTCGATCCGCAGCTCCAGGTGCCGGCGCTGGAGCGCGCCACGGCGCTGCTGCAGGCCATTTGCGGCGGCGAGGCGGGGCCGGTGGTACATGTCCAGCAACACGAACATCTTCCGGTCAGAGCCCCCGTGACGCTGCGAAATGCCCGGATTGCCCGGGTGCTGGGGGCGGAAATTGCCGGGGACGCGGTGGTCGATATTCTCGAGCGTCTCGGCATGGTGGTCCGTGCGGCCGAAAGGCACGAGGGACGAGGGACGAGGGACGAGGAAGAGCTTGTCTGGGAGGTGACGCCGCCGTCGTTCCGGTTTGATATTAATCTCGAGGTGGATCTGATCGAGGAGCTGGGGCGGATTCACGGGTATGACAATCTGCCGGCCAGTCGGCCGCAGGTGAGCCTGCGGATGGGGCCGCGGCCGGAAACCCGTCGCGCGCCGGACCATTACAAGCGGCTGCTGGTGGATCTGGGCTATCAGGAGGCGATCACCTACAGTTTTGTCGATCCGAAGCTGCAGCAGCAGCTGGACCCGCAGGCCGCGGCCCTGCAACTGGCCAATCCGATCTCCGCCGATATGGCCGCCATGCGCACCTCGCTGTGGCCGGGCTTGCTGCAAACCGCCTTGTATAACTTGAATCGCCAGCAGGATCGGGTATTCTTGTTCGAGCAGGGTCTCAGGTTTATTTTCCAAGATGCTGAATTAAAACAGGAACCGGTACTCGCAGGTTTGGTATCCGGGCCGTTGCTGCCGCCGCAGTGGGGCAGCGCCACCCGCCAGGCCGATTTTTTCGATTGCAAGGGACACGTTGAGCAATTGCTGGCACAGACAGGGAACGCCGATCAATTCCGCTTTGACGCCGACGAGCACCACCCGGCCCTGCACCCCGGCCAGGCGGCCGTGATTTTGCGTGAGGGCAGCCCGGTCGGCCGCCTGGGGGCCCTGCATCCGGGGCTGCAGCAGGCGCTGGGGCTGACGCAGCGGGTCTATTTGTTCGAGATTGCGCAGGCCGCACTGGCCGCACGCCGACTGCCGGCCTTCGTGCCGCTGTCAAAATACCCCTCGATTCGTCGGGATATTGCGATCGTGCTGGATGAGGTCATATCCGCGCAAAAAGTCAAGGATTGCATCGCCAAAGCGGGCTCCCGGCGGCTGACAAACATCGAGTTGTTTGATGTCTATGTGGGCGAAGGTATTGATTCTGGAAGAAAAAGTCTGGCCCTGGGCTTGACCTTGCAGGATCTTTCACGCACTCTTAAGGATACAGATGTCGAGAGCGAAATCAGCACGATACTGGCTGCGCTGGATCGCGAACTTGGGGCTACACTTAGAGAATAACAATTATGGCGCTGACAAAAGCGGTGATGGCCGAGCGGTTGTTCGAGGAGCTGGGGCTGAACAAGCGAGAAGCCAAAGAAATTGTGGAGATGTTTTTCGAAGAGATCCGTAACGCGCTGGAAAACGGTCAGCAGGTCAAGCTCTCCGGCTTCGGCAATTTTGATTTGCGGGACAAAAAACAGCGGCCCGGACGCAACCCCAAGACCGGGGAAGAAATCCCGATTACCGCACGGCGAGTCGTGACTTTCCGACCCGGACAAAAACTGAAGGCCAGAGTAGAAGCATATGCTGGAACCCACCAACAATAACGAATTACCCCCGATCCCCGGCAAGCGCTACTTTACCATCGGTGAGGTGAGCGAGCTGTGCGCCGTCAAACCGCACGTGCTGCGCTACTGGGAGCAGGAATTCCCCCAGCTCAAGCCGGTCAAGCGCCGCGGCAACCGCCGCTACTACCAGCGCCAGGACGTGATCATGATCCGCGAGATCCGCAGCCTGCTCTACGAGCAGGGCTACACCATCGGCGGCGCGCGGCTGCAACTGAGCGAAAACAACAACCAGCCCAAAAAAGCCGGCAAGGCCGACAAGGAAACCCTGCGCCAGATGCGCATGGAACTCGAGGAAATCGCCTCAATCCTGTCGCGGTAG
>JBKGZJ010000176.1:0-4594 GCA_046545635.1 Thiohalophilus sp. | reverse complement strand
TAAGCGGGATGCCGAAGATTTTGTCGCCAGACTTATAGCAGGGAAACTTCAGTCGGAATCCGGCGATACCAATCATGCAGATAAATGAATCCGGGACGGCCCTTGCGAAAACCCGTATCGACGACCACGGGCCCTCTCGCAATGGTGAGAGCGGCCCCTGCCGCCACGGAGTCGCCGCTTTCATTTTAATGGCGGGCACTGGTTCTTTCGTACCCGCGAGCGCATCACTTTCGGACCGTATGATACTTTTCGTGAGGCCGAGCAAAACCTGAAGTTGTATCTGCATCGCAGCGGCATCGTGCACTACAAACAGGAGCCCCGTAACATGTGATAATAATTTTTCTCCTGCGCAACCACAACGGCCACCCGAAGGTGGCCGTTGTATTTTCTGCTGCTATCATATTTTACTCGATACGGCAGGCCTCATCGAAATCAAGCCGTGGGCCACGCGGATAGAGCTTTGACTCATCCCCATAGCCCATGGCGCAGATAAAGATGGACTTGATCTTGCCGTCGGGGAAAAACGCTTCATCCATTCTGGCGTTATCGAAACCGGACATCGGACCACAGTCCAGCCCCAGGCTGCGTGCCGCCAGCATCATATAGGCCCCCTGCAGCGAGGCATCACGATGGGCACTGTCCTGAATTTTCTGCGGTTTGCCTTCGAACCAGGATTTGGCATCGGTATGCGGGAACAACTTGGGCAGCTTTTCGTAAAACTCCAGATCCATACCAACAATCGCCACTACCGGCGCCGTCATCGATTTTTCCACATTGCCTTCAGCCAGCGCCGGTTTCATCCGGGCCCTGGCCTCGTCAGACTTGACGAACACGATACGGGCAGGACAGGAGTTGGCGCTGGTCGGTCCCCACTTCATCAGATCATAGAGCTGTTGCAGCAGATCATCGCTGACCGGCCGATCCTGCCAGCCGTTATGACTGCGGGCCTTGCGAAACAGGGTATCGAGTGCTTCAGCATTCAGTGCTTCTGCCATGACCTTCTCCGTTGATTATCAGTTTGACAACCATTATGAAGGCCGGGCCCCTGCCCTGACAAATGCGTGGTCATTAATTCAACAAACTGTTAACACCTCAGCCCGGCACGCGGTGGCTGACCAGCAGGGCCTCGGGGACGTGAAACTTGATGACGGCCGGTAACTCCAGGCAGATCCCCGGCACCGGTTTGACCGAGACCCACAACACGCTGGTTTTCATATTAAAATCGGCAAAAACGACCGTGCGCCTGTACAGTTGCAGAACATGATCGATTCGGCCGATCACTTCCTGACGTATCCGCGCGGATCGCTGGCGCAGCCCGGGAATAATCATCATGAAATCTGTAAGGTATTGCCCGCTTTCATCCCGAATCGGTACCCGGGCATACAAAGGTTCGGCCGGTTCCAGACCTGTTCCGCAAATCAACCCGGTTGAATTCATCACCCCTCCCCGCCGAGGACCTGGTCCATGCGCGGCTGCTGATCGTTTCGTCACCCCACAAACCTCGCGGGGATATCCCGCATCGTTAATGCTTGCTTAATCTGTAACGGCAGGCCCTGAATTAGTTTTAGCAGGTGCGGGCCGAAATACCAACACCATGTCCCCAGCTCGAACAGGTCATTAACCCGAGTGAATGTGATGATGGCAGGGACGGCACAGCCACAATACCCGGCCGGTCATCTCCTCGCGGCTGAACAGTTTTTTGACCCGCTTGTTACGATGGCGGGTGCGCGGAATCAAATAATGTTTGGTCACACCGCTCTCTGGCCGCCCGCACAATTCGCAGACTTGCATCTGTTGTCCCATCTCATGCCAGTTCGTCGGCCCGCGTCAGGTCAATCAATTGGCCGCTGCCCGCGGCGGGGATACCGTTATCCGCGATCTTGATCCGGGCCAGATTGGCGGTGGTCAGCAACTGGCCTTCCTGTGTGCGGGGCAACGGTTCGGGACATAGCCAACCCAGTAATTCCTCCAGCCCGGGGTTATGCCCGACCAGCATGATCGAGCTGTTGGGCATTGTCATGCCTTCAATGATCCCCAGCAGATCGTCGCGCGAGGCCAGATACAGGCCGGGATCATAACGGATATGGTTGAGATCAACGCCGAGGGCCCGACAGATCAGCTCTGTGGTCTGCCGGGCGCGAACGGCCGGGGAACTAACAATCAAGTCGGGGCGCAGATCCTGCTGCGCCAGCCATTGTCCCAGTCGCATTGCCTGCTCTCGTCCGCTATGGCTTAGCGGACGATCGATATCATCCATACCCCTGGCATCTGCCCTGGCGTGGCGTAGCAGCCACAGTTGTTGATCCGTCATTGTCTGTCTCCTGCTGATTAGCCGACGAGCCTACCGGTTTACATTACAACGGCTCATTATCAAAACGGGCCTTGTTAAGGCTCACGTTCTGCCGCTCCTGCAAGACCAGCACACCGGCGCCGGCAATGATCAATGCCCCGATGACAAACAGGTAATCGACTATCTCATCCCAGAACAGATAGCCGAACAGCGCGGCGAATACCACCGAGGTATAGGTAAAGGCGCCCACCTGCGACGGCGGCGCGATACTGTAGCCCCGGGTCAGCAACAGCTGACCCAGTGTGCCCACTATGCCAATCAACAGCAGCAATAACCAGCTGTCGGTGTCCGGCGTTTGCCAGCTCCAGCTCAGCGGCACGGCCGACACCAGCGTGGCCACCAGGGCAAAATAGAACACGATGCGGGTAGTGGGTTCACTGCGTCCCAGCCGGCGCACGGTCACCTTGGCCACCGCCGCCAGCGCCCCGCCCAGCAGGCCGATCAACGCCACCGCCTCGAACCCGCCCTGCGGTTGCAATACCAGGATCACGCCGATAAAACCGACCACCACGGCCAGCAAGGCGCGGCGGGTGATCCCCTCGCCCAGCCAGGCAATCGCCACCAGCGGGATAAACAGCGGCGAGGTCATCTTCAGCAGCATGCCACTGGCCAGCGGCATATTGGCCAGGGCGTAGAAAAAACAGTACATGGCCGCCACACCGAAGCCGGCGCGCATCACATGCAAATACCAGATACGGGTGTGCAGATGCCGCCAGCCGTAACGCCACAACAGCGGCACCAGAATCAGCGCGCCAAATAAATTACGCATGAAGACGATCATCTCGTTGGGCATCTCGGCGGAGACCGCCTTGACCGCCGCCCCCATTGAGGCGAACATCAATTCAGACAGAATAATAAACAGACTGCCCAGAACCAGACTCTGGCGATACAACATGCTGCTCATAACACACCGGCGCGAACAACCGCTCCCGGAATACTGACTGAGCAAATAACAGATAAACCCGTTGGCGGCATGACAATCTCTGACTATTCTATAAGTGTGAGCAGGAGAGCCTGATTGTATAACAGCGATAACCCGACAGGCAGCACCCATGCAGTCCGATAAACCGAAAACCGGCCTGATCATGACCGGCGGCGGCGCCCGTGCCGCCTATCAGGTCGGAGTACTCAAAGCCGTCGCCGAGATCCTGCCCCGCCAGGCCAGCAGCCCGTTCCAGATTCTTTGTGGCACCTCGGCCGGCGCCATCAATGCCGCCGCGCTGGCGACCCATGCCTATAACTTTCGCAAGTCCGTGCAGCGTATCGCGATCATCTGGTCCAACTTTCATGCCGAACAGGTGTTTCGCACCGACGCCCTGGGTATCCTGCGTACCAGCTTCAACTGGATCATGGCACTGATGTCCCTGGGCATGAGCCATCACAGTCGCTCCCTCTTCCTGCTCGATCGGACTCCCCTGCAGCGACTGCTCGAACAATACATTCGCACGGAAGACATTCAGCATTCCATCGACAAGGGCTATCTGCACGCGCTGAGTGTCACCGCCTCCGGCTATACCTCACACCAGTCGGTCTCTTTCTTCCATGGCCAGCCCGAGCTTGAATCCTGGAACCGCTTCCGGCGTCTCGGGATAAGTACCGGGATCAACGTCGACCATCTGATGGCCTCTTCGGCCATCCCGTTTGTCTTTCCGCCACAGAAAATCAACCGGGAATATTTCGGCGACGGTTCCATGCGCCAGATGGCCCCGATCAGCCCCGCCCTGCACCTGGGCGCCGACAAGGTCATGATCATCGGCAACCACATGGAGAATCAGGAACCGCAATGTACCCACGAGGACCGCGCCCCCACCATCGGTCAGATCGCGGGCCATGTACTGGACAGCATCTTTCTCGATTCGCTGGATGCCGATATCGAACGGCTGGAACGTATTAACGACACGGTCGGCTTGATTCCACAAAAGCAGCGCGACAAGCACGGCTTCCCCCTGCGCCATGTCGACACTCTTGTCATTTCACCCAGCCAGGACATCGGCGATCTGGCCGAGGAATACATCGACCAGCTGCCGCGCAGCATGCGCCTGCTGCTGCGCGGCATCGGCGCCTACCGTTCCGACGGTTCGGATCTGGTCAGCTATCTGCTGTTCGAGCGCGCCTATACCCGCCGGCTGATCGATCTGGGATATCAGGACACCATGGACAAAAAACACGAGCTGATGCAGTTTCTGGATGTGGATCGCATGATTCAACAGATGGCGTCCCGAGCAAAATAGGGACGAGGTACTG
>JBKGZJ010000175.1:0-4648 GCA_046545635.1 Thiohalophilus sp. | reverse complement strand
CATGGACGACCCGGCCGACATACTCAGGACGATCTTCGGCTACGAACAGTTTCGCCCGCCCCAGGATCAAGTCATCGACACCCTGATCGCGGGGCGTGATGCGCTGGTGCTGATGCCCACCGGCGGCGGCAAGTCCCTCTGTTACCAGATCCCGGCCATCGCCCGCCCCGGCGTGGGAATTATCGTCTCGCCGCTCATCGCCCTGATGCAGGATCAGGTCGCGGCACTGACCCAGGCCGGCGTGCGTGCGGCGTATGTCAACTCCAGCCTGAGCGCGGAACAGGCCGCCCGGGTCGAGGCGCAGATGCAACGTGGCGAGCTGGATCTGGTGTATGTCGCGCCCGAACGGCTGCTGACCGAACGCTTTTTATCCCGACTCGATCAGACCCCGCTGGCGCTGTTTGCCATCGACGAGGCGCATTGTGTGTCGCAATGGGGGCATGACTTTCGACCCGAATATATCCAGCTCTCCTTGCTGGCCGAACGCTACCCGGCTATTCCGCGCATCGCCCTGACCGCCACCGCCGACGAGCTGACCCGCCAGGAGATCATCAGCCGCCTGCAACTGCAACAGGCAAGGCAGTTCATCAGCAGTTTCGATCGGCCCAATATCCGCTATCGCATCCATCAGCGCGGCAATGCCCGCGAGGAGCTGTTGCGCTTTATCCAGGAGCAGCATCCCAATCAGTCCGGCATCGTCTATTGCCTGAGCCGCAAGAAGGTCGAGGCTACCGCCGAATGGCTCAGTGCCCGGGGTCTGACCGCGCTGCCCTATCATGCCGGGCTGAGCAGCGAGTTACGCCAGCATCACCAGCACCGCTTTCAGAATGAAGAGGCGGTGATCATCGTCGCCACCATCGCCTTTGGCATGGGCATCGACAAACCCGACGTGCGCTTCGTTGCCCATCTGAATCTGCCCAAGAGCATCGAAGCCTATTACCAGGAGACCGGCCGCGCCGGACGCGACGGCCTGCCCGCCGATGCCTGGATGGCCTACGGGCTGGAGGATGTGATCACCCTGCGCCAGATGGTCGAACAGTCCGAGGCCAACGAGGCGCGCAAGCGGATCGAGCGGCACAAACTCGAGGCGATGCTCGGCCTGTGCGAGACCATCGCCTGCCGCCGCCAGGCGCTGTTGCGCTATTTCGATGAACCCCGCGACCAACCCTGCGGCAACTGTGATACCTGCCTCACCCCGCCGCAAACCGTGGATGCCACCAAGACGGCGCGCAAGGCGCTCTCCTGTGTCTATCGCACCGGCCAGCGCTTCGGCGTGACCTATCAGATCGATATCCTGCTGGGCAAAAGCGATCCGCGCATCGAACGCAACGGCCACGATCAACTCCAGCTGTTCGGCGCCGGCAAGGAACTCAATGCCACCGAATGGCGCGGCATCTTCCGCCAGCTCATCGCCCTGGGCTATCTGCAGGTCGATGTCGGCGGCCACGGCAGCCTGCGCCTGGCCGAAAGCTGCCGGCCGTTGCTGCGCGGCGAGCAGTCGCTGCAATTGCGCGTGGAACAAAAACCGGCGCGCAAACGCCGCGCCACAATGACTGGCAGCGCACCGGTCAGCGATCCCGACAAACAACTTTTTGAAGCACTGCGCGCCCTGCGCCGGCAACTGGCCGAAACCCAGGGCGTGCCGCCCTATGTCGTGTTCCACGACGCCACGCTCATGGCACTGGTCGAACGCCGGCCGCAAAACCGGGCACAGCTGGCCGACATCAGCGGCCTGGGCGAACGCAAGATCGCCGCCTACGGCCAGGCGGTACTGGATCTGCTGGCGCAGCATCGCCACGCACCGCCCGAACACTCCGACACTGTCGGGGAAACCCTGCGTCTGCTGCGCGCTGGCCACGACGCCAGTGAGATCGCCCGCCAGCGCGGCCTGACCGAAAGCACTATCTATACTCATTTTGCCCGCGCCCTGGAACAGGGCGCGGTGCAACTGCACGAGGTGATCAAACTCAAAGAAGAGCAACTGAACACCATCCGCGCGGCCTTCGATCTGGCCGGCGCCAGCGGCCGACTCAAGGATGTCTATACCGCTCTCGACGGCGAATTCGATTATGGAATATTAAGATGCGTCGGCACAGAGTACGGCAAGCTGGCATCGGCCGGCGGATAACATAGAACCTGCTCACACCCTGCCGGGACTCTCCCTTTACCATCAGCATATTCAAATAAATTAACTTTATTGTTTGTTACTTGTTTCGCCATTTTTTTATCCAGTCTTGCTGGACGTCCGCTTTGCACTATCTATATTTGTAGTATGCAAATTACATGTTTGAGGCATGCTGGCGCATGGTGGCCAATGACGCATACAAGACACGACTGATCGACTGTGACACCGGCAGAAGAATGGGCTGTCAATCCTTCTGCTGTCGCATGCTGGTGCGGCTCAAGCCCCACGAAAGGGAAAAACCAGCCGACGGAACGCCACCGAAAAGCTTTATCGACAAGGACGAGGAAGGCGACTGTATTCACTTTGATAAACAAACGTCGCGGTGTCGTATCTGGGAGAAACGCCCGGAGATTTGCCGGGAATATGAATGCAACTCGGATTTTCTGTTGCAGGTCGCCCTCAGAGAAACGTTTTGTCATATCGTCGAACTGGCCCAAAAGGCGGCAATAACCTACATTCCGGCGGAAACCTACACATTCATCCCGGAAATAGAAGCCGATGACGGTGAAGAGTGAGGCGTAAGGAGTGAGAAGTCATCAGGTAAGACCAGGATGGTTTATATCGCCCGGGACGGACTATGATGCTTTCATATATAGAGCTTCTGGCCTGTCAACACGGAGAGCCGGTTATGTCCTGTATTTTGCAATTCAGGTCGAGAACGTTCTTATTCTGCAACAGGGCAAATCTTTTTGATAGGAAACAAGTTGTTGAGATAAAACAGAAACCATCTGATATCCTCTGGCATGGATAGTGCAGCATAACTTTTGCGTTGAAAGTCAAACAGCACCGACTCGGGAGGGAAAACCATGCCGGGACTCGGGAGAATTTGCGGATTTGGATTGCTGCTCTGCCTGTTGCCAGTGAACCTGATGGCCGAGTCGCTGGTCAGTGAAAAAGAGCAGGCCTGGATCGAAGAAGCGCAACAGTTGGTCGAGGCCGCCGCCAGCGGACAGGCCGAAGCGCGTTCGTTCCAGCGTCAGGTGGAACAGAGCCGCGAGGCCCTGCGCGAGATCGTCAGCAACGCCGAAAGCGGGGACAGTGAGCGGCATCAAAACATGATCCTCATGGTGGCGCTGCTGGATGCCGCGGCGGCATGTCACCGGGCGGGATATATCGTTTGTCCGCCGGATCTGATGCGACAGCTGCGTGCACAGCTTGCCCGACTGCAGGCCCAGATCGGGACTCCGGGCTGATCCCCATGGCTGCCTCGTCATTTTTCGACATAGTCCGTGAACTGGTTTTCACGGGGGCGTCTATCCTGCTGGATGCCGGTTTCTGGATCGTGGTCAGTCTGATCGCCGCCGGCATTGTTTATGAGTACCTGGGGACTTCCCGGCTGAGCCGGTTTATGCGTCACCAGGGCGCCGGCAGCATTGCCGGTGCCCTGGGGGCCGGGGCGGTGTTGCCCATGTGCAGTTGCGGTGTGGTTCCCCTTGCCGTGAGCCTGCGTTTGACGGGGATGCGCCTGGCGTCAGTGATGACCTTCACTGCCGCGACGCCGGTGATCAATCCGGCGGCGGTGTTGCTCGCCTACGCCCTGCTCGGGCCTCATATCACCCTGGCCTATGTGCTGTTCGGTTTGACAGTTCCCGTGCTTGTGGGGCTGGTGGTTGAACGTTTCGGGACGCAAGGTGATACGGATGAAGCGGTCCGTCTCAAACACTGTTGTTGCGCTGGTAACGCCACGCAAAACACCGGGACTGAACTGACCGGCCGGGCCCGTTTTACCCGGGCCATGCGCTGGGGATTCACCGAACTGGGCCCGACCCTGGGCCTCTATCTTGCCGTCGGTATCGCGCTGGCCTCGATCATTATGACCCTGTCACCGAGCCACTGGATCCCGCAGCATCTGGGCGGCGCGGCTCCCTTGAGTTCGCTGTTGCTTGTCGCGCTGCTGGGAATGGTGATTTATGTTTGCGCTGTGGCACACATTCCGCTGGTCGCCGCGCTGCTGGCGGCAGGCGCCAGCCCCGGCATCGCCATCGTTTTTCTTGTCACCGGCGCGGTGACCAATCTTCCCGAACTCATTGCCTTGCAGCGCATTCTCGGGCGACGAACCATCGCGGTGTATGTGATATCGCTGATAGTCGCTTCCATTGGTGCCGGCTGGTTACTGAACCTGTGGCTGTTGCCGACGTTCTCGCCGCAACTGGCGCCCGTTGACAGCATGCGCTGGGGGGATCTGGCCGAACGGGTCAGTTTTGTTATCCCGGAAACACTGGCTATCGCCAGTGCGGTGGTCGTGGCCGGCCTGTGTGTCTGGGGCGTGGGGCGCTGGTTACGCGCCCGGATTCCCGCCAGATGGTCCGGTCGCCCTGCCGCCCCGCAGGAATAGCATTGCAAAATTCACAATCAGGCCCGGGAAACTGTCATTTTGCAATTTGAGTTTTCAGCCTCCCTCTGTTTGCCCGCCGCATAATCCAGAACCAAATCAATACCTTATCATTTTAGTGGGATATATGG
>JBKGZJ010000174.1:0-4651 GCA_046545635.1 Thiohalophilus sp. | reverse complement strand
CGACCGCGACCGGCGTTTGATTCGAGATTCGCGCCCGCGGGGCGCTCCTACCGCGGCGGATGCCGGTGTTTGTTGTTGTAGGAGGGGCTTTCAGCCGCGACAGATCGTGCGGCATAGCAATCTATCGCGGCGCAGCCGCTCATGGCGTCCTTCGGACGCAGGGACTAGTACCTAGCACCTAGCTACTGCGTTGTTCCGCTAAGGAACAACGCATTGGCCGGATTACCGGTCTCGTCCCAGTAGCGATAGCCGATCTCGTCGAGGAAGCGCTGCAGCATGGGCTCTTCCTCGGGCGGGACCTGCATACCGACCAGGACGCGGCCGTAGTCGGCACCGTGGTTGCGATAGTGGAACAGGCTGATGTTCCAGTGCGCGCCCATATGATTGAGAAAACGCAACAGCGCGCCGGGGCGTTCGGGGAATTCGAAGCGGTACAGGCACTCGTGTTTGACGCCGTCCACCCGGCCGCCGACCATATAGCGGATGTGCAGCTTGGCCATCTCGTTGTCGCTCATATCCATATAGGGATACCCGGCCGCATCCAGTTGCCCGAACAGCGCCTGCTTCTCCTGCTCGCCACCGTGCAATTGCACGCCGACAAAAATATGCGCCTCACCCGGATCGGCGTAGCGGTAGTTGAACTCGGTAATACCCCGTGTGCCGATGGTCTCGCAGAACTGGCGAAAGCTGCCCGGTCGCTCGGGTATCGTGGCCGCGAACAGCAATTCGCGGCGTTCGCCCAGTTCGGCCCGCTCGGCCACATGACGCAGGCGATCGAAGTTCATATTGGCGCCGCTGTCGACGGCAATCAGGGTCTGCCCCTGAACCGATTTTTCCGCCACGTATTTTTTCAGCCCGGCCACCGCCAGTGCCCCGGCCGGCTCGGTGATCGAGCGGGTGTCGTCGAAGATGTCCTTGATCGCCGCGCAGATCTCGTCGGTGGTGACCAGAACCACCTCGTCCACATACTCGCGCGCCAGACGAAACGGCTCTTCGCCCACCTGCCGCACGGCCACGCCATCGGCGAATATGCCCACCTGATCGAGTCGTACCCGTTCGTTGTCGCGCAGGGCGGTGTACATGCTCGGCGCATCTTCCGGTTCCACGCCGATAATGCGGATATCCGGGCGCACTATTTTGACATAGGCCGCGATACCGGCGATCAGGCCGCCGCCGCCCACCGGCACGAAGATCGCGTCGATCGATTCGCGCTGGGCCAGCAGCTCCTTGCCGATGGTGCCCTGGCCGGCAATCACCAGCGGATCATCGTAGGGATGGATAAACGTCAGGCCCTGATTCTCGACCAGTTCCATGGCATGGCGATAGGCGTCGTCATAGGCATTGCCGTGCAATACGGTCGTAGCGCCCAGCGATTTGACCGCGTGCTGCTTGATCTCCGGCGTGGTTTTGGGCATGACGATGGTCGCCTTGATACCCAGACGCTGCGCCGCCAGCGCGACGCCCTGGGCATGATTACCGGCGGAAGCGGCGATCACCCCGCAGCGTCGCTCCTCTTCGGAAAGGTGAATAATGCGGTTATAGGCGCCGCGCAGCTTGAAGGAAAAGACCTGCTGCAGGTCCTCGCGCTTGAGCAGCACCGTATTGGCCAGACGTTCGCTCAGACGGGGCGCCGGATCCAGCGGAGAGTGGATGGCCACATCGTAAACCGGTGCGGCGTTAATCATGTCGACATATTGCTGGGTCATAGTCTTCTGCTGTTTTGTGGGCCTGACCAAAATGGTGACTTTCTGGCCTCCGGTTGTGGATACCAGACCGGAATGCCTAATATAATGGCCTATTACCCGTTCAACAATGACGCCGGTCCGAAAACACGGCTGCGCAGGAGTAAAAGAGATGACACAGGACGAACTGAAGCAACTCGTCGCCCAGGCCGCCATTGAATATGTGGTACCGGGCACCATTATCGGCGTGGGCACCGGATCGACCGCCAATTTGTTCATCGACGAGCTGGCCAGAATCAAGGGCAAGATCGACGGCACCGTCGCCAGCTCGGTCGCCAGCGCCGAACGGCTCAAGGGTCACGGCATCCCCGTCTATGATCTGAATGCCGTGGACGGCATCTCGGTCTATGTGGACGGCGCCGACGAGGCCAACGAGCACCTGCAGCTGATCAAGGGCGGCGGGGGTGCGCTGACCCGCGAAAAAATCGTCGCCGCCGCCAGCGAGAAATTCGTCTGCATCGCCGACGAATCCAAACTGGTCGGCGTGCTCGGCGCCTTTCCGCTGCCCGTCGAAGTGATCCCCATGGCCCGCAGCCTGGTGGCCCGCCAGATCGTCAAACTCGGCGGCGAACCGGTCCTGCGCCAGGATTTCACCACCGACAACGGCAACATCATCCTCGATGTGCATAACCTCGAGATCATGGAAGCCGTCAAACTGGAGCAGACCCTTAACAACATCGCCGGCGTCGTCACCAACGGCCTGTTCGCCATGCGCCCCGCCGACGTCCTGCTGCTCGGTACCAAGGACGGTGTCAAGACGATGGAATAAATTCCATCGTCAGTTACTAGTGGCTAGCAGCTAGAATCTAGTATCTGTTGATGCAACGCACCCTCATCATCATCGGCATTGTCCTGGTCATCGCCGGGATACTCTGGCCGTGGATATCCAGGCTCGGCCTGTTCCGATTGCCGGGGGATATCTATGTCGAGAAGGAAAACGTCCGCTTCTATTTCCCCATCACCAGCGCCATCATCATCAGCATCGTGATCAGCGTGATTCTCTGGTTTTTCAGAAAATAGAAAAAAGTGCGCAGTTGGCAGTTAACAGTCAAAAATCGGAAATCGTGAAATAATATAGTGGGAGCGGCTTTCAGCCGCGATAGCCTGGCCGGCCGCACGATCTCTCGCGCCAAAGGCGCTCCTGCCGACTTGCGACCATCAAGCTTTTACCAGCATCTGGCACCTGGTAACTGGAACCATAGAGCGCACATGCGATGTCAGAGAAGAGTTTGAAGTCAGGCCGGAAGAAACCCGCGGGAGAGGAAATATGGGCACTGACAGCCTGATCAATCGGGGCCGATCATTCAGGGCTGTCAGTGGTTGCTCCCAAAATACGAGCCCCGGGGCCTTGCCTACCCCGTGGCTTTGCCTTGCCATTTATTGTTGTGTCTCGTCCGTGTTGTTTTTGTTCTTCCTGCTTCACATGGGAGATTTGGCGTCCTCCTCCACTTAATCAGATGACGCGCATACAGGAGACGATGCCGGCCCGGATTTATTCCATCGATTTGCAAAAAAATTTCTCACATTAATATATTAGATTTTTCTAAACTATTAATGCCCTGGCGAAAACTGCCTGTCAGGATTTGCCCCCCTTCCTCGCCGTGCTAGAATTCTTCCTCCCTGGCCTAACCGGAATCACGCTGTCATGAATCCGCTGAATTTTTTTTCTCGACATCATTATATAAAGGTACAGTTGGAAGCCCTGCGCCCGCAGCTCTACCGGCTGGCCTATTCCTGGACCAGTAATCCGGCCCTGGCCGACGATCTGACCCAGGAAACCCTGGCCAAGGCGCTGAAAAATGTGGCCCAGCTGAAAAACCCCGAATCACTGAAAAGCTGGGCCTTTGGCATCCTGCGCAATTGCTGGCGGGATCACTTTCGCAGCAACCACGATATGGATGATGTGGATAACCAGGTGCTGGCCCACGAGCAGACACCCGAGTACCACCACGAGCAACAGAATATCGTCGACAAGGTTCGCGGCGCGGTCTCCCAGCTGCCAGAGGGCCAGCGCCACGTGCTGACCCTGATCGATCTGGAAGGCTGCAGTTACGCCGAGGTGGCCGATATTCTGGAGATTCCCATCGGCACTGTCATGAGCCGGCTGTGCCGCGCACGCCGCTGCCTGGCCGACAAACTGCTGGAATTCCACCCCGAATCCCGGGACAACGTCACCTCAATCAGGAGGGTCGTATGAGTTCCCATTTTTCCGACGAGCATCTCAACGCGTATCTGGATAACCAGCTCGATTCGGAAGAGCGCAGTCGGTTGCTCGAAGAGCTACGCCGCGATCAGGAGCTGGCCGCCCGGATCTGCAAGTTGCAAAAAGTCCAGGACATGGTGCAGCTGGCCTACCACAACGTCGCCAGCGAACAGGGTTCCACACAGCCCGGTCGTCGGCGCTGGCCGCTCTACTTTGCCCAGGCCGCCTCGGCCTTGCTGATTCTGGGGCTGGGACTGAGCGTCGGCTGGTTCGGTCACGACACCTTCAAGCGCCCGGCCTCCCTGTTCGAGATGGCCCAGTCCGCCCAGGTGGCCGCCGAACCGCAACCGGATGACGAGCTGAAACTGATGCTGCACGTCAACTCCAACGACCCCTCGCGCTTCAAGACCGTGCTGGAGGAAACCGAATATCTGTTGCGCACCTCGCGCAGCAAGCAGCGTCCGTTACAGATCGAGATCATGGCCAACGGCGAAGGCCTCGAGCTGCTGCAACAGGGGGATACCGCCTATGCCAGGCAAATCCAGACCCTGAGCCACAGCTACCAGAACGTCCGTTTCATGGCCTGCAGCATCGCCCTGAATCGCTACCGGGAAGAAAACGGCAACAGCATGGAACTGCTGTCCAACGTCGACGTCATCCCCTCCGCCATGCAGGAAGCCCTGCTGCGCCAGCGGGAAGGGTGGAC
>JBKGZJ010000173.1:0-4652 GCA_046545635.1 Thiohalophilus sp. | reverse complement strand
GGTGTTGGGGGGGATATATCCAGGGGCCAGGTACCAAGTACCAAGTACCAAGTACTAAGTACTAAGTACTAAGTACTAAGTACTAAGTCATTATCTAACCACGAAGTCTCGAAGACACGAAGGGCCACGAAATACTTCGTGTCTTCGAGACTTCGTGGTGAAGCTTTTCCTCGTTACTCGTCCCTCGGCCCTCGTCCCTGAGAAAAGCGCTGACACGCTTTTCGTCAGCGCTTTTCGATCGGGACATATTTGCGGATCGGCTCGCCGGTATAGACCTGGGTCGGGCGGAAGATGCGGTTGTCGGCCAGCTGTTCGCGCCAGTGGGCCAGCCAGCCGGCGGAGCGGGCCATGGCGAAGATGGCGGTGAACTGATCGGCAGGGATGCCCATCTCGGTGTAGAGAATGCCGCTGTAAAAATCGACGTTGGCATAGACGCCCTTGTGGGCCAGGCGATCCTCGCAAACCTGTTCCACCGCCTTGGCGATGTCGAACAGTGGACTGACGTTGCCGGCCCTGGTCTCCATGTACTGGTCGATCAGCTTTTGCAGGATGATGGCGCGCGGATCCTTGGTCTTGTATTCGCGGTGGCCCATGCCCCAGATCACCTCCTTGTTGGCCAGCCGTTTATCCACGTACTCTTCGGCCTTCTCCGGCGAACCGATCTCCTCCAGCATCTCCAGTACCCGCTGGTTGGCGCCGCCGTGCAGCGGCCCGGATAACGCGCCGATCGCCGCGGCAATCACACTGTAGGGGCTGGAAAGGGTCGAGGCGTTCACCAGCACCGCGAAGGTGGACGCATTGATGGTGTGCTCGGCGTGCAGGATCAGACAGACATCCATGATCCGCGCCAGCAACGGGTCCGGCTCCCTGCCGGTCAGCATCCACAGGAAGTTTTCGGCATGGCTCAGATCGTCGCGGGATTCGACCGGATCGTACCCCTCGCGAATGTGCTGCCACATGGCCACGATCGGTGCTACACGGGCGATAATCTTGATCGACATATTGTGGATGTAATTGACATCTTCGCAGGCATCACCGCCGGTCAGGCAGTCATTGCCGGGGTAGAACATCCCCAGGCTGGCCACCACTGTCTGCAGCATCTCCATCGGATGGCCGGTGTTGGGAAAGTTTTTCATCATACCGCGGGTATGGAACTTGATGCGCCGGTTCTCCTTGAGCTGGTCGCTGAAAGTCTCCAGTTCACTACGAGTCGGCAGCCGCCCGTCGAGCAATAGCAGGGTGGTCTCCTCAAACGTGCTGTGTTCGGCCAGCTGTTCGATGGGGTAACCGCGATAGGACAAAATGCCCTTTTCGCCGTCGATATCTGAAATATTGGATTTGGTGGCGGGTACGCCTGCCAGCCCCGGCAGATACTCACTCATGGATGACTCCCTGAATTGGACAATAATGGTGCGCTACCCCAAGAATAACAAAAAATATCCGTGGCATTGGCAAGGATGCCGGAAAAGTTATCGAATCCGGCCAGCAACGAGCGGTTATTTTTTGTCCGCCACAAACAAAAATGGCATGACCTGAAGTCATGCCATTATCTCTTACCGTGACGTGGATCGAGAATCAGACGCCGAAGGACGAACCGCAGCCGCAGGTGGTGGTCGCATTCGGATTGCGAATCACGAACTGGGCGCCGGACAGATCTTCCTTGTAGTCAATTTCCGCCCCCATCAGATACTGGAAGCTCATCGGATCGACCAGCAGGGTCACACCTTCCTTGTCCACCCGGGTATCCCCGTCCTGTTCATTTTCCTCGAAGGTAAAACCGTACTGGAAGCCGGAGCAACCGCCGCCGCTCACAAATACCCGCAGCATCAGATTCTCATTGCCCTCATCTTCAATCAGTTGCCGAACCTTGTGCGCAGCGGAATCGGTGAATATCAGGGGACTCATCGTATCGACCGTTTCGTTTGTCTCGGTTGCTGTGCTGCTCATTGTGCTATCTCCACCAGAATTGACGTCTACAGGGAACCATTATGCTATTCCTGATTGTTTTAATCAAGAATCCTCTATTCCACTGTCGGTTTCTGAAGGTGAGTGGTTACTACTCTTGTGCACCAGATTACCATTGACTTCCGCGCCCATCGCCATCTCAATCAGGCTGTAATAAACATTACCATCGACCCGGGCATGCGATGCCAGCTCCACATGGCCCGGAGCATGCACGTCACCGATAATCCTGCCGTTCACCACCACATTCGGTACCTTCACTATTCCCTCAATAGTGCCGCGTTCACTCAAAGTCAAGAGGGAGTCCTCGCCAGCACCCTCGGCAAGTACGTTGCCCTTGATGCTGCCGTCCACATGCAATCCCCCGCTGAAAATGAGATCCCCCTGGATCTCGGTATTCTGGCCAATCAACGAATCGATTTGCGCGGTGCGATTCGGTTTTTTATTGTTACCCCACATTATCCTGTCTCTCCTCAATCGACCAGTCGATGGTTTTCTCGATACTGTTGCGCTCACTACCACGCGGCAGAATCCGCAAGGTGGCCCGGAGCAGGCTGAAATTCTCCGGCAGCCGGATATCCCCTTCCAGTTTTTGAAAATACTTGAAGCGGTAACGCAATTCGTTGGCGGAGTCCTCGGTTACATCCTTGAGCGTCAAGGACCTGGACTCCCCTTCCTGAATCCCTTCAAGCTCTAATTGTACCCGGCCGCGGGCCAGCCTGTCATTGCCCAGCACCTGGGTCAGAACCACCCGATAGCGAAACCGGCCGTTCGGCCCGTGTGGTTCTAAACCGAATTTTTGTAACTGCAAGCCGGTCGAGGCTTCCCGCGGGGAGACGATGCCCCGGTAAAAGGCCAGTTCCTCCTTGAGCTCGAGGATTTCCGATTGCAGGTTTTTAATCGTACTGTCGAGATCCTCGTAAGCCTGGCGTTCGATTTGCCGCGCGCGTTGCAACTGGGCTTTTTCCTGACGCAACACGTCGATCTCCCCTTCGAGGCGTTTTTTGACCTGAAGCAGCTCTTTTTTCACCCGGCTGGCCTCGTCACTGTCATATCCGGCCAGATAGCGCCCGTAATCAAACAGCGTATACCCCCCGGCCAGCATCAACAGTGCCATAAGGAGCCACAACGCCCGGGTCTTCCACGGGTGGTGAGGTTTGACCACCAGAGTCATTGATTCATCCTACGGCATCAATCCGATTGTATTGAGGCCCGCGCGCTCATCCAGACCGAACATGATATTCATATTCTGCACCGCCTGGCCGGAGGCCCCCTTGACCAGGTTGTCGATCACCGACAATACCACCACCGTATCACCATCACCGGGGCGGTGCAGGGCAATCCGGCAGTGGTTGGCTCCCTTGACGCTGCGGGTTTCCGGATGCGAATCGGGTGGCAGAATATCGACGAACGGCTCGTCGGCATAGCGTTCGCTGTACAGGGCCTGCAGGCCCTTGATCGGGGTGGTGAGTCGCGCATAGAGCGTGGCATGAATGCCCCGGATCATCGGTGTCAGATGGGGGACAAAGGTCAGCCCCACCGGCGAACCGGCGGCCCGGGTCAGCCCCTGGACGATTTCCGGCAGATGACGATGGCCGGCCACGCCGTAGGCCTTCATGCTTTCGCTGGCTTCCCCCAGCAGCGCCCCGACATTAGCCTTGCGCCCGGCACCGCTGACTCCCGACTTGGCATCGGCCACCAGTTGCCCGATGTCCACCAGTCCCTGCTCGATCAGCGGCAGGAAACCCAGCTGAACCGCAGTGGGATAGCAGCCCGGGCAGGCGATCAAGCGGGCCTCCCGGATCGCCCCGCGATTCATCTCGGGCAGCCCGTAGACTGCCTCGGCCACCAGCTGCGGCGCACTGTGAGCCATGCCGTACCACTTTTCCCACTCGCCCACATCCTTGATGCGAAAATCGGCGCCCAGATCGATCACCCGCACGCCCCTGTCCAGCAATTGAGCAGCGGTATTCATCGCCACGCCATGCGGTGTGGCAAAAAACACCACATCGCACCCGGCCAACTGGTCGGGATCGGGCTCGCTGAAGCTCAGATCGACATAGCCACGCAGGTTGGGAAACAGGTCCGCCACCGGCTGGCCGGCTTCGGAGCGGGAGGTGATCAGGCGCAACTCGACCCCGGGATGCGCGGCCAGCAGCCGCAGCAGCTCCACACCCGTATAGCCTGTGCCGCCGACAATACCTGCCTTGATCATGATCCTGCCCGGTTACCTAAGGGGGGTTAATGATAAGTGCTTAAGGGATAAAGGAAAAGACCGGGACGTGATGAATTTCTCAGGCCGCACCCCGAGAATGAAGAATCCGGGTTTGACAGGTGGACGTATCGGAAAAAGGATGAATTCCGAGCCCGGCAAAACCGGGATCAGAAATCACCATCTCATCAAAAAAACATTCAGAAGATATGCGTTAATTGAACAGCCATACGCGAATCCACGCCTAGCAACTGGTTATCTACAGCAGTCGTATCCGACTCAAAATCCCGACTGGAATACTCCATGTTCACGCGTGTTTTCTTGTTGATGTGCTATTGAGCACCGATAGTGGTCGTATCAAAACGGGACTCGTCACTGGCGGCAGATGTTGGCTGATTCTCCCACGAGTATAAGAGTCATAACAATGCGCTGCGCACAAAAAAGCGGCTGAAAAGCCGCTTGAGTTGGGTCGTGCTTG
>JBKGZJ010000172.1:0-4691 GCA_046545635.1 Thiohalophilus sp. | reverse complement strand
CCCCCAGCGCCGGGGAGGAGCGGACCCAACCGCCGGTCAGGAAGGACCACTTCTCGGTGCCGTCGTCCGGGTTGAGGGCATAGACCTTCTTGTCGTTAGAGCCCACATAGACGGTACCGTCAGCCCCCACCGCCGGGGAAGAGTAGACCCAATCGCCGGTTGCAAAGGACCACTTCTCGCTGCCGTCGTCCGGGTTGATGGCGTAGACCTTGTTGTCGTTAGAGCCCACGTAGACGGTACCGTCAGCCCCCAGCACCGGGGAAGAGTCGATCCAACCGCCGGTTGCGAAGGACCACTTCTCGCTGCCGTCGTCCGGGTTGAGGGCGTAGACATTAGTGTCGCCCGAGCTCACGTAGACGGTGCCGTCGTCCCCCAGCACCGGGGAGGAGAAGACCGAATTGCCGGTCGCGAAGGACCACTTCTCGCTGCCGTCCGGGTTGAGGGCGTAGACCGTGTTGTCGACCGAGCCCGCGTAGACGGTGCCATCGTCCCCCAGCGCCGGGGAGGATTCGACGTCACTGCCGGTCTCGAAGGACCACTTCTCGCTGCCGTCCGGGTTGAGGGCGTAGACCTTGTTGTCGGCCGAGCCCACGTAGACGGTGCCATCGTCCCCCAGCACCGGGGAGGAGAAGACCGAATCGCCGGTCACGAAGGACCAGAGCTCATCACCCGCCGCGCCCTGGGCATCGGAACTGGAGAGGAACTCGCTACAGGTTTCATATTCTGCCAGATAGCCATTCGGTCCCATGACCTGTACTTCGTAAGAATCACCGGCATCATCGCCGAAGTAGACCGTGACTTCGTTATCATCGGCACCGGTGATGGTGAAGCTGCCGCCGCTGGGGCAGGCCACATCACCAAACTCGGATTCATTATTATCATCTACCGGGAACTCGAGATCGGTGGTGCTGAATACCAGCGTGCCGTCATCGTCGGGTGATTCAAAGCTGCCGCCCGCCGTTACGACATTGTAGACGCTGCCCACCAAATCACCGTTATCATCCAAGGTGTATTCCAGTCTGTTGCGCACCGAGGTATCCGCGGCGAGCGAATAGCTGTGGTCCGGGCAACTGGCAGAGAAATCCCGATCGGCGGTGGTCCCGTACTCAAACACAAACTCATAATCACCGCCCGGCAAAGTCTCGGGCATATCATAGTAAACCCGGAAGCCGAAGCCCCCCTCGAAACTGCAGTCCGTCGTAGTGAAGGGCCCATCCCTGGTTTCAAAAAGGCTCTCAATGCCCTCAGGCGAGAACTCTTCCCACGTACCGACCGTCAGCTCGAAGGTCCCATCGAGTGTCTCGCCATCGAGTTCACAATCGGTTGCTATGTATTCAATGGTGGTGTTCTCCGAGGTATTATCACTCAATACGTCGTACTCCAGGGTACCGCCGTTGTCACATGTTTCGGTAGCCTGTGTCGTGAAGTCCGCCCCACCGGCGGTGGCAGTGCTGCTGTCGGAGGAACTCGGAAGCGTATTGGCAAAAGCAGTAAAGTCGCCGCCGTCGCCACCCGTGCTGCTGATAGTCCGGGTTCCTTCCTGGGCGACGCTCAGGGCGTTGTCCTCGCTTACGGTGGCGGTCGCGCCTGAATCGCTATCCGGATCATCGGTACTGCTGCTACCGCCACCGCCGCCACAACCCTGCAGGGCAAGCGCCAGCAAGGGCGCGACAACCAACCAGTATGCTCTTCGGCTCATGTTATTCTCCTTTGTTCTCTCTATTCACTGTAAAACCCCTTGGGCCTGTACTTCGCGCCGAAGCAATGTCTGTTCCTGACATCTTGTTCTGTCTCAAACGGCCTTCATCAATCGGATGCCGTACACCCTGGTGCGCCCGCGGACACACCGGGTCAGGGGCAGTTTTACTTGAAGTAACGCTTCGGCGTGCTCTTTACGGCATATTTGGTCGATTCGTAGATACACTCGCGGATGACTTTTTCCATCGGCGTATTGGAGTAGGACGACAGCGCGCCCCCGCCGAAGGCGCCGCCACCGATGGCGCCCAGGGCGGCACCGAGATTCACGTCTTTCGCCTCGGCGTCGATATTGGTGGCGCCGACCACTTCACCGGTGCTGGCATCGACCAGGCGGATATCCATCGCCATGGAGGATTTTTTCATCGCCCCGGAGAGACCGCCGAACACGGCGCCGGCCTTGCCCAGCAGGCCGCCGCCCCCACTGGCGGAACCGCCGCTGGTATTCGGCTCCCAGCCGGTAACCGACGCGATGATCAAAATATCCGCGCCGGTGATGTTGCCCTGCTGCGCGGCCGTCGACGGATCAACCTGACCCGACGCCCCCAGTTTTTGCTCGGACTGAACTTCTTTCAGCTGGCTGCGCTCCAGCACCCGAAAGCGCTGGCTCTGGACCAGCGCGGTGGTGAGCATGTCTTCCAGGCCGGTCATGACTCCGTGTTCCTGCTCGCTGATGGTGATGCCCTCGCCGGTTCCCGGCACACCGGTGATCGACACCGACCGGCCGCCCTGGCCGACCTTCCACTTGAAGTCGGCGATCGCCAGGCGGGGACGGGGGCCGTCATAAGAACCGAGCTCATCCTGCAGCGTCGTATCGGCTTCCGCCGAGGCGCCGGACTGGGAGCTCGTCAAACCGCTTACGGCTCCGCAACCGCTCAGAACGAGCGCGGCTGTCAGCGACATCAGTGTGACGGGAAGTTTCATTGCGCATTTCCTCCGTTATTGTGTTTTTGCTGGGGGGAACACTGTTATTTTTCAGGCGCATGGCCCGGAACAGGCCTTGATCGACGCACTTTCCCCAATCAACAAGTGCTCAATTATTGGTTAAAGTAGCCTGAACAGGAGTGTGGCGTATTGTAAAAATCGGACAACCTGCAGCCCTGCTCATTTTCAGTATCTCATTGACCTGCAAGCCGATTGCCCCGCACAATCCTCGCCAAGTGGTTGGGGAAACCCTGGTCAGCCTCAGGTAACCCCGGTATACCGTTTGGACTACAGAGTCATTTTTTTGCCAACTTGTTCAAGGCGCAGACGCCCTTCGTGATCTTCGATCAACATAACCGGCGACACGCCTCTCGCAGAGTTATCCAACACGCGCCGGTATGCGCGTGTTCGAGCTCACAGAAAAAGAGGCGGCAGACGAGTGGTCAGAGCCCCCCCGCCCCGCCCTTCGGGCGAGTAACGAGGGACGAGGTCACCAGTAAATCATTGACCGTGCCGTTGCCTGATTTATGGGTCGGCGTAGGTGCCCGCCGCCCAACCATACTGCACTGTCGCCTCCACGGTGTCGCCGCCGCTGACGCTGCTGCTGCTCCCGCTGGCGGTGCTGGAGTCGCCACCGCTGACGCTGCTGTAGAGCCCACTGGCGGTGTTACGGGCCCCACCGCTGACGCTGCTGATGTTCCCGCTGGTGGTGTTGGATAATCCGCCGCTAATGCTGCTATAGAGCCCACCCGTGGTGTTATTGCTTCCGCCGCTGATGCTGTTGCTGGTATCAGTGGCATTGTTACCAACCCCTCCGCTGACGCTGCTGTAGTTGCCGCTGGACGTGTTTTTATATCCCCCGCTGACAGTTGCGTGCTGGCGGTTGATAACGTTGTATCGGCCGACCACCAGGCCGCCATAACGGGAATAGCTGTTGTTCGACCCGCCGACGATATTGTGGGAACCGGACTTGTGGTTTTGCGCCCAGGTTTCGCCGGCATTCTCGCAATTGGTCTGATCAGCGTACGCACCGTCGCTGCAGATCGCATCACCCGCATCACGCGCGGCATCGTAGCCGACAATGAGATTGCCCAGGCCGTTGATACTGTCGGTCTGCCCCTCGCCGTTGACCAGTTGCAGGTTGACGCCCTTGAGACGGACCAGCGGGCCTCGACTGTCCGAGACGGTATCCACCGTCAGATAGGGTTCCAGCCCCATGACATCGCTGTTGTTGATACCGCTGATCTGGGATTCGTGCGTGGCGAGTTCCTGTTCCAGTGACTCAATGGTGGTTTTGGCATCGGCCAAATCGGACTGTAACTGGGCAACGGCATCCTGCAGATCCGAGATAACACCGGCATTATCGTTGACTTCCGTGGCCACGGCATCGAAGTTGGCGTTGACCTCGGCGGCGACCGCCGGTGTATCCGCCTGGAAGCTGTTTGGCACGCTGACCTCGCCCGCCCGGGCGGCATGCGACATCAGCAACAGTGTTACACCGCAAATAATGAAAAACGACATGCGCTTGTGCATGATTATCCCCTTGTTTCGATTATGTTAGTTCCACTTATCCTGATCCCAGACCAGCTGATCCCAGTCGCTGCTGTTCTCGGCGGACGAGTTATCATCACCGCCGCCACTCCCGCCGCAGGCGGAAAGCACGACGGCAAACAGGCCGTAAGTAAACAGTCTGATGACTCTGCCACACATAATTGTTACCCCTTCGTTGTTCCTTACGGTTAAACCGGCCTCAGACAGCCCCTAGTAGAGATACACCGCGCCACTTTCTGTGGCCGAGTTATCGCTCTGGTCGCCGTCGATGCCGGTGGCGTTGCTGTCCTCGCGATTGGCCCCCACTGCCAGGGTGTCGCCGTCGGCGGCGAGTGCGACGCTCCATCCGAATCTGTCACCAGCCCAGGTGTTGCTCGCCTTGACATAGGCCTGCTGGCTCCAGACATCGGCGCTATCGCGGCTGAACACATACACCGCGCCAGCGTTACTGGCGGAATCGT
>JBKGZJ010000171.1:0-4692 GCA_046545635.1 Thiohalophilus sp. | reverse complement strand
TGTGCAGTCGCTGCGTAAACTCCGGCGCCGCGCCGGCCGACCAGACCGCCAGCACCCCGCCCGGGCGTAATGCGCTATACACCGCATTCAGGCCGTCCATGCCATACAGCCAGTTATTCTTTTTGTGAGTCAGTCCTTCCGGGCCGTTATCCACGTCCAGCACGATCGCGTCATAATATTGTTCGCCCTGCGTTATCCGTTGCGCCACATCCCCTTCATGCACCCTGACCCGCGCATCCTGCAGGGGATAGCCGACACAGGCGCCCAGCGGCCCCCGGTTCCAGGCCACCACCGCCGGCACCAGCTCGGCCACCGTGATCGCGGCCTGCGCGCCGCAATGGGCCAGTGCCGCGGCCAGGGTAAAACCCATGCCCAGACCGCCAATCAATAAACGGGGATGGGCTGTTCCGAGGCGGGAACAGGTCTGTTCGGCCAGCGCCTCTTCGGAGCCGTGGACCCGGCTGCTCATCAGCTCGCCGCGACCGGCAAGCTTGATCGAGAATTCATCACCGCGTTGATACAGCTGCAACTCGCCGCCATTACCGGGCACCGTGGCGCTGTCGAGCAGCTTCCAGGGCGTCACAGGGAACGCCGCCGAAACGGCAGGGTCACTGCCTGTCCTTCAGACGGGATTTGAGATCGGCGAAGGGATTGAATGTGGCCCCGGCAGTCTTGTTACTTGAGCCGGAGCCGGACCCCTGTTGCGCCTCCAGCTGTCGCTGATGCTCGTTGTCATGGCAATACAGGCACAGCAGCTCCCAGTTGCTGCCATCGGGCGGGTTGTTGTCATGGTTATGGTCCCGGTGATGGACTGTCAGCTCGCGCAGGTTCCTGCCGCTGAATTCCCGGCCGCAACGCCCGCAAACATGAGGATACATTTTCAACGCCTGTTCACGATAACCCTGCTCGCGCTGCTCGCTGGCGCGGCGCGCTTCGGCCACAATCTGTTCCAGTTTACTGTTATCTGATTTCGCCATCGTGTTCTCCGCCTGGAGGAAAAGTCCGGTCCGCTTCGCTTGCCATCCGGTTATTTGACTATAGTCAGTCTACCTGATAACAATCAACCTCATCACACCGGCCCAGAAGCATGTTAATGAAAGTATGACGGACCCCGGCGCTGCTGTCACGGAAGAAACGGTAATCGACATGCTGCTGTGGCTTTTCAGGATCGATCACGACTCCCCACAACGGCCGAACACTGTTGGGCAACATGCTATAGCGCATATCGCCGAGGACATTCTTCTGCCCGGGATCGAACGCGACGAAACCGTCGGAAAACCGTTCGAAACGGCGGATATCTCTCGCCAGGGTTGTCCGGGGATCCAGTTGCGGCAGATCGCGATGTCGAATGAAGCGGGTCACCGAATCGCCGGGGAAGACCAACCTGTCGGCCAGCAGGCCAACCCGGACCGCATCCACATAAATCCGCCCGTTATGCACATAGACCGAGCGCCATAACAGCAGGTTGCCCATGGTCGGTTTCACCACCTGCCGCTGCGGCACGTGGGAGCGCGCGGCAGTCACTTCGGCCATCACATTCTGGGCACGCTGTTGTTGCACGCCGGCGAAGCCCAGGTACCCGGCACACAAGATCAGTGCAGCCAGCGCCGGCCGCCGTTCCGGGAGTCTGAGTCCCAATAGCAGTCCCAGCAGCAGGATCAAGGTAAATACCGGATCGACGATGGGGATAAGATTCAGCGCTACCCGCTGTTCGGAAAAGGGCCAGAACAGCATGGTACCGTAGCTGGTCAGTGCATCCAGCACCCCGCTGAGACTGAAGCCGGCAACACAGAAAAGGTAGAGTCGCTGAAGTGACAGATGACGACGCAACAACGGCCACAGGACCAGGGCAGCAACAGCCCCGCCCAGGGGAATGAACAACAGCGAATGGGTAAAATGACGATGAAACTCGATATTCAGCAGCGGATCATCTGCCGAACGAATCAGAATATCCAGATCCGCGAGCAGACCGGCAAACAGACCGGCCAATGTCGCCAGTTTTTTCTCGTCTTTACGGGCAATCGACTGCGCCAGCACACCGCCAAGCAGACCCTGGGTCAGAATATCCATAGCCGGTAACTATACCTGAAAGTCTCAACACCGTTAATGTCAGATACTCCGTGAATACCCGATATCAGACAATTAATCACATCGACCAACATGAAGCTTGAACTCGCTCCGGGTTGCCGTGCTCACACCAGCTTGTATATCGACCTGACTGACAAAACAGACCGGCAGCGTTATTTACGCCGCGCGTTCACGCAAGGTGACAATTGGTGGATGGGTTAGCACGCTGCGAGTACCGAGCAGGCCAGCGCTTGTGACGATCAGGATGCCGCTGATGACACCGATCAGTACGATGCTGATGTCAAACCGGTAATCGAACCCGAACAGCAACTCGGCCAGCATCCAGGCCAGTGATGTCGCGGAGAGGCCTGCCAACAAACCCGACAGCGCACCCAGGACAGTAAATTCGGAAAGCAATCCGAACATCAGCGTGCGTTGTTTGGCGCCCAGAGTCCGCAATACCGCGTTTTCAAAACGCCGCTCATCCTGATTGGCCTGGATCGCAGCGTACAGAACAGCCAGTCCCGCCAGCAGGGTAAACAGAAAAATAAATTCGATGGCCAGCGAAACACGATCCATAATACTGCGCACCCGCTGCATGATGGTCTCGATATCGATCAGGGTCACATTGGGAAACTCACGCACCAGTGCGCCCAGCTGTTGACGCTGCTCATTATTCAAGTACACGCTGGTGATCCAGTTGGCCGGTTTGCCTTCCAGCAGACCGGGGGCAACTACGGTAAAGAAATTGATATTGAAACTATCCCACTCCACCGTGCGCAGATTATGGACAGTCAAATTGACCAGTTCGCCATTGATATCAAAACCCATGACGTCATTGACACCAAGCCCCAGGGTCTCGGCCAGGCCCGCTTCCAGAGAGATCAGCGGTTGACCATAATCCTCCTCACTCCACCACCGCCCCGCCACCAGGGTATTGTCCCGTTGCATCTGCCCGGCCCAGGAAAGATTGAACTCACGGCTGACCATGCGTTGCGCGCGTTCGTCCTCATAATCCGAACGCTGTACCGGTTTGCCGTTAATTTCCACCAGCCGGGCACGTACCATGGGATATAAACGGGTGTTCTTGACACCGCGCGCGGAAAAAAACTGTTGAATCTTCTCGACCTGATCCGGCTGGACATTAATCACAAAATGATTGGGGGCCTCCGCCGGCAGACTGCGTTGCCAGTCTTCCAGCAGATCGGATCGCACCGTGGACAACAGTAACAACACCATAATCCCGACGCCAAACGCCACGATCTGGATCACACTGCTGGCCGGGCGCCGGGAAATATTGGCAAGCCCGAAGCGCCACGCGATGCCGACCTGCCCGCGCAAACGCGTCACCAGGCGAATCAACCCATATGCGGCGCCGGCCAGTACCAGCAGTGTCGCCAGCATGCCGGCAAATATCAGTGCCACCAGTTTGAGATTACCGATCTGCCAGTACAGCAACAGCGCCATGCAGATCACCACCGCCAGGTAGAGTATCCAGCCGCTCACCGGCCGGGGTACCATCTCCTTGCGCAGTACCCGCAACGGCGGCACGGCGCGCAATGCCAGCAGCGGTGGCAGGGCAAAGCCCATCAACAGGACAATGCCGGTAGCATAACCCAGCAGAACCGCCTTGAAGGAGGGAGGCGGCAGCCGGGCAATCAACAACTGATCGAGTAATTCGGTAATCACGTACTGGGTGAAGAACCCCAGCACACAACCGACTGTGCTGGCCAGCAGGGCCAGCCAGATCATCTCCAGGCTGAACAGGGCAATGATGGTACGCTGCGCCGCACCCAGGCAACGTAACATGGCACTGGTATCCAGATGCCGGCGGGTAAAACGATAGGCCACGGTGGCAATCGCCACCCCGGCCAGCAGCACACTGATCAGCGCCGCCAGCCCCAGAAACTGCCGGGCCCGTTGCAAGGCGGTGTTGAGCTCCGGGCGCCCCTCCTCGACCGTCAAGAGCTGCTCGTTGTCGCGCAGGCGTGGTTCCAGATCCCGACGATAATCCTCAATCTGCTCACGCGGACCGGCGATCAGGACACGATAGCTGACCCGCGAACCGCTGCCGATCAGACCGGTGGCGTCCAGATCCCGGCTGTTCATCAACACCCGCGGCGCCACATTGAACATATCACCGCCGCGATCCGGTTCGTAACGCAGGACCTTGCGCAGGGTGAAACGCTGATCCCCGAGACTCACCGTGTCGCCCATTTTCACATCCAGCAGCGGCAACAGGCGCGCATTCACCCACAGCTCGCCCGGGGCCGGGATCGCGGTTGTCGCCTGATCTTCGGCAAAGGGCGTATCGCTGACGCGCAGGGTCCCGCGCAAGGGATAACCCTGCGAAACGGCCTTGACCTCAACCAGTTGCGGGGTATCCGTACTTAATATCACACTGCGAAACTGTTGCGTGGTCGCAACCTGAAGCTGCCGCTCACGGGCGGATTCGAGATAGTCAGTCACCCGGGCCTGTCGTGAACGTATTACCAGATCGGCGCCGATCAGTTCGGCGGATTGTTCCTGCATGCCGCGTTCGATGCGATCGGTGAAAAAACCCACGGCCGTGATACTGGTCACCGCAATCACCAGGCCCAGCGCGAGAATACCGAGTTCGCCGCC
>JBKGZJ010000170.1:0-4726 GCA_046545635.1 Thiohalophilus sp. | reverse complement strand
CTTTGAAGTGATCCAGATCCAGCATCAAAATCGCGCCATATTGATTGCTGCGCTCGCCGGTCAATCTCGCATGTTCGATGCGTTCAATGAACAGCCGTCTGTTGGCCAGCCGGGTAAGCGGGTCATAAAACGCCAGTTGATGGATATGTTGTTCGGCCGCTTTGCGCTCGGTGATATCGGAAAACGAACCGATATAGTGGGTGACCTGACCCTGATCATTTTTCACGACATTGATAGTCAGCCACTCCGGATAGATATTCCCGTCCTTTTTTCGATTCCAGATTTCACCTTCCCAGTAACCGTACTCATTGATCTCTTGCCACATCTGCCGGTAAAAAACTTTGCTGTGCTGATCCGATTTCAGAAAGACCGGAGTCCTGCCGATCACCTCGTCAGCCTCATAGCCGGTAATACGGCTGAACGCCCGATTAACCCGCTCGATAATCTGATTCCGATCAGCGATCATAATTCCGTTTTCCACTTCAAATGCCGCGGCAGCAATACGTAACTGCTCTTCGGTTGCCCGCTGCTCGGTTACATCCCGAATCAATGCTACATAACCCAGCAGTTCGTCGTTCTCGCTACGCAAGGCGGTGCCGACAGTCTCGCCGATAAATATCCCGCCGTTCTTGCGTCGGTAACGGACCTCGTAGCGGTCCTCATGTGTATTGGCGTCCCGGTTATACCGCAACTGGCCTTGTCGCAGGTACTCTTCGGCGTGCTCGTAGAGCACTGCACTCTGCTTGCCCTGAATATCATCCGGCTTGTAACCGAATATCTCGACAAACCCGGGATTGATCCACTGGATATTACGTTTTGGGTCGGCCATGACGATGGCGTCGCCAATGCCCTCGGCAATGGCATGGAAGCGGGCCTCGCTGGCCGCCAACTCAAGAGTCCGTTGATAGTTCTCCATTCCGAAACCGATATCCTCGGCCATCTCTTCCAGCAGATGGATCTCTTTATTCTGGAAAAAACCGGTCTCACAGGCATAGATGTTCAGTACCCCAAATACCACGCCATTGCATCGCAAGGGGAATGCAGCCGAGGCACAAATATTGAATTGCGCCGCCCGTTCGTGCCAGGGCCGGGTCATTTCGTTCTGCGCAAAATCGTTGATAACCCGACACTCCCCTGTTCGGTATGCCTGCGCGGTCGGCCCGTGACCTTCCGGTTGTTCGGGATCGATGTCAATATGGAGACCTTCCAGATAGTCGGTCTGTCCACTGGCCGCGCTCACCTCAATACTCTCTTCCTGTTGATTCACCAGGCCGACCCAGGCAAGACTGAAACCGCCGTGCTCGACGGCGATATCACAGATCCGCTGAAACAGTTCCCCCTGTTCCGATATCCGGACAATAGCCTGATTGGTTTCACTGAGCGTCGCATAGAGACGGCTCATACGTTGTATCTCCGCCTCGGACTGTTTACGCCGGGTGATATCGGTGTGGGTACCCAGCATCAACAACGGTTTACCCTCCGGAGTGCGCGAGAGCAGCCGGCCCCGGTCCAGCACCCAGACCCAGTGACCCTGTTTGTGGCGCATCCGGTATTCGCATTCGTAATAGTCCAGCTCCCCATCAAAATGGCGTTGCAATAACCGGTTTGAATGGTGGAGATCATCCGGATGGACATGCTGTGACCAGGTTTCGATGGAGACAGGTGCCAGCTCGTCGAGGGTATAGCCGATAATCTCGGCCCAGCGTTCGTTGAAGACAGTCCGGCCGCTGGGCACATGCCATTCCCAGGTCCCGGCACGGGTGCCTTCGAGGATGCCGGCCAGCCGCCGGCGCTCTTCGCCGAGTGCCTCCGCGGCTCGGTGAGTACGATAATTTTCCCGCACGCATAACAGGAAAACCAATAACGTCGAGAGCCCGACAAAAATCAGTCCCTTGGCGCTTTGCAGGGTGCTCAGCGCATCGGCATCCACCGCCACCAGCGACACGAACCAGTCGCTGAACAGAATCCAGGCAACACCGAACAGCCCGTAATAGGCGGCGATACGGGCAGCCGAGACACGAACACTGGAGAAATTGAGTAATGTTTTGTTATTCAAAGCCGACTGCCGACTGTCCTGTCCACGAATAAGTGACACGCCACCACATTGACAATCCAAAAATGGCAGACGTATCCGCCGGCTGCCAGCCAGAAACACAGGATAAGTAGTGTCGCGACTTGGATAAGGGCATCCCTGTTGTCCTTTTGAGCTATCCTGCCCGGCAACCTGGCCGAAAAACAACTATGCTGGTCAAAGATCCCGGCGACTCGGTACAATTGCAGTTTATCCGCCTCCTAACCCAAAATAAACCAAGGAATTTGCCTCATGAATGATCCTGTCATAGTCGTCGGCATCGGCGAGATGGGCGGCGTGTTCACCCGCGGCCTGCTGCGCCTGGGCCATCCGGTATTCCCGGTTACCCGCAATACCGATATGGATAAAATCGCCCGGGCCGTCCCCGTTCCCCGCCTGGTTCTGGTGTCGGTCGGCGAAGACGATCTCCACCCCACCCTCGAGACGCTGCCGGCCGCATGGAAAAATCATCTTGGTTTGTTGCAAAACGAACTGCTGCCCGGCGACTGGAAACAACACGACATTGACAACCCGACGGTCATCTCGGTCTGGTTCGAGAAGAAAAAGGGTCAGGACTACAAGGTACTGATCCCCTCACCCACTTACGGCCCCCAGGCACCCCTGCTGGAAAACGCCCTGACCACCCTTGATATTCCGACCTGGGAAGTCACCACGCCCGGGGCGATGGAGTTCGAGCTCCTGCGCAAGAATGTCTATATCCTCACCACCAACATCGCCGGCATGGTGGTCGGCGGCGATGTCGAACAATTGTGGGATCAACACCGGGAACTGGCCCGCCAGGTGGCCGATGAAGTGATGGACATCCAGGCGTGGCTGGTCGGACATCATCTGGAACGGGACAAACTGATCGATGGCATGGTCGAAGCGATCGAGGGCGATCTGCGCCATCAATGCACCGGTCGCAGCGCCCCCAAACGGCTGGCCCGCGCCCTGGCTTACGCCGACGAGGCCGGTCTCAAGGTGCCCAAACTGCGGGAGATACAGAGGAATTGCTAGGCTCCAGGTGTAGGTCAGGTTGCGCACAGCGCTACCTGACTTTCTCCGTATCGGCAGGGATGTCACGCAGGCTAACGCCAGCGTGACCTACAGAATTCGTTAGATTTAGATTCCGACGAGAAAGGATTTGTTCAGAGCTTCCCGGGTTTCGGGAACGTGCAAATCAGGGCTTTCGGGGGGAAGAAGTCTCGTGGTCAGCGCGGACCTGCTCCAGTTGCCGGCACAGGGTCTCGGCCCCCTCCAGGATCCGCACGGTGTGGCGCTGCAGATGATCAGGCTGAATCATAAAGAGATGCTCGTGACGTACCGCGGGCAGCCGTTGCCAGCGCCGCCAGCGGTCGAGCCATTCGGCATGTTGCTCGCCCATGCCGCCGATGACGATGGCCTGCGGAGCGGTTTCGATCACCGCTTCTTCTGAAATTTGCGGCGTCAGGCTGGAGGTCTCACCGAAAACATTACGGCCGCCGCACAGACGGATCACATCCCCGATCAGGTGCTCGTTGTTGACGGTCATCAGCGGCCGATCCCATATCTGGTAAAAGACCCTGACCGGCTCCCGTTCACTGAAGCGCTCCAGGCGTTCGAGACGCTCCCTGAACTTGGCAATCACCCTCCCGGCTTGCTGTTCGGTACCGGTCAATACGGCCAGGCGACGCAGGGTATCGGGAATATCTTCCAGACGCCGGGGTTCGTTGATAAACAGCGGCAGATCGAAACGCCGGAGCTTTTCCAGATCGGCCGGATTGTTGCCGCTTTGCCAGCCGACCACCAGATCCGGCTCAAGGGTCACAATGCGCTCCAGATCCAGCGCGTTATACCCGCCGACCCGGGGAATCGACTCGGCGGCCTCGGGATAATCACTGTAATTGACCGCTCCCACCACCCGTTCACCGGCACCAATGCTGAACAGTAATTCGGTAATGTGCGGCGCCAGACTGACAATGCGCTGGGCCGGTTGCGCCAGCTGCACTTTTTGATCCGTGTAGTCGGTAACGCTGACTGCCTCGGCAAACGCGTTTGCGGCAACGAGCCATAATCCCAGCATTCCGATCAACCGATATGTCATACCTGCTCCGCTGTGTTGAGTGTCGATTGAAGCATTGCTGACAACGCAGTGTCGAGCCGTTGCCAGTCGCCCTGCGCGCCCGGCAATCCCAGGCGCAATCCGGGGCCGCCGGCAGCTTCGTCAAAATAACGGCTCCAGATCCCGTGTTCAGCCAGCTGTTCGTGCAGCGCGTAAGCGGACGTCGTCGGCAACCAGGCAAACAGCGCCGAATGATCGCTGACCGGCAGGCCGTGATCGGCGAGCAATTGCGCCAGCCGTTCGCCGGCGCGGGGCAACTGCTCGCGCATCCGCCGCTGCCAGGGGTTATCCCCCAGCGCGGCCTGCATGATAAAACGAGCCGGCCCGGCCACGGCCCAGGGTCCGACCCGCTCCGCCAATGCCGCCAGCAATCCGCTCTCGGCCAGCACGAAGCCGCCGCGCAGCCCCGGCAGGCCGAAGAACTTGCCGATGGAGCGCAACACGATCAACCCTGGCTTGTGGCTGTGGGCGGCCAGGCTCAGTTCGGGTGTGCAATCGATAAAGGCCTCGTCCACCACCAGCCAGCCGCCGCGTTCGGCCAGCCGCCGGTGCCA
>JBKGZJ010000169.1:0-4728 GCA_046545635.1 Thiohalophilus sp. | reverse complement strand
TAAAGGCCTCGTCCACCACCAGCCAGCCGCCGCGTTCGGCCAGCCGCCGGTGCCAATCGAGCAGTTGTTCGGGCGCAAAACGATGGCCGGTCGGGTTGTTGGGGTTGACCACCACCAGCACCTCCAGCGCATCAAGCCGGGACTCGATGATGTCCTCGATAGTATCGCCGTGGGTATGCAGGCGCAGTGCCACCGGCGTATGACCGGCCTGCTGCCAGCGATACGCGTGTTCGTTGTAACTCGGCGCCAGCACCCCGACCCGGCCGGGGGCGCGCAGGGTGGGCAACAGCTGGATGGCCTGCTGCGAGCCGGCTACCGGCAGCAGCGCGGGGGCGCCGTAATAATCGCGGGCGGCGTCGATCAGACCGTCGTCCTGCTGGGGCAGCTGCTGCCAGACCCGGGGCGGCAGCGAGGGTACAGGGTACGCCCCGGGATTGATCCCGGTGGACAGATCCAGCCATGTCCCCGGCGCCCGGCCGTAACGGCGTGCCGCTTCCAGCAGATTACCCCCATGTTCCGGCAAACAGTCCTCCTGCAATCGCGATGATCGCCAGCCATAAAATCAGCGTGTATTGTACGAGCCGCACCGCCCGGGGGATATCACCCATCCGGGCAGGGGGCCCGGCGCCCAGCACCGGGCGCTCGCGCCGCGCGCCATGATACTGCACCGGCCCCCCCAGCGTCCGGTTCAGGGCCCCGGCGCCGCTGGCCATCACCACACCGGGATTGACGCCCTCCCAGTGCGGCGCCTGATCCCGCCAGCTGCGCAGCGCCGGGCGGGTCTGGCCCAGCAGGGCGTAGCCCAAGGCGGTCAGCCGCGCCGGGATCCAGTTCAGCGCATCGTCCAGGCGCGCGGCCAGGGTGCCGAACGCCCGGTAGCGCTCATTGCGATAGCCCCACATGGCATCCAGGGTGTTGGCCAGCCGGAACAGCACCACCCCCGGCGCGCCCAGCAGCAGGAACCAGAACAGGGTGGCGAACACCGCGTCGTTGCCGTTCTCCAGCACCGACTCCACCGTGGCGGCGCTGATTTGCGAGGCATCCAGTGTGGCGGTATCGCGGCTGACCATCATCGCCACGGCGTGGCGCGCGCCATCCAGATCCTCCTGTTCCAGCTTGCGGGCGACCCGCCGGGCATGCTGCGCCAGCGAGCGGCCGCCCAGCGCCAGATAGAGCAGCAGCAGCTCGATCGCCGCCGCGCCCCACAGCGGCAGGGCCGCTACCAGCGACGCCGTGAGCGCCACCGGCGGTGCCACCAGCAACAGCCAGGCCAGGGCCCCGCGCCCGCGCCGCCGCGCAGCACTTGAGGAAGCCGGACCGTAAAGCCGGGTTTCCAGCCACCCGGCCAGGCGGCCGAAGCCGGCCAGCGGATGATAGCGGCGCGGATCGCCCAGCCACTGATCCAGCACCACGGCCGCCAGTACCATCGTCGCGCTCAGCATCGGGTTTGTGACCCGGCCCGGGGGCGTTCTGTATTAAAATAGGTGATTCGTTTCACTGGATACTGGATATTGTTTTGAGAAGCTGTCGCGCCCTGATGATTCAGGGCACCACCTCCGATGCCGGCAAAAGCATCATGGTCACCGGCCTGTGCCGGCTGTTTGCCAATCGTGGCCAGCGGGTCGCTCCCTTCAAACCGCAGAACATGGCGCTCAACAGCGCGGTCTCCGTGGACGGCGGCGAGATCGGCCGGGCCCAGGCGGTGCAGGCGCAGGCCGCGCGGCTGGCGCCCCACACGGACATGAACCCGGTGCTGATCAAACCCGCCAGCGACACCGGTGCGCAGATCATCATTCAGGGCCGGGCGCTGGGCAACATGGACGCGGTAGAATACCACCAATACAAACAGACCGCGAAAGCCGCGGTGCTGGACTCCTGGCAACGACTGACGGATCAGTATGCGCTGTTATTCGTGGAAGGGGCCGGCAGCCCCGCCGAAATCAACCTGCGCGAACACGACATCGCCAACATGGGCTTCGCCGAGGCGGTGGACTGCCCGGTGGTGCTGGTGGCCGACATCGATCGCGGCGGCGTCTTCGCCCAGCTGGTCGGCACCGTACAACTGCTCAGCCCCACCGAACGCGAACGGATCAAGGGCTTTATCATCAACCGCTTTCGCGGCGACGTCAGCCTGCTGCAGCCGGGCCTCGACTGGCTGGAACAGGAAACCGGCATCCCGGTGCTGGGCGTGATGCCCTATCTGAAGAATCTGCAGATCGACGCCGAGGACAGCCTGAACCCTGAACAGCAGTGCGACACTGACCGCCCTTTTGAGATCATCGTCCCGCTGCTGCCGCGCATCAGCAACCACACCGACTTCAATCCCCTGCGCGTGGACCCGCGTATCAACTTTCGCTATATCGGCGAGGGCGAGCCGATCCCGGCCGCGGATCTGATCCTTCTGCCCGGCACGAAAAATGTTCGCGCCGATCGGCAATGGTTACAGGCGCACGGCTGGGATCAGGCTATCGCCCGGCACCTGCGTTACGGCGGCAGACTGATCGGCATCTGCGGCGGCTTTCAGATGCTGGGCGAACAGCTGCACGATCTGCAGGGGCTCGAAGGCGCGCCCGGCTCCACGGCCGGACTCGGTTATCTGTCCATGGAGACCACCCTGGAGCCGGTCAAACAGCTGCACAATGTACAGGGCCGCCTGAGCATTGCCGATGTCCCGGTCAGCGGTTATGAAATTCACATGGGCCACACCCGGGGCCCCGCCTGCGCCTCCCCGGCCGTGCGCCTCGACGATCGCCATGACGGTGCTATCTCGGACGATAACAACGTCATGGGCACCTATTTACACGGCCTGTTCGACGAACCCCGGGCCTGCCAGGCGCTGCTGGAATGGGCCGGGCTTGCCCGACAATCGGCACCACAGCCGGACTATCAACAACAACAGGAAGCCGCCATCGACCGCCTCGCCGCCACCCTCGAACAACATCTGGATATGCCGAAGTTACTGGCCATCATCGGGCTCGAGGAACAATGAGGCAGGTGCCACTTTTCGAGGTTACTGGGAATTAACGCGGAGGTCGCAGAGGCGCGGAGGCGCAGAGTTATTTAAGAAGGCTCTGAATTTGCCTTTGTTCGTCACCCCGGCGAAAGCCGGGGTCCAGATAAATCAGCGAGTGACTGGATTCCGGCTTCCGCCGGAATGACTTGATCAGAGGTTCCTTGATTCTTCTTGCAAGTTTTTCTGTTACTTTATTGATCGTCATTATCTAATAAAACTCGGCTAATCTATTCTTTTGAATACAGGCTTTTCTCCGCGCCTCTGCGACCTCCGCGTTAATTTCAAAGAGGCAACATTATTGATCTGCCCAATACTGTAGATTGCGCGAAGCTCTACCCTGGTTTTTTCTGCCAACTGCCGACTGCCAACTTATTTCAGCACTCAGCACTCAGCACTTAGCACTATTAGACACAACAACACCGTCTCGGTGATTTCGATCAGGGCGCCGGCGGTGTCGCCGGTGGTGCCGCCGAGTCGCTGTTGCATGATCACGCGCAGCACGACCAGCACCGCGAGCATCCCGACGATCAGCAGCCAGCCTGAATCGATAAAAACGATCACCGCAGTGGCGATCAACAACAGCCACACCCATGCTGTTTTACGCGGCAGGTGTTCGGTGGCCATCGCGCCCATGCCGCCGGAGCGAACATAGGGTGTGGTCAGAAACAACAGCACCACCTGCAAGCGCGCCAGCACCGGGATGACCAGCAACTGCGGCCAGGCTGCCCAGCTCATTTCACCCAGCGCGGCGAACTTGAGCAACAGGATCACGACGATCGCCGTGACCCCGGCCGGCCCGGCGTAAGGGTCTTTCATAATCGCCAGGGTGCGCTCCCGATCGCCGAAGCCGCCCAGCCAGGCGTCGGCGCTGTCGGCCAGCCCGTCCAGATGCAGGGCGCCGGTGATACCCACCCAGCACAACAACAGTAATCCGGCCAGCAGCAAAGAGGCCTCGCTGTTGGCGACAACCTGCAGCAACCACCACACCAGTAGCAGCAGGCCCCCGATCAGCAATCCCACCACAGGATAAAACAACACCGACCAGCCGGCGACGAATTGCGGATTACTGGTGTCATAACGGGGCAAACGCAGGGGAATACGCGTGAGCAATTGCAGCGCGGTGAGCAGGGCCTGCAGTACGCTCATCTGAGCTGACCGCCGTGGAAGATCAGCCGGGGCAGTCGTTGCCCCTCGTGGGTTTCGATCTCAATGCGGGTGATGCCGGCCAGTTCCACGCGCAAACGAAACATGCTCGACAACGGCGTCTCCAGCACATGACGCAGGATCATCCGGATCATCCCGGCATGGCCCACCACCAGCAGGTGTTCGCCGGCATGCTGTTGCAGCAGTTCCTCCCAGGCACCGATCACCCGCTGTTCAAACTCGTGCAGGGTCTCGGCACCCGGCGGCGTGTTGTTCAACGGATCCGACCAGAAGCGGAACAGGCGTTGCGGATCCTCGGCCATCAGCTCCCCGGCGGTGCGCCCTTCCCATTCGCCGAAGCCGATCTCCATCAGCCGCGGCTCCGGCTGCAGCGGCAGGCCGTGCCGTTCGGCCAGTTCGCGGGCAAAGTCGTGGCAGCGGCACAAACTGGAGGTCACGATACGATCCCAGGGACAGTGATCCGCCACCGCCTCGCGCATCTGCCGCCAGCCCAGCTCGCTTAACGGATCGTCGATCTGCCCGCGATAGCGCTTGCCGCCCACCGGTTCACC
>JBKGZJ010000168.1:0-4736 GCA_046545635.1 Thiohalophilus sp. | reverse complement strand
CGGTTTTCCGGCAGTCCGCGCAGGGCTGCCGTTTTATTTTCCTGAACCGTAAATTAGCGGAACCTGAAACATGGCCGATCATCTGATGCACAATTATGCGCCGCTGCCCGTGACCTTTGTCCGCGGCGAGGGCCCCTGGCTGTGGGATACCGACGACAAGCGTTATCTCGACGCCCTGAGCGGCGTGGCGGTCTGCGGCCTGGGCCACGCCCATCCGGCGGTCGCCGCGGCCATCGCCGCACAGGCGCACACCCTGGTGCATACCTCCAACTGGTACCACATTGCCAAACAGGAGCAGCTGGCCGCGAAGCTGACCGCGATTGCCGGCATGGACAACGCCTTTTTCTGCAACTCCGGCGCCGAGGCCAACGAGGCGGCGATCAAGCTGGCGCGGCTGCACGGGCGGCAAAAACAGATCGCCGAGCCGACCATCGTGGTGATGGACGGCAGCTTTCACGGCCGCACCATGGCCACGTTGAGCGCCACAGGCAACCCGAAGGTGCAGGCCGGCTTCGAGCCGCTGGTGCCCGGTTTTGTGCATGTCGCCTATGATGATATGGACGCCATCGAACAGCTGGCTGCGCAACGGGATGATATCGTTGCGGTGATGGTCGAGCCGATCACCGGCGAAGGCGGCATCCGCATTCCCACTGACGACTATCTGCCACAGCTGCGCCGGTTGTGTGATGCGCAGGACTGGTTGTTGATCGTCGACGAGATCCAGACCGGCATGTGCCGCACGGGCCGCTGGTTCGCCTTTGAGCACAGCGATATCCAGCCGGATATCATCACCCTGGCCAAAGGGCTGGGCAACGGCGTGCCCATCGGCGCCTGCCTGGCACGCGGCCAGGCAGGCGGGCTGTTCCAGCCCGGTCAGCACGGCAGCACCTACGGCGGCAATCCGCTGGTCTGCGCCGCGGCCCTGGCGGTGATCGACACCCTGGAACAGGAGCAACTGGCCGCCCGTGCCGGCTGGCTGGGCCAGCATATGCTCAACGGCCTCTACCACAACCTGGCGAATACCGCCGGGGTCGTCGAATGCCGGGGCAAGGGGATGATGCTGGCGGTGGAGCTGGATCGGCCCTGCGGCGAACTGATGAGCCGGGCGCTCGACAAGGGGCTGCTGATCAATGTTACCGCCGGTAACACGGTCCGCCTGCTGCCGCCGTTGATTCTCAGCGATGAACAGGCCGAACAGATTGTCACCGGCGTCAGCGAACTGATTCAGGCCTTTGTTGCCTGAGGTTCCCAAAGAGGATTTCGAACATGGTAAAACATTTTCTGACACTGCTGGATTTCGAGGCACATGTGCTCGAGCAGTTGATCGATCGCGCCATCGAACTCAAACAGATGCAACAGCGTGGCGCGATTTATGAGCCACTGAAGAACAAGGTACTGGGGATGATTTTTGACAAATCCTCCACCCGCACCCGGGTCTCGTTTGAAACCGGCATGGTCCAGTTCGGCGGTCATGCGATCTTTTTGTCACCCAGGGACACCCAGCTTGGCCGTGGCGAGCCGGTACAGGACAGCGCCCGGGTGCTGTCGCGCATGGTGGATATTATCCTGATCCGCACCTTTGCCCATGACACGGTACAATGCTTCGCCGAGTATTCGCGGGTACCGGTGATCAACGCCCTGACCGATCTCTATCACCCCTGTCAGCTGCTGGCGGACATGCAGACCTTTCGCGAGCATCGCGGGGCCATCAAAGGCAAGACCGTGGCCTGGATCGGGGACGGCAATAACATGTGCCACTCCTATATCAATGCCGCACGCCAGTTCGATTTTCAGTTGCAGATCGCCACCCCGTCCGGTTACGAACCGGAGCCGGAAATCGTCGCCGCAGCAGGCGATCGAATCACCCTGAGCAACGATCCCGAAGCCGCCGCGCGCGGCGCCGATCTAATCACCACGGACGTGTGGGCCAGCATGGGTCAGGAAGAGGAACAGGAACTGCGCATGCAACAGTTCGCCGCCTTTCAGGTCAACGCCGAACTGATGTCACTGGCCAACAAGGATGCCCTTTTCATGCACTGCCTGCCCGCACATCGCGGGGAGGAAGTCACCACCGAAGTCATCGATGCCCCCAACAGTGTCGTCTGGGAAGAGGCGGAAAACCGCCTGCACAGTCAAAAGGCCCTGCTCGAATATCTGCTGGCCGTGCCAACCGAACTGGAACCGCAGCGGCGTTAACTTATTAACCGCACTGGAAACAACGGGCATAAACGTCTCCGCGCTTCTCTTTTATTGAAACAGACACAAAAAAACCCTGACGCTCTCACACATCAGGGTACTCAGGCACACATAACAACTCTCGGAGCGACGGCAACATCCCTGTTGCCGAGTTTCCCTGCTCTTTTATTCTGTCAACTCAGATTTAGAATTTCAGAACCAGACCGGCACCGAGGAAGCTGTTTTCCACGTCGGAGGTGCCACCCAGTTCTTCTTCCAGATTGGAGTACATCAGATAACCGCTGGTCTTCTTGTCAAACTTGTGATCGAGACCGACGGCCATCAACGTGCCTTCACGCTGAACGGTCGCATTATCTTCCACCATGATGTACTGGGCCTTGAAGGTATTCTTGGGACTGATCCCGCTCTTGAAGCTCACGCCCAGCCAGTCTTCGTCTTCACCGGTGGCAGCGGCACCTTCAACACCGGTCTGGTACATCAGGCCAAGCTGCATACTGCCCATCTTGTAGGTCCCCATCAGACGGGTCATGCTGTTTTCAGCCTGGCCGGCAGTGTCGTCATGGGAATCCTGCGCCAGAGCAACATACAGTGGACCGTCTTCATAGGCGATGGAAGCGGAAATGGTATCGGCCGCACCGTCACCGGTGGTGGTACCGTCACCTTCACCCGGAATCAGGGCAATGGCATACTTGATGTTGCCGGATTTGCCCAGATAGGCCAGAACGTTATCCAGACGGTTTTCACCGTCCTGATCGCCAGCGTTCTTGAAGTCCGCATCGGTATCGCCAAACAGATCGAACTTGCCCTGGGCCATCTTCAGTGGCGTGTCATGACGGCCGAAACGCACCTGACCCCAGCTGCCCTTCAGGCCGGCGTACATGTTACGACGATCGAAACCGGCATCGGCGCTCTGCTCGTAATCCACCTGCCATTCGAATTTGTAGATGGCGGACAGGCCGTTGCCCAGATCGCGATCACCCTTGACGCCGACGCGCGAAGCGTGGCTGCGCAACTGCACGTTATCATCGGTAGTGACACCGCCGGATTCTTTTTCCACACTGCCGTAGGACAGATGGACTTTACCGTAGACGGTCGGTGCGGCCTGGGCCAGCATCGGAGTCATCAATGCGCCGGTCACGGCCACTGCAATCAATTTCTTTTTCATGTCTCTTCCCCAAAAGTTTTGTGGTAACAACGCAACACGTGTTATGTGCAAATGAACGGGGATGAGTTTGTTGGTCGTCTCTTACAGCAGCGTTAACGGGGGATGAAGTTTTTATGACACCCGGGCCGGATTCGGCGCCAGCACCCGGTTTGAAGGCTTACCCGGCCCGATGAATCTGTTATGATGCCCCCCTGAAACGTTTGAATATCAGGGTGTTGCGTGGACCATCCGCTGCTCGAGCTGAAAAACATCGAATGTCGCCATCGCGGCGTGATTGCCGTTGAAAACCTCAACCTGCATGTCAACCAGGGGGATCTGGTCTGCCTGCTGGGCCCCAGCGGCTGCGGCAAGACCACTGTGCTGCGTGCCATTGCCGGCTTTCAGCCTCTGCACGGAGGGGAAATCCGCCTGCGCGATCAACGCATTTCCTGTCCCGGTTACACGCTGGCCCCGGAAAAGCGGCACATCGGCATGGTGTTTCAGGATTACGCCCTGTTCCCGCATCTGGATGTTTGCGGCAATATCACCTTCGGTCTGCGCAACCTGGGCAAGGCCGAGTGCAAACGGCTGGCCAGTGAAATGCTGGAGGTGGTCGGCCTCGCCGGGTTGGGCGATCGGTATATCCATGAGCTGTCCGGCGGCCAGCAACAGCGGGTCGCCCTGGCCCGGGCTCTGGCGCCGCGTCCCGAGCTGATCCTGATGGATGAGCCGTTTTCCAATCTCGATATTGACATGCGCGAGCGCCTCAGCAACGAGGTACGCCAGATTCTCAAGCATCAGGGCACCAGCGGCATTCTGGTGACCCACGACCAGCACGAGGCCTTTGCCATGGGCGATCAGATCGGCGTCATGAGCGAGGGCCACATCCTGCAGCGGGATACGGCCTACAACCTGTATCACTCGCCGGCCAATCGTTTCGTGGCCGATTTTATCGGCCAGGGGATATTTGTGCGCGGCACGCTGATCAGCCCGGACACGGTTAAAACCACCCTGGGGACAATCAGCGGCGATCGCGCCTATGAATGGGATCCCGGCACGGAAGTGGAATTGCTGCTGCGCCCGGACGATATCGTCTATGATCCGGAAGGTCCGCTACAGGGCAAGGTAATGCAACGGGCCTTCAAGGGCGCGGAGATTCTGTATACCCTGCAACTGGAAGACGAGACCGAGGTACTCTCCCTGTTCCCCAGTCATCACGATTTTGCCATCGGTGAAAACGTCACGGTCAGCCTGGCGCTGGACCACATGGTGGTGTTTCCAGTATGAGAAGAGGGGCTAGCTGCCAGGGGCTAGTCACTAGATAAACGCGTAGGTCACGCTGGCGTTAGCCTGCGTGACACCCTACTGCTAACTGCTAACTGCCAACTGCTAACTT
>JBKGZJ010000167.1:0-4755 GCA_046545635.1 Thiohalophilus sp. | reverse complement strand
CTGATTAGTCCCAATTTTCCAGGGCGGATATTGCAACGCAGAGTCGCGGAGGCGCAGAGATTATTTGTTGTTGATTTGCTGCATATTCGGTGTCTTATCAACTCTTCCCTGCCACCTTCGGAACACCACTGTCGCTGGAATAATTTAAAGAATAATTCCCTTCTCAGCGACTCTGCGCCTCCGCGACCTCCGCGTTAATTCCCAGAGAATCGAAAAGAGGCTCACCACTGTTTTTTTCAGCACCAGCCGATCGCCGTCGCGTTGCATGTCCAGCTGGCCCAGGAAGGACATGCCCGGCAGGATAATTCGGGGTAAACTCCCTTGTAATTATTCCCTTTCATCAGGTTCATCCTGTCAGATAAAGGATTAACTGCAATACGATCGAGGCGTACACCGCCGCCAGCAGATCATCGAGCATGATACCGATCCCGCCCGACACCCGTCGATCCAGTAAACTGATCGGCCAGGGTTTCCAGACATCGAACAGCCGAAACAGCGCGAATCCGGCAATGATCCAGATCCAGTCGAGCGGCACCGCCACCATGGTCAACAGATAACCGACAATTTCATCCCAGACAATGGCGGGATGATCGTGGACCCCCAGCCGCCGCGCCGTGGCCTGACAGAGGTGAATGCCCATATATAAAAGGAATAGCGTGACCAGCAAATAGGCTATCGGATTCAACCCGACCATCAGCAGATAAATCGGGATCGCGATCAGGGTGCCGGCCGTGCCCGGCGCTTTCGGTGCCAGGCCACTGCCAAAACCCAGACTCAATAAATGAACCGGGTGCTTTAACAGACGGGGATCAACGCGGGTTCGCATCAGTTTGACTCGTTAAAATGGCGATAACCGTGGCCGGAGATGTTTCTCGGCCGGCCATCGGGATCCAGGCAGCGTAGCCCCGCTTCCCGCTCGATCTGGCCGATACAGGTCAGCGGACAATCCAGTTGCGTCGCAAGCGAGCGGATGGCCGCATGTTGACCGGCCGGTGCGGTGAAACAGAGTTCATAATCATCACCCCCGATCAGCGACAGATCGCCGAGTCCCGAATCCGTTTCAATGACTTGACGGGCCGCGGACGACAACGGCACATCGGCATATCGCAGGCCGGCGCCGCAATCGGCCGCCGCGCACAGATGCCCGAGATCGGCCAGCAAACCGTCGGAGATATCGATGCAGCTGCTGGCAACGCCGCGTAGCGCCATGCCCAGTGACAGCCGGGGTTGCGGCCGGTTGAGCCGACGACACAATTGCTCACTCACAGCATGAGCGGCGTCCAGCTCGCCCTGTACCAGTTTCAAACCCAGCGCGGCGTCACCGAGCGTGCCGGAAACCCAGATTTCATCGCCCGGCACCGCACCCCGGCGCGTCAGGGCCTGGCCGGGCGGCAGATAGCCGGCGACCTGCACCGTGACCGTCAACGGACCGCGTGTGGTATCGCCGCCGACCAGCTGCAAACCATACTCCGCGGCCAGATCCGCCAGGCCCCGGCTGAATGCCGCGAGCCAGTCGTCAGTGTTCTGTTCGAGTGTCAGCGCCAGCGTCAGCCAGGCCGGCTCGGCCCCCATCGCCGCCAGATCACTGAGATTCACCGCCAGCGCCTTCCAGCCGATGTCATAGGGATCGGTATCGGGCGGAAAATGCACCCCCGCCACCAATGTGTCGATCGCCACCGCCAGCTGCTGCCCCGGCGGTGGCGCGATCAACGCCGCATCATCGCCAATCCCCAGCACCACATCCCCACGAGCGGGCGTGGCCTGGGCGAAATAACGGGCGATGATGTCAAACTCGGAAAGCGACACGTTTCTGGTCCCGGGCGATTGAAGTATTTTCCATTATTAGACTATAAAATTTAAAACGCAGAGTTCGCAGAGTCGCAGAGAATAAAAGTAATTTTTAATGCTTAATGCTGAATCAAGTGCAGTTCCGAAATTCAAAATTTAAAATTCAACATTTAAAATTATATCTTTGTGTTCTCTGCGACTCTGCGACTCTGCGTCCTCCGCGTTTATTCCCAGTGCAACAGAGAAATGGGATGTTTCAAGTTGTCAGGATTTGCCACTTTTGTGGGCCTGCATTTCGATGCCACGCAGTTCGGCGGCGAGTTTGTCCATGACGCCGTTGATGAATTTGTGGCTGGCTTCGGCGCCGAAGGTTTTGGCCAGTTCGACGGCTTCGTTGATGATGACGCGGTAGGGAATTTCCGGTCTGAACTTGAGCTCGTAGGCGCCCAGGCGCAGCACGGCTTTTTCGACCGGATCGATCTCATCATAAGGCCGTGTAATGTAGGCGGTAATGGATTGATCGAGCTGTTCGCTATGCCCGGCAACGCCGTTGCTCAGCTCGCGAAAATAGGCTTCATCCACATTGCGCATTTGCTCGCCGACGGCATAGTCGGCAATAATCTTGTCGATCGTGTTCCCGGACATCTGCCATTCATACAGACTCTGCATGGCAAGGCGGCGGGCACGGCTGCGGAGATTGGGTTTCATCGAGGCTACAGATTCTTCAGCAGATTGACCATCTCGATGGCCGACATGGCCGCCTCGGCGCCCTTGTTGCCGGCCTTGGTGCCGGCCCGTTCGATAGCCTGCTCGATGGTATCCACGGTCAGCACGCCGAAGGCCACCGGCACATCCTGTTGCAGCATCACCGAAGACATACCCTTGACGCATTCACCGGCGACATAATCGAAATGGGGCGTGCCGCCGCGGATCACCGCGCCCAGGGCGATAATCGCATCATAGTTTTTGCTCTGCGCCATGCGCTGTACCACCAGCGGCAATTCATAGGCCCCCGGCACGCGCACGATTTCGATATCGCTTTCACTGCCGCCGTGGCGGGTGAGGGTATCGACCGCGCCCTGCAGCAGGCTCTCCACGACAAAGCTGTTAAAACGCGCCACGGCCAGCCCGAAACGCGCCCCTTTGACTATCAGTTCACCTTCCACGGTTTTCATCGTCATTGTGCTTTCCTGTTATTCCCCGTAAACGTATTCCACCACTTCCAGGCCAAAGCCTGAAAGGGCATGCATTTTTTTCGGTGCGCTGAGTACGCGCATTTTCTTGACGCCGAGATCGGTCAGAATCTGCGCGCCGATGCCGAACGTCCGCAGGTCCTCGCCCGATTCATAGTGTGGCAAATCGTGACCCTGGTCCTGTTCACTGTACTGTTTTATGTGCGACACCAGGGTTTCCGATTCTTCGGCCAGGCGCAGGATGATCACCACGCCCTCGCCTTCATCGGCAATGCGCTGCATGGCATCGCCCAGCGGCCAGCCGCAATCGTCGCGCTGGCTGCCGAATATATCACACAGGGTGTCTTCCACATGGACTCGCACCAGTACCGGTTTTTTCGGATCGAGATTGCCCTTGACCAGCGCGAGGTGGACCTGGCGATCGATGCTGTTGCGATAGGCATACAGATCAAAATCACCGTGGCGGGTGGGCATGTTACAGGCCGCGGCGCGCACGATAGTTTTCTCATTACGCATACGATATTCGATCAGATCGGCGATGGTGCCGATTTTCAGATCATGCTCGGCGGCAAATTTTTCCAGATCGGGACGCCGGGCCATGCTGCCGTCTTCATTGAGAATCTCGACAATTACCGATGCGGCCTCCAGCCCGGCCATGCGTGCCAGATCACAGCCCGCCTCGGTATGCCCCGCCCTTGTCAGCACCCCGCCCGGCTGGGCCATCAGGGGAAACACGTGACCCGGCTGCACCAGATCCGAGGGTCTGGCATCGGGGGCCACGGCCGTGCGGATGGTCCTCGCCCGGTCGGCGGCGGATATCCCGGTCGTCACGCCTTCGGCCGCTTCAATGGAGACAGTAAACGCTGTGGCATGGGCTTCGCGGTTCTCCGTGACCATCGGCGGCAGGCGCAACCGTTCGCAGCGCTCCTTGCTCAGGGTCAGGCAAATCAGGCCGCGACCGTATTTGGCCATGAAGTTGATCGCCTCGGGCGTCACCTTCTCCGCGGCAATGATCAGATCGCCTTCGTTCTCGCGATCCTCGTCATCCATCAGGATCACCATTTTGCCCTGACGGATATCCTCGATAATCTCTTGTGTACTGTTCAGTGCCATAAGCCCTACTTGATAAACCCGTGCTCGGCGAGCAACGCCTCGGTCACAGCCTGACCCGATTGTGCCGCTTTGTCACCCAACAGTAAACGTTCCAGATAACGGGCGATCACATCCACTTCCAGATTGACCCGCCGGCCCACCTGGAAATCGCCCATGGTGGTCTGCGTGAGCGTATGCGGCACAATATTCAAATCGAAGATCGCCCCGTCCACACCATTAACCGTGAGACTGATACCGTCGACACAGATCGATCCTTTGGTGGCGATGTAACGGGCCAGATCATCCGGCGCCCGGATGCGAAATTTCACCGAGCGCCCGGCATCGGATCGTTCGATCACCTCACCGATGCCGTCCACATGCCCGCTGACCAGATGACCGCCCAGATGAGTGGTTGGCGTCAGCGCTTTTTCCAGATTCACGTGGCTGCCGCTGTGCATATCGGCAAAGGTCGTGCACGACAAGGTCTCCCCCGAGACATCCGCCCAGAACCCGTCGCCCGGCAGCTCCACCACCGTCAGACAGACACCGTTGACCGCGATGCTGTCACCCAGCGCCACATCCTCCAGCGACAATGTGCCTGTCTGAATGCGCACCCGCGCATCGGCTCCCTTCGGTTCGACAGCCGCAATTGTGCCCACCGATTGTATAATTCCCGTAAACA
>JBKGZJ010000166.1:0-4773 GCA_046545635.1 Thiohalophilus sp. | reverse complement strand
GCCGATTGGTTACTGGGTTATTGAAACCGCCTGCCGGCAATTGCGTGCCTGGCAACAACAGTCCCCGGACAGGCCGCTCAATCTGGCAGTGAATATCAGTGCCCGTCAGTTTCATCAGCATGATTTTGTACATCGCCTGCAGGAAATTATTCAAAGTACCGGGGTTAATCCGGCCTGCCTGAAGCTGGAGTTGACCGAGACAGTCGTGCTGGATGATATCAACTACGTTATTGAACGGCTGCAGGAGTTGAAAAAACTCGGCATTGGCACCTCGATGGATGATTTTGGTACCGGGTACTCATCTTTGTCTTATCTCAAACGCTTGCCGATTGAGCAGATCAAGATTGATAACTCCTTTGTACGGGATATCGCCCACTCCATGCATGACTCGGCCATCGTTCGGGCGATTATCGCCATGGGCCACTCGCTGGGGCTTCAGGTTGTCGCCGAAGGGGTCGAAACCGAAGAGCAGAGGGTCTATCTGCAAAAATACCAGTGTGATGCCTATCAGGGCTATTTCTTCGATCGGCCGATGCCGGTGGAAGAGTTCGAAAAATGGCTGGGCTGATCCGGCCTGTTTGACAAAACAACCGTTCAGCCTTTTATCACGATCAGCGGGGCAAGCCGTGCCACCTGTCTGGCCAGCCCGGCCCGGTCGCTCGCCTGAACAACTTCACTGACATCCTTGTAGGCCCCCGGGGCCTCTTCGGCGACGCCTCGCAGGGAAGGGCTTTTAATGATAATACCGCGCCCGGCCAGTTCATCCACCAGCGCGCGGCCGTGCCACTGGCGTGTGGCCTGGTGGCGACTCATGGCGCGTCCGGCGCCGTGACAGGCGGAACTGAAAGCCTGCTGTTCGCTCCCGGACGTTCCCGCCAGGATGTAGGATTCGGTGCCCATGGAGCCGCCGATCAATACCGGCTGTCCACCCGCCCGCAGGGATTCGGTGATCTCGGGATGTCCCGGCCCATAGGCGCGGGTGGCGCCCTTGCGATGAATGAACAGCCGGCGCGGTTCGCCATCGAGCTGATGGGTTTCCACCTTGCAGGTATTGTGCGAAACATCATAAAGCAGGTTCAGATCCGCCCCGGGGATAACCTGTGCGAAGGCCTCGCGGGTCAGTTGGGTGATGATTTGCCGGTTGGCCAGGGCGCAGTTGATTCCCGCACGCATGGCGCCGAGGTATTTCTGCCCAAGCGATGAATGGATCGGTGCGCAGGCCAGTTCGCGATCCGGCAGGGTGATGCCATGTTGCGGAGCGGCGACAGCCATCGCTTTGAGAAACTCGGTACCGATCTGATGACCCAGACCGCGAGAACCGCAGTGGATGCTTACTACCACGTCGCCCTCATGGAACCCGTACACTTCGGCAATGGCCTGATCGTCAATTCGGGTGACGTATTGAACCTCCAGATAGTGATTCCCGGAGCCCAGTGTTCCCATCTCGTTACGCTGGCGCTGCTTGGCCTTGTCCGAGACATGCTCGGGCTGTGCGCCGCTCATACAACCGTGTTCTTCAATACGGGCAAGATCGTCTTCGTGACCATAGCCCTGTTCCACCGCCCACCGCGCACCGCCGCGCAACATGGCATCCATCTCTTTAATTGACAGGCGGATGTTGCCGGTACTGCCCACGCCTGCCGGCACCTTGTAATAAAGTGCCTCGGCCAGCGCCGTCTTGTGCGCCGGGATGTCCTGAATGTGCAAACCGGTGTGCAGTGTGCGCACTCCGCAGGAAATATCAAACCCGACACCCCCGGCCGAGATGACGCCACCCGCATCGGGATCAAAGGCAGCAACCCCGCCAATGGGGAAGCCGTAACCCCAGTGCGCATCGGGCATGGCATACGCGGCCCTGACGATCCCCGGCAGGCTCGCCACGTTACACAGCTGCTCGTAAACCTTGTGATCCATCGCGCGGATGAGCGCCTGCTCGGCATAGATCACCGCCGGCACCCGCATCGTGCCGTGGGGGGCAATTTCCCAGCGGGTTTCACTGTGTTGCCTGAACAGATTCAGATCCATATCGCTAGACGTCCACAATGCACTGCGCGCGCCAGAGTCCGTCTTTATCCACTGTGACCTGTAAGCCGGTATAGGTGGCGCCTTTGACCTCTACAGCGGGATGGTGCCGCTTTTTATCAATTGCCTCTCCCCAGGCTGTTGCCTTCAGACTTTGATCGTCAATCGCCACCTCGAAGCGGCAAAACAGCATACGGCGCACCGCCATCTCATACACCAGCGCGTTGAGCCAGTCGGCAAACAGCAGTTCAATATCGGGCGCCTGACAGTCGATGCGCACGCGTTTTGCCGGAATGACTTTACCCGGATCAGTAATGACAGCCGTCAGCGCCAGTGCCGCCTGTTCGAAGGCCTCGGCCGCTGAACCACCAAAACCGCGCACACCGATATCGGCGCCGTGTTCAAAATGCTCCCAGGCGGCTTGGTTGCTCATATTTTGCAAGTATAGAAGCTGCGATGGTGGTGCGCGCGGGGTTATGGCCGTCTTTCGATCCGGCCGTTGACTGAATAAAAGTCGCACTGCCTGACATGTGAGTTCCCTCCCCTGTATCCGACACCGGCCCGGAATGACTTGATCATTATCAAGGCGGTCTCAGCGCCTGACGGGTTGTGATGGCACGGATTTTGGCAGGCCAGCTGGATTTAGACCAGTTCTATTTCTCTATCAGAAAATCATATGGCGCGATAAAAGTGCTGATATGTATTGAATAATAAAACCGGATAGCATGTGAAAAATAACCACTTGTAAAAAGGGAGGAAGCGGATGTCTGGTGAATTGTTGTTTGCCCTGTTGTGCGCAGCAGGGGCCATTGGGTACGGGATCTTCTCCACGTTTCGGATTCTGGCGTTGCCGTCCGGCAGCGACGAAGTCAGGCGCATCGCCCTGGCGATCCAGGAAGGGGCTGCGGCGTATCTGAAAAGACAGTACATGACGATCGGGGTGGTCGGTGTACTGTTGCTGATCGTGATCTGGTTTGCGCTCGGCTGGCTGAGCGCACTCGGCTTTGCCATCGGGGCGATTTTTTCCGGACTGGCCGGTTTTATCGGCATGCACGTGTCGGTGCGGGCCAATTCGCGCACGGCCGAAGCCGCCAAATCCGGTGTCAATGCCGGGCTGCAGGTCGCTTTTCGCGGCGGGGCGGTGACCGGCCTGCTGGTCGTCGGATTGGGCCTGCTCGGGGTCGCCGGGTTTTACGCGCTGCTGGAGTTTATGACCGAAGCGGGTGACATCGTGCTGGCTCCCCTGATCGGACTGGCTTTCGGCGGCTCACTCATTTCGATCTTTGCCCGACTGGGCGGCGGTATCTTTACCAAGGGCGCTGACGTCGGCGCCGATCTGGTGGGCAAGATCGAGGCGGGGATTCCCGAGGATGATCCGCGTAACCCGGCGGTGATTGCCGATAACGTCGGTGATAACGTGGGTGACTGTGCCGGCATGGCGGCGGATCTGTTCGAGACCTACGCGGTGACCATCATTGCCACCATGATCCTGGGCAGTTACTGGACGGGCGGTGACAGCCTGGCGGCGACGCTCTATCCGCTGGTCATCGGCGGCGTTTCGATCATCGCTTCGATTATCGGCACCTGGCTGGTGCGGGTGCGCGAGGGCGGCAAGGTAATGAACGCGCTCTACAAGGGACTGATCACCGCCGGTGTGCTGGCCGGTATCGCCTTTTATCCGGTTACCGAGATGATGTTCCCGGACAGCAGTCCGGAAACCATCAATGGCCTTTACAGTGCGGCACTGGTCGGACTGGGTGTGACCGGCTTGCTGGTGCTGATCACCGAGTACTACACGGCCGCGGACTTTTCGCCGGTACGGCGGGTCGCCGAAGCCTCGGAAACCGGTCATGCAACCAACATTATTGCCGGCCTGGCCGTCTCGATGCGCTCCACGGCGGGACCGGTGCTGGTGGTCTGTCTCGGCATCTTGCTGGCGCATTATTTTGCCGGACTTTATGGTATTGCCATCGCCGCCACTTCCATGTTGTCGATGACCGGGATCATCGTGGCCCTGGATGCCTACGGGCCGATTACCGATAACGCCGGCGGCCTGGCGGAGATGTCTGACATGGATCCGGAAGTGCGCAAGGTGACCGACGAGCTGGACGCGGTGGGTAATACCACCAAGGCGGTGACCAAGGGCTATGCGATCGGTTCCGCCGGCCTGGCCGCCCTGGTATTGTTTTCCGATTTCACGCGTGAATTGTCCCACGTTGGCGGGGCGGATATGGCCTTCGATCTCTCCAGTCACAAGGTGATCATCGGTCTGTTCATCGGCGGATTGATTCCCTACCTGTTCGGCGCCCTGGCCATGGAAGCGGTGGGCCGCGCCGCCAGTGCGGTGGTGGTGGACGTGCGTCGCCAGTTCAGGGAGATGCCGGGGATCATGGACGGCACCCAGAAACCGGATTATTCATTAACCGTGGATATGCTCACCACCGCCGCGATCAAGGAGATGGTGTTGCCCTCCCTGTTGCCGGTGCTGGTGCCCATCGCGGTCGGTTTCATACTCGGACCGCAGGCCCTGGGCGGGCTGCTGGTGGGGTCCATCGTCACCGGTCTGTTCGTCGCCATCTCCATGACCACCGGCGGCGGCGCCTGGGATAACGCCAAGAAGTATATCGAGGATGGTAATCACGGCGGCAAGGGCTCCGAGGCGCACAAGGCCTCGGTGACCGGCGACACGGTCGGCGATCCCTACAAGGACACCGCCGGACCGGCGATCAACCCGCTGATCAAGATCATCAA
>JBKGZJ010000165.1:0-4839 GCA_046545635.1 Thiohalophilus sp. | reverse complement strand
GGTATGGCTGCGCAGCCGGCTGAGTAATAAAGGAGGGTTTGTGATAGCACAGACCGCCAGGATACCGCCTGGCCAATGGCTCGGTTACAATGAGGTAAAATTTTGACCCAGTGCTCTTTTGCCATGCGCCAGCCATTACAGGGTACCGACAACCCGCCGTCCGGCGGACCGTTTTCCGACGCGAATATCGCCGCGCTGCGCCACGACATGCTGCGCTTTGCCCGGCTGCAGTTGCGCGATGAAGCGGCAGCGGAAGATGCGGTGCAGGAAGCTCTGACTGCGGCATATCTTGCCCGGGACGGCTTTGCCGGCCGCTCACAACTCAAGACCTGGGTTTTCTCGATCCTGCGCAACAAGATCATCGATATGCTGCGTTATCGCTCCCGCCATCCGACCCGGAGTCTGACTGCCGAGGACGGCAGCGATGTGGAGATCGAGCAGCTCTTTAATGAAAAAGGCATGTGGCACAAGCAAAAGCGGCCGACGGACTGGGGCGATCCAGAAACCGAGCTCGACAATCAGCAGTTCTGGCACATCTTTGAACTCTGCCTGAGCGAACTGGCCGAACAGCCGGCGCGAGTGTTTAGTATGCGCGAATTTCTTGGCTTTGAGACGGCGGAGATCTGCGCTCAGCTTGAGATCAGCGAAAGCAATTGCTGGGTGATCCTGCATCGGGCACGCTCGCGGTTGCGTCTGTGCCTTGAAAAAGAATGGTTTGCACAGGAGTAAAACAGCATGCTTAATTGCAAAGATACCACCAGACTTCTGTCGCAACAGCAGGATGAGTCACTGTCATTTCGCAAACGGATGGCGCTGCGGTTTCATCTGATGATGTGTTCGGGCTGCCACAACTATCACAAGCAGATCGATTTTATTCACAAAGCCTGTCAGCGTTTCAGCGGTAAAGAGTAATCGACCTGTCAGGGTCGGCGCCCCCTGATTAAACCATAAGCAAGCTGTGCCGTAGAAGGAAAAAGCTAATCTCTCGCAGAGACGCCATGGCGCAGTGAAACGGATATCTTTTATTCCTGGCGCGCTCTGCTTTTTTGCGAGAGTATTGTAATCGGGTAGAGTACATGTGCACTATCCACCACGTATTACATTCATGTCACCGAAGACATCCAGACATAAAAAAAGCCGGCCCAGGAGGACCAGGCCGGCCAACACTTACGGGGAGGCAGCGTGAATCACGAAGTTAACTTTCGGCCAATCCAGTAATCCAGACTGACATAACGCCCCGCCCCATGGAAAAACAGCACCAACAGCATGACAAAATAGGTGGCGGCGAATTCAATGCCATTTTTCAAAATCGTGATACTGCCATGTTCCGTCAGCCAGCTGTAATTCCCATGTTCTTTGAGTATTTCGCGGGCCATGTCGCGGCGTTCCACCGCGCCTTCTATCATGTCCATACGCCACTCCCAGGGCACAGTCAGGGTGGTTTCGGGCAGAGCGTGCCAGCCGTTGTCCCAGTGGGCGGTGGCGGCGGCCACGATCATGGTGGCCATCAGCGGGATGGCGAACCAGCGCGTGGCCAGCCCGATCAAAATGGCAATACCGCCAAAAAATTCGGCGGCACCGGCCAGCACGGCCATCAGCATGGGCGCCGGCATGCCCAGCATCTCGCCGAAGTAATAGGCCGTGTTATCCAAAGCGCTCAGCTTGCCATAACCGGCAAGGATAAAGATGGGGGCGAGAAACAGCCGCAGTAAAAGCGGGGCGATAAAATCGAGTTGCCGGCTTTTATCAAGCAGGCCTTGCAGTTTGCATAGAAAATTCATTGTATCCTCCGGCCAGTTTCCTTTACTTTGATTTATGTATCCATTTTATACGGTAGAAAATAGACCATATAACAGCCCTGAATGTGTCTGAAGATAGACCGGGCTGACCTGGTTAAATAATTGGTCGTCCCGAAAGCGGCTTCCTTACAGCAACGCAATAGTCGCAGCCCTTGTAGCGACTGACAGCCAGCAGGGCCACCTGCTGTTTCCGGGGGCGGAGACTGCGGTTGGCATAGAGGCCGGAGAGGGTGAGATAGCCCTCGGCCCGGGGCGCGGAGTGCTCAGCATGAAAAGTACAGGCCCCGCCACGCACAGGTTTTGCTGTCGGGCTGCGCCATCCTTCATGCCATTGACGCCTGGCAAGCTGACCGAGACGGGCCAATCAATGACCCTGTAAATCGAGGAAGATTATGCGAAGTTTACTGATTAATCACAGCTACCTGGGCACGGGCGATCTGTTCGCGCCGTCGCGCTGGCTGGAGAAGCTCCTCCATCGGCCGCGGCATATCGCCCACGGCCAGTATCGGGTAAGCAGCTGAGCGTGCGCTGGACCCGGCGGGCGCAGCGCCAGTTAGAGCAACGGGAGGAAACATTGCTGGTTGAAATGCAGCTGTATTTCTCCTGCATGGTTAAAAAAACGGGTAGTGTTTCACCCGGCCGACTTTGAGTCCGACAGCGATATCATCCCGGTAATACAACAGCTGGCTGTCATCGGCGATCCGCCTGTGGATGCTCAGTTCTTGTGAGTATCATCGCTGTTATCGGTATTGTTCTCTTTGTTCAGCGCCTCTTCCTCGGCAATGGCCTGATCGAATGCAGTTTCCATTTCTTCGTCGCTCAGCGGGGTTTCTTCCTGTTCCGCTTCTTCGGCGGGTGTCTCTGCTTCGCGCTTGCGCTTCATGATGCGGCCGAAGATGACGCCGACTTCGAACAGCAGCCACATGGGCAGAGCCAGCAGCGTCTGGGAGATGATATCCGGCGGGGTCAGCAGCATGCCAACCACGAAAGCGCCCACGATAATATAGGGCCGTTTTTGTGAGAAGGCTTCCGGGGTGGTGACGCCGGCCAGAATCAGCATAATAGTGGCGATGGGCACTTCGAACGCGACCCCGAAAGCAAAAAACAGTTTAATGGCAAAATCGAGATAGCTGGCGATATCCGGCCGGTAGTCGACGCCTTCGGAGGCGAAGCTGGAGGTGAACTCGAACACCAGCGGGAAGACCACGTAATAGGCAAAGGCCATACCCAGGTAAAACAGGATGATGCTCGATACCAGCAAAGGCAGAGCCAGTTTTTTCTCGTGCTTATAAAGACCGGGCGCGATGAAGGACCAGATCTGATGAAGAACATAGGGCACAGAGAGAAAAAACGCCGCAATCAGGGCCAGTTTGAATGGCGTGAAGACGGGTGAGATCACCCCGATGGCCAGCATTTTGTTGCCTTCGACCAGATAACCCTGCAGTGGCAGCGAGAAATAATAGTAGAGATCGTTGGCGACTGCCATCAGTGCCACGGTCAGGATCAGGACCAGTCCGACGATACGCAGCAGACGATCGCGCAGCTCGACCAGGTGCGAGAGAAACGGTGTTTCCTGTTCCACGCCTTGATCGTTATCGTTCGGGTCTGTCTTGCTCATCAGCTGCGGTGTCGGACGCCTGGTCGTCGTTATGCGGGTTATCAGGTGTTTCGGTACCGGGTTGTTTGCCGGTCTGTTTTGTCTCTTCGTTACCGCTTGCCTTGACCGGGTAATCCGGCTTCTCTTCTTCCTCGATAGTAAAGCGGTCGCTATCCATGATCTTCTTGATCTCGTCCAGGCCGGCGTCTTCTTCAAGCGCCTTGCGCAGCTCTTCCTGCTTCATTTCGCGATCGATGTCGGATTTGACCTGGGTGACAAAGCGGCGTGTGCGGCCGACCCACTTGCCCACGCTGCGGGCCACGCCGGGGAGGCGCTCGGGGCCGATCACCACGAGGCCGACCACGGCGATGACAATCATTTCAAGGAAGCCGATATCAAACATAAAATTAAAGGGGCGAATGACGAGGGACGAGGGACGAGGAGACGGACACTCGCCCGGCTCCTGTTATCGTTACCATGGTCCCGGGCCTGATCAGGTTTTGTCCTGGTCCTTGGCCTTGGTGGCTTCGCCTTCGATGGTCTGACCTTCGTCGCTACTTTCCAGCTTGGCGGAATCATCCTGCTTGCCGCTCTCTTCTTCCTTGACCGCGCTCTTGAAGCCTTTGACCGCACTACCCAGATCGGAGCCGATGTTGCGCAGGCGCTTGGCGCCGAACAGCAGCAGCACAATCAGCAGAATAATGACCAGTTGCCAGATACCAATACCCATGATGTTACTCCACGTCGTAAACGTTAACGATAATTAAGACGCTGTCTGTATCAATGACAACAATCAGCGCCGTGATTATTCAAAGCCGGGCATATTTTTGCCGCCCATCAGATGGATGTGCAGATGAAAAATAATCTGTCCCCCGCCTTCGCCGGTGTTAATAATGGTGCGAAAACCGTCATCCAGCCCCTGCTGTCTGGCGATTTCCGGCAGTTGGCGCAGCATGTGTCCCAGCAGGGCATCGTGTTGCGGATCCAGCTCATTGAGGCTGGCAATATGCTCGCGCGGGATCGCCAGCAGGTGCACCTCGGCCTTGGGATTAATGTCCTTGAAGACGATCATCTGCTCGTCTTCATAGACCCGATCCGAGGGGATTTCATCAGCGAGAATTTTGCAAAACAGGCAGTCGCTCATGATGACCTCATTGGTTCCGGTTGGCTTTCTCTTCCAGCCCCGACAGGCCGAAGCGGCGCGCCAGCTCATCGAGCACCTGATCCGGGCCGAGCCCCTGGTGCGCCAGCATCACCAGCGTATGAAACCACAGATCGGCGGTTTCATAAATGATCTGCTCGCGGTCCCCGTCCTTGGCGGCCATCACCGTCTCGGTGGCCTCCTCGCCGATTTTCTTCAAAATCGCGTCCAGTCCCTTGGCGTACAGCCCGGCGACGTAGGAGCTGTCGGCATCCGCGCCTTTGCGGTCTTCCAGCACCTGG
>JBKGZJ010000164.1:0-4855 GCA_046545635.1 Thiohalophilus sp. | reverse complement strand
TCGCGGTCGAAGCCCGCTCCCACAGAAAAGGGCGAGGGGCGATTTTACGAGAAGAAGCTTCACCACGAAGACACGAAGTCTCGAAGAAAACATTATCCTTCGTGTCTTCGCGCCTTCGTGGTTCGCTTTTACAATCCAGGAGCCGGTGCCCCGGTTCGGGACTGGATTCCGGCATTCGCCGGAATGACAATTTGCTCAGCACTCAGCACTCAGCACTCAGCACTCAGCACTCAGCACTCAGCACTCAGCACTCAGAATGCTGCCAACTGCAAACTGCCGACTGCCAACTTTTTTATCATAACCTCCTGAATTCAAGGGCATTATGCCCGGATTGCCGGTTACCCGCCTGTCGGTCGCATGTTAGAATAGGCGTCTTTCGCGGCCGGCCCGCTCTCTCAAAACCCCTTTAAAATCAACTCTATGACTGAACGAATTCGCGAGATCCCGTACAACTACACCTCGTTTTCCGACAAAGAAATCGTGATCCGGCTGCTGGGCATGGATGCCTGGCAGGTGTTGGAAAAGCTGCGCGCGGAGCGGGTGACCGGCCGTTCGGCGCGGATGCTGTTCGAGATCCTCGGGGATATGTGGGTGGTGACGCGCAATCCGTTCATTCAGGATGATCTGCTCAACAATCGCAAGCGCCGCGAGTCGTTGATCCAGGCGCTGTATCACCGCCTGGACGGGATTGCCCAGCGCGCCGCCGGCAATGCGCTGACCCAGGAGCTGATCATCAAGACCAAGGAGGCGATCCGCAAGTTCGAGAAGTGGTTCCCCGAGCAGAACGCGCTGCGCAAAAAAGCCTACAAGCGCCTGAAGAAGATCACACATAAAGACAATATCTGTTTCGACGGTCTGGCCCGCGTGTCGCACGTGACCGATGCCTCCGACTGGCGGGTGGAGTACCCGCTGGTGGTGATCAACCCCGATAATGAGCAGGAAGTGCAGCAGGTGGTCGAAGCCTGTCTGGCGCTGGGGATCAGCATGATCCCGCGCGGCGGCGGCACCGGCTATACCGGCGGCGCGGTGCCGTTGCAGGAAAACAGCGCGGTGATCAATACCGAAAAGCTCGAGGGGCTGGACACGGTCAGTCAGCAGAGCCTGTTTGTCGATGGTGAAGAGGGCGAGCAGCCCGTGCCGGTGGTGCGCGCCGAGGCCGGGGTGGTGACCAATCGTGTCTCGCAGCTGGCCGAAGCCAGCGGCTTTGTATTTGCCGTGGATCCGACCTCGCAGGATGCCTCCTGCATCGGCGGCAACATCGCCATGAACGCCGGCGGCAAGAAGGCGGTGATGTGGGGCACCACGCTGGATAATCTGGTCTCCTGGCGCATGGTCACACCCGATGCCAAATGGTTGGAAGTGCAGCGGCTTAACTTTAATCTGGGCAAGATTCACGAGCAGGAAGAGGTGGCCTTTCGCATCAGCCGCTTCGAGGCCGACGGCGAGACGCCCTGTGGCGAGCCCGAAATCCTGCGCATTCCCGGCGCCCACCTGCGCAAGCTGGGGCTGGGCAAGGATGTCACCAACAAGTTTTTAAGCGGTCTGCCGGGCATTCAAAAGGAAGGCTGCGACGGCATCATCACCTCGGCGGTCTTTACCCTGCACCGCATGCCGCAGTTCATCCGTACCGTCTGCCTGGAGTTTTTCGGCAATGATCTGCGTAAAGCCGTGCCGGCGATTGTCGAGACCAAGGATTATCTCGACGGGCTGGCCGATGTCGATCTGGCCGGCATGGAGCATCTGGACGAGCGTTATGTGCGCGCGGTCAGGTACACCACCAAGGCGCCGCGTCAGGACCTGCCGAAGATGGTGTTGCTGGTCGATGTGGCCGGGGAGGATGAAGACAGCGTGGCCGAGGCGGCCTCACACATCGTCTCGCTGGCCAATGCCCGCGAGGCCGAAGGCTTTGTGGCGGTCAGCGCCGAGGCGCGGCGACGCTTCTGGGCGGATCGGGCGCGCACCGCGGCCATCGCCTCGCATACCAACGCCTTCAAGATCAACGAGGACGTGGTGATCCCGCTGGCCAAACTGGCCGAGTACAACGACGGCATCGAGCGCATCAACATCGAGCTGTCGACCCGCAACAAGATCCGCATGATCGATGCCGTTATGGACTATCTCGATTCGGAGATGCCCGAGCTGCACCCGATTCGCGCCGGCGAGGTGCCCGATGCGGAGGAGAGCGAGGAGAGCGAGGCGATCATCGCGGCCAAAAAACATGCCGCGCGCGAGCTGCTGCAGGCGGTCAAGGATCGCTGGCAGGCGATCCTGACCCACCTGGATCAACCGGCGGCCGGGCACCGCGATCTGTGGCAGACCCCCAACGACAGGATCGAGACCGAGGACAAGGAAAGCCTGTTCAACCTGCTGCAACGGCGCCTGGTGCGGATCTCCTATCGCAAGCAGGTCGAGGCGCCGCTCAAGGATATCTTCGCCGGCCATGAGCTCAAGGGCGTGCGCGCCAAGCTCGACGAGATCCATCAGCAGATCCGCTCCAGCCGGCTGTTCGTGGCCACCCACATGCACGCCGGCGACGGCAACGTGCACACCAACATCCCGGTCAACTCCAACGATTACGTGATGCTGCGCGAGGCCGATGAGGTGGTCGAGCGGATCATGCAGCTGGCCGGCGAGCTGGGCGGGGTGATCTCCGGCGAGCACGGCATCGGCATTACCAAGATGCAGTTTCTCGACAGCAACACGGTCGAGGCCTTTGCCGGTTACAAGCAGAAAGTCGATCCCGGGCAGGTCTTCAACCCCGGCAAGCTGATGGCCGGCTCGGGGCTGTCCAACGCCTACACGCCCTCATTGCGCCTGGTGGAGCAGGAGGCGTTGATCCTCGAGGCCAGCGATCTGGGCGATCTCAACCACATGGTCAAGGACTGCCTGCGCTGCGGCAAGTGCAAGCCGGTCTGCAACACCCATATCCCGCGCGCCAACATGCTCTATTCGCCGCGCAACAAGATCCTGGCCTCGGGGCTGATCATCGAGGCGTTCCTCTACGAGGAGCAGACCCGGCGCGGCATCTCGACCCGGCACTTTGCCGAGATGAACGACGTGGCCGATCACTGCACGGTCTGTCACAAGTGTCTCAACCCCTGTCCGGTGGACATCGACTTCGGCGATGTGTCGGTCTCCATGCGCAACATCCTGCGCAAGCAGGGCGAGAAGCGCTTCAATCCCGGCACCTGGTTCTCGATGATCTTTTTGAACATCACCGATCCCACCGCCATCAAGATTTTCCGCAAGCTGTTTATCCAGTGGGGTTACAGAGCCCAGTCGCTGGCCTCGAAAATGGCGCGTAAATTCCGCATCGACAGCAATAAAAAACGCCCGCCGTCGACCACCGGCCAGACCGGCGCCATCGAGCAGGTGGTGCACTTTATGAAAAAACCGATGCCGGGCAACCTGCCGGCGCGCACCACCCGCGCCATGCTCGGCATCGAGGACGACAAGGTGGTGCCGATCCTGCGCGATCCGCAAAAGGTCGACGACAACAGCGAGGCGGTGTTCTACTTCCCCGGCTGCGGCTCCGAGCGCCTGTTCAGCCAGGTCGGGCTGGCAACCCTGGCGATGCTCTACGACAGCGGCGTGCAGACCGTGCTGCCGCCCGGCTATCTGTGCTGCGGCTATCCGCAGACCTCCGGCGGTGACGAGGCCAAAGGGCATCAGATCTCCGTCGATAACCAGGTGCTGTTCCACCGCGTGGCCAACACGCTCAACTACCTGGATATCAAGACGGTGATCGTCTCCTGCGGCACCTGCATGGATCAGCTGCTCAAGTACCAGTTCGAAAAGATCTTCCCCGGCTGCCGGCTGCTGGATATTCACGAGTTTTTGATGGAGAAGGGCGTCAAACTGGAGAATCTGACCGGCAAGCAGTACATGTACCACGATCCCTGCCACACGCCGATGAAACGCTACAACCCGGTCAAGGTCGCCTCCAACCTGATGGGCCAGGACGTGAGTCTGTCCGACCGCTGCTGCGGCGAGGCCGGGACCATGGCCATGGCGCGCCCGGACATCTCCACCCAGGTGCGCTATCGCAAGCAGGAAGAAATTCAAAACGGCCTGGAGAAGCTGATCGGCAAGCGCTACAACGATCAAAGCGAGGTTAAAATGCTCACCTCCTGCCCCGCCTGCCAGCAGGGCCTCTCCCGCTACGCCGAGGACACCGGCATCCAGACCGACTACATCGTGGTCGAGATGGCCAACCACCTGCTCGGCGACGGCTGGCAGGACCAGTTCGTCAAACGCGCTTCCGACCGGGGGATCGAGCGGGTACTGCTTTAGTGCTGAGTGCTAAGTGCTAAGTCGGAAGTCGTGAAATGGTGTGGTAGGAGCGCCTTCGGCGCGACAGATCGTGCGGTCCGATAGGTCGTCGCGGCTGCGAGCCCCTCCTACAGTAACTAACAGGTTGTTGCTTGTTGTGGGAGGCGATTGACGTACAAGGATGTACTAATGTCGCGGGAGGCAGGATGCCGTGAGCGGCCCATCGGCGACCGGACTGCGGGCTGGCAAGGCTCATCGCGGCGCAGCCGCTCGAGGTGTCCTCCGGACGCAGGGGCGCCAGGTACGAGTGACGAGGAAAGTATCGCTTCAACCGAAGCTGCAGGAGCGCCTTCGGCGTGACAGGCTGTGCGGTTGGCAGGCGGGGAGAGGGAAAACCTTCACCACGAAGACACGAAGTAAAAACCAATAATCCTTCGTGTCTTCGCGCCTTCGTGGTTCGCTTTTACAATCCAGGCGCCGGGCCCCGACTCGGGACTGGATTTCGACCGGCGCCGGAATGACAATCTGCTCAGCACTCAGCACTCAGCACTCAGCACTCAGCACTCAGCACTCAGCACTCAGC
>JBKGZJ010000163.1:0-4872 GCA_046545635.1 Thiohalophilus sp. | reverse complement strand
CATGAGCGAAATGCAAGACTACAAATCGAGCCTGAGTGATTTCTCAAGCCGCAAGTTTGAAACGTTCTCTTACCTGCCGGAACTGTCCAAGGATCAGATCCGCAAACAGGTTCAGTACATCGTCGATCAGGGCTGGAACCCGGCTATCGAGCACACCGAGCCGGAGAATGCCTTTGACCATTACTGGTACATGTGGAAACTGCCCATGTTCGGTGAAACCGATGTGGACAAGATCCTGGCTGAAGCCGATGCCTGCCACAAGGCGCACCCGAAAAATCACGTGCGTCTGGTCGGTTATGATAACTATGCCCAGTCCCAGGGTGCGTCAATGGTTATCTTCCGCGGCGAGATCAAGAGCTAAATAGGCAGGGTTATGTACAGGATGTACGGTATGCGGCGGGTGCATGGACGCACAGGAGCCGCGACGTACAGAATGTACGGTTCGCCGCGTTGGCCATGGACGGCCTGAAACGGCGTACGACAGGAGGCACGATTCGCCCGCAACGACTATCGCTGGCAACAGGTAGTGTCTCCCTGAATAAAGCCCCTGCCCGACTCGTGCGGACAGGGGCTTTTTACTTTACGAACCGAAGTATTATTACCCCGGCAATCAGTCGGCAGGAATGTCCGTGACGCGATAAACACAATAGTGACGGAGACGATTCTGCAATGCCGCGTTAATACTATTTCAAGACACGCAACTCGGGAGTTATGCCATGAGCAAAAGCAATGTCGAGCAATACAAAATCATCCAGGAACCGTTCTACAAATCGGTGGAAAACGAAGTCGAGCTCTACGAAGCGGCGTACAAGGCCCGCATGCCGATGATGCTCAAGGGCCCGACCGGCTGCGGTAAATCCCGTTTTGTCGAATACATGGCCTGGAAGCTGCAAAGACCGCTGATTACCGTCGCCTGTAACGAGGACATGACCGCCTCGGACCTGGTTGGCCGTTTCCTGCTCGACAAGGACGGCACCAAATGGCAGGACGGCCCGCTGACCACCGCCGCCCGTATCGGTGCCATCTGCTACCTGGACGAAATCGTCGAGGCCCGTCAGGATACGACCGTTATCATCCACCCGCTGACCGACCATCGTCGTACCCTGCCGCTGGAGAAAAAAGGCGAGCTGATCGAGGCGCACGAGGATTTCCAGCTGGTGATCTCCTACAACCCCGGTTACCAGAGCCTGATGAAGGATCTCAAACAGTCCACCAAGCAGCGTTTCGGCGCGCTGGACTTTGACTATCCGGACGAAAAGGACGAAACCGATATCGTCGCGCAGGAAACCGGCATCGACACCGAAACCGCCGGCAAACTGGTCCAGATTGCCCATCGCGCCCGCAACCTCAAGGGGCACGGCCTGGACGAAGGCATCTCCACCCGTCTGCTGGTCTACGCGGGCCAGTTGATCAACAAGGGCGTGGAGCCGGTGGCAGCCTGCATCATGACCCTGGTCACCCCGCTGACCGACGACCCGGACATGCGCGAGACACTGGAAGCGGCAGTCAACACCTTCTTTGTGAAATAAGATGGTATTGACGCACCCGGCATTGGTGCCAGGTGATGCGATACAATACAGTTTTCACCCGTGGCGAGAACGCGCAGCGCGAGAAGATATTATTTATTTTTTTCTCTGCGTCTTTGCGACTCCGCGACCTCCGCGTTAATTGAGAGGCCATGAACAGGGAATCAATCGACAGGCTGCGCGAGGACATTGTCTTCAACGCCACCCTGCGCGGGCAACCGCTGACCTTCCACTCCACCTGGGGCATTTTCTCGCCCCGCGAGGTGGACGAAGGCTCGCGGCTGTTGCTGGATCACGTCGACCTCAATCCGGAGGATGACTGCCTGGATCTGGGTTGCGGTTACGGTCCCATCGGTCTGACCCTGGCCAGACTGGCGTCGCAGGGCAAGACGACCCTGGTCGACCGGGATTACGTGGCGATCGAGTACGCGCAGAAAAATATTAGGCTCAACCGGATCACCAATGCCGAGGCGCTGTTGAGTAACGGTTTCGATCGGATTGGCGATCGCCGCTTTGATGTGATCGCCTCCAACCTGCCGGCCAAAGTGGGTAACGAGATGCTGACCCTGTTCATGCATGACGCCCGGCAGCAGATGAAACCCGGCGCCCGCTTTTATGTGGTGACCATCACCGGCCTGCGCAAATACATCGAGCGCAACTTCAAGGAAATTTTTGGTAACTACAAAAAACTGAAGCAGGGCAAGCACTATACCGTCGCAATGGCAAGCAAATAAGGATCCCATGAACAGATTGATCGACAAGTTTTTCCCGTTTCTGCTCTGGTGGCCCATGGTGGGCCGGCATACGCTCAAGGCCGATCTGCTGGCCGGTCTCACCGGGGCGGTAATCGTCCTGCCACAGGGCGTCGCCTTTGCCACCATCGCCGGCCTGCCACCGCAGTACGGTCTGTATACGGCCATGGTCACGCCGATCATCGCCGCGCTGTTCGGCTCCTCCCGACACCTCGTCTCTGGCCCGACCACCGCGATCTCCATCGTGGTGTTCAGTTCCATCAACGGCATGGCCGAGCCTGGCAGTACCGAGTTCATCAACCTGGCTCTGACCCTGACCTTCCTGGCCGGGGTTTATCAGTTTGCCTTCGGCCTGGCCCGCCTGGGGACGCTGGTCAACTTTGTCTCGCATACGGTGGTCATCGGCTTTACCGCCGGCGCCGCCCTGCTGATCATCACCAGCCAGATGAAAGATGTCACCGGTATTGCCGTCCCGCCGGGCGAATCCTTTGCCCATGTGTGGGTGGATCTGTTCATCGCCCTCGAACAACTCGATCCGCTGGTGGTTTCCGTGGCCCTGTTTACCCTGATTCTTGCCATGCTGGTCAAACGTTTTGTACCGGCACTACCCTATCTGCTGATCGGTATGATCGGCGGCAGCCTGCTGGCACTGGTAATGGGTGGCGAGTCCGCCGGCCTGAAAATGGTGGGTGAAATCCCCGGCCAGTTACCGCCACTATCTACGCCGGACTTCTCGATAGAGACGATCCGCAATCTGGCCCCACAAGCCTTCGCGGTGGCCCTGCTCGGGTTGATCGAGGCAGTGTCGATCTCTCGTGCGGTAGCCGCCAAGTCCCATCAACGTATCGACGGCAACCAGGAGTTTATCGGTCAGGGGCTGTCCAACATGGTTGGCAGTTTCTTTTCCAGTTACGCCGGGTCCGGTTCATTCACCCGTTCGGGGATCAACTACGAAGCCGGGGCCAAAACACCGATGTCGGCGATCTTCGCGGCGATCATTCTGATGGGTATCGTGCTGCTCATCGCCCCGTTGATGGCCTATCTGCCCATCGCGGCGATGGGCGGGGTCATCCTGCTGGTGGCCTATAACCTGATCGATTTTCATCACATCAAAAAAATCCTGCAGGTCAGCCGCTCAGAGACTGCTATTTTGCTGGTCACTTTCTTTGCGACCCTGTTTCTGCATCTGGAATTTGCCATCTATCTCGGTGTGCTGCTGTCGCTGGTGATTTTCCTCAGCCGGACTTCAACCCCGGAAGTGATCACTCTGGCGCCCGACCCGTCCACCCCCAAACGCAGCATGATCAATGTGCAGAAAAAACCGCTGACCCAGTGCCCACAGCTCAAGATCATCCGCATCGACATGTCCATCTATTTCGGCTCGCTGACCAATATTCAGGCCATGCTGAACAGGATCAGCGACCAGGAAGGCATCAACCATATACTGATCGTCTCTTCAGGCATCAACTTCATCGATCTGGCCGGGGCGGAAATGCTGGTTCAGGAAGCCAGGCGGCTGAGTCAACGTGGCGGTGGTCTTTACTTTTCTGATAACAAGAGCCGGGTTTGCCAGTTTCTGCGGGAAGGACACTTCATCGAGGAAATTGGCGAGGACCATTTCTTCGCTACCAAGCAGGACGCAATCCGGCACATTTTCGACAGACTGAATCATTCCATCTGTGCCCGCTGCGACAAACGTATTTTCCGTGAATGTGACACGGTACCGAGAGAGGAGCCGGTCCATTCCCTTCATCCTGAACCGAAACAGGGGTGAGCATCATGTCTATCAATCTTGATGAGTACAAGGAATATCTTCAGGAAGCCGCACCGGAGGTGCGCGATACCTTCGAGAGCACCTTCCACGAAGCGTCCCGTGTCATGTCGCCGGCCGGTTTGCGCGATTACCTGGAAGGCGCCAAGGGACTGTGCAACCTGGGCCGGGGCAAAGACGTGGTCATCTCCTATCTGGAAGAGATGCCCATGGTGGTCAAGGAGTGTGGCGAGGATGTGATCCAGGAGATCGTCGCCGCGGCCATGAAGCTCTCTTCCATGACCTCGGGCGAGGTGATCTCGCTGATGTTCGCCAGCCTGCCCACCGCGGCGCGGCGCCTGGGTGATCCGGAACTGCTGCGCGGCTACCTGGGACTATTGCATCAGTTGTCGGCCAAGGCCTCGCGCGGGCTGCGCCCGATGCTGCAACATATCGACGAACTGTTGAGTAAACTGACGCTCTCCGGACTCAAGCGCTGGGCCCTGTACGGCGCCGAGGCCTATCGCAAGGATCTCAAGAACCTGGTCAACTACTTCAACCTGGAAACCCAGGACAGCCTGACCGTACTGCAAAAGGAGCGCCGCGGCACCCTGTTCGTGGATACCCAGCGCAAGCTGAACTTCTATCTGCGCGCGCTGTGGGGCCGGGACTTTTTCGTGCGCCCGGCGGCCGCCGATCACGAAGGCTTCAAACCCTATATCGAACATCATGTGCTGCATTTGCCCGACGCGGTCGATCCCATCGGCGAGATCAGCGGTCTGGAACTGTATCGCGCCATCGCCGCGCACCTGGCCGCGCATGTCAGCTACACCACCTCGCGCAT
>JBKGZJ010000162.1:0-4964 GCA_046545635.1 Thiohalophilus sp. | reverse complement strand
GCGACCCCACCCTCGGCCAGAGTCGCGCCCGTGGGGCGCTCCCACCAGGCCAGGGACCAGGGGGCTAGATCCTAGCAGCTAGCCCCTAGCCCTACGCTGGCGCAACGCTTCATAGAGACAGATCCCGGCACTGACCGACACATTCAGACTCTGTACTGTGCCGATCATCGGCAGTTTGACCAGCTGATCGCAATGTTCGCGGGTGAGGCGGCGCAGGCCGCGCTCCTCGGCGCCCATCACCAGGGCCAGCGGGCCCGTCAGATCAGCCTGGTAGAGATCCTGTTCGCCACCCAGATCGGTGCCGACCAGCCAGATCCCCCGTTCGCGCAGCTCGCGCAGGGTGCGGGCCAGGTTGGTGACCTGGATGAACGGCACCACCTCGGCGGCGCCGCTGGCCACCTTGCGCACGGTGCTGGTCAGCCCGCAGGCCCGATCTTTGGGGGCGATCACCGCCTGCACGCCGGCGGCGTCCGCGGTGCGCAGGCAGGCGCCCAGGTTGTGGGGATCCTGCACCCCGTCCAGCACCAGCAACAACGGCGGGGTGTCGAGTCGCTCGAGCAGCGCCGTCAGGCTGCGCTCGTCGCCGGGGCCGGGCAGGCGGGCCACGGCGGCCACCCCCTGATGACGACCGTGGCCGGTCAGCTCGTCCAGCACCTGGCGTTTGACCCGCGCCAGCGGCAGGCCCGCGGCGCGCACCTGCTGCGCCAGCTGCCGGGCCCGCTCATCGCGCCGCTCCTGCTCCAGATAGACCTGCTCGATGGTCTCGCTGTCCCGGCTCACCGCCGCCTGCACGGCGTGCAGGCCGAAGATCACATGTTTGTCGCTCATCTGGCGTGCAGGTCACTCCGCCCGGGGACTTTTGCCGGCGCCGGTTTTCTTCTTGCCACCGCGCCGCCGGCGGCGGGACGATTTCTTGCCGCTCTTTTTGCCCGGCTCCCCGGCGGCTTTTTTGCCGGTCGATTTCTTGCCCGGGGACTTCTTCTTGCCGGCGGTTTTCTTCCTGCCGGAGGACGATTTCTTGCGCGCGGTTTTCTTGCCCCCGGCGCCTTTTTTGCCGCCCTGACGCTCGGGCAGTTCGCCGCGGAAGGTTTCGCCGCTCAGGCTTTCGAGCAGGGCGAAATCCATCTTGCGCTCTTCGAGGTCGACCCGCGCCAGTTTGACCCGCAGACGATCGCCGAGGCGGAACATCTGCCGCTGGCGCTCGCCGATCAAGCGGTGATGGGCCGGATCGAAATGGTAATAGTCATTTTCCAGGCTGGTGACATGCACCAGCCCCTCGACAAAGACCTCGTCGAGTTCCACGAACAGGCCGAAGCTGGTCACGCTGCTGATGGTGCCGGTGTACTCCTCGCCCACCTTGTCGAGCATGAATTCGCACTTGAGCCAGTCCACCGCATCGCGGGTCGCCTCGTCGGCGCGCCGCTCGGTCTGGGAGCAGTGTTCGCCCAGCCGGGCCATGGCCGTGTGGTCGTAACGAAACTCGCCGCTTTTTTTGCGCCTGAAGAAGCCGGTCTTCTTGTGTTGCAGGACATGGCGAATCGCGCGATGCACCAGCAGATCCGGATAACGGCGGATCGGCGAGGTGAAGTGGGCATAGGCATCGAAGGCCAGGCCAAAGTGGCCGAGATTGTCGGGACTGTAGACCGCCTGCTGCAGGGTGCGCAGCATCACCGTCTGGATCAGATGCGCATCGGGGCGTTCGGCGATCTGTTCCAGCAGTTTCGCAAAATGCTTGCTCGCCGGTTTGTCGCCGCCGCCCAGCTTGAGGCCGAACTCGCCGAGAAATTCACGCAGGGCCTCGAGTTTTTCCGGCTTGGGGCCTTCATGGACGCGGTACAGGGCGGGCACCTTGTTTTCCAGCAGGAACCGGGCCGTGGCCACGTTGGCGATGATCATGCACTCCTCGATCAGCTTGTGCGCGTCATTGCGCTGGGTGGGCACGATGGATTCAATCTTGCGCTCTTCACCGAAGACGATGCGGGTCTCGGTGGTCTCAAAATCAATGGCACCGCGCTTGCTGCGCCGCTGGCGCAGGGCGTGATAGAGCTGATAGAGGTTATGCAACGGCGGCAGCAGATCCGCGTATTGACGGGACAGGTCCGGATCCTCGTCCTGCAGGATGCCCGCCACTTCGTTATAGGTCATCCGCGCATGGGAGTGCATCACGGCCGGGTAAAAACTGTAGCTTTTCAGGGTACCCTGCTTGTCGAGCTGCATGTCGCACACCATGCACAGGCGATCCACCTTCGGCTTGAGCGAGCAGAGGCCGTTGGAGAGGATCTCCGGCAACATGGGGATCACCCGCTCGGGGAAATAGACCGAGTTGCCGCGCTCGACCGCATCCTTGTCCAGCGGTGTTTCGGGTTCGACATAATGGGAGACGTCGGCAATCGCCACCAGCAGTCGCCAGCCCTTGCGATTGGGTTCGCAATAGACCGCGTCGTCAAAATCGCGTGCGTCTTCGCCGTCGATGGTGACCAGCGGCAGATCCCGCAGATCTTCGCGGCCCTGTTTGTCCTCCTCGCGCACCTCTTCGCGCAGTTCGGCGATCTGCGCCTCGGTTTGCGGCGACCAGACCTGCGGCAGGCCGTGGGAGCGAATGGCGATATCGATCTCCATCCCCGGCGCCATGTGCTCGCCGAGCACTTCGACCACCTGACCGATGGCCTGGCGAAACGGGGTGGGCGGCTGGACGATCTCCACGGTGACGATCTGGTTCTGCTCGGCCGGGCCCATGTTCTCTTTGGGCACCAGAATATCCTGGGTGATGCGCTTGTTGTCCGGGACCACGAAGGCGACGCCGCCTTCGACAAACAGGCGTCCGACCATGGTCTTGTGGGCCCGCTCCAGGACCTCGACCACCGCCCCCTCGCGGCGGCCGCGCCGGTCGATCCCGGCGACCCGGGCCAGCACCCGATCGCCGTGGAAGGCGACCCGCATCTCGCGCCCGGAGAGGAACAGATCGTCGGAGCCGTCATCGGGGATCAGAAAGCCAAAGCCGTCGGGATGGCCCTGGACCCGGCCGCGGACCAGGTCCATTTTACTGATCAGGCCATATTCGCGCTTGCGGTTGAACAGCAGCTGGCCGTCGCGCTCCATGGCCCGCAGCCGGCGGCGCAGGGCTTCGAGCTGCTCATCGGATTCCAGTTCAAGGGTCTCGGCGATGGCCTCGCGCGACATGGGGTGCCCGGTTTTTTCGAGCAACTCCATGATGTATTCACGGCTGGGGATGGGGTTTTCGTATTTTTCGGCTTCGCGTTTGGCGTAGGGGTCGTGCTTGTCGGAACGTTCGGTCATGTAATATTCATTCTCATATTTTATTTTGTAAATTCGTTGGCTATCACTATAGCCGCGAGCGGGTTGCGCGTCACTGGCGGGGCTTGTGATTGACAATCCCCGGGACTCTCTGTAAAGTGCGCGGCTTCTGAGCCGAGGTGGCGGAATTGGTAGACGCGCTAGCTTCAGGTGCTAGTGGGGGTAACCCCGTGGAGGTTCAAGTCCTCTCCTCGGCACCAATTCTCTCATAAAAGCCCCCTTACGGGGGCTTTTTTGTTTCTTCCGTATCACGCACCCGCCCCCTGTTTGTCTTTCAGGCAAATGAAATGACCTCCCGATGTTACACTTTATAAAACCTCATTCTTACAGGACGGATAGCGGGTGATAAGCGAACCTGACTTGCACCATATTATTATCATCGGTGGCGGCGCCGGCGGCCTGGAACTGGCCACCCGCCTGGGCAAGACCCTGGGCAAAAAAGGCCGCGCCCGGATCACCCTGGTGGATGCCAACCGCACCCATATCTGGAAACCCCTGTTGCACGAGGTGGCCGCCGGCACCTTCGACGCCTACGAGAACCAGATCGAATACCTGGCCCAGGCCGCGCGCAGCCATTTCGAGTTTCGCCTCGGCCGCATGGACCGGCTGGATCGCGCCTCGCGCACCATTTATCTGGCCCCCACCCTGGACGCGCAGGGCAACGAAATCATTCCCCGGCGCAAGTTTCAGTATGACACCCTGATCCTGGCCGTCGGCAGCGTGAGTCATGATTTCGGGATCGAGGGCGTGCGCGAGCACTGCCTGTTCCTGGACACCGCCCAACAGGCCGAATCGTTCCAGCACCTGCTGCTGGAGAACTTCATGCGCGCCAGTACTCAGCCCGATCCCCTGCAACAGGGTCAGCTGGATGTGGTGATCGCCGGTGGCGGCGCCACCGGCATCGAACTGGCCGCCCAGTTGCACAAAGTTTCGCGCCTGATCACCGCCTACGGGATCGATCAGATCAACCCGACCGATGTGCGCATAACTATCGTCGAGGCCGCCGATCGTCTCCTGCCCGGCCTGCCGCCGCGCCTCTCGCAGGCCACCGAGGCGGAGCTGGATAAACTCCACATCGCGGTGCTCAAGAACGAGCGCGTGGTGAAAGTCAGTGCCGACGCGTTGTATACCGAAAGCGGCCGCGAGATCCCGGCGGTGCTCAAGGTCTGGGCCGCCGGCATCAAGGCGCCGGATTTTCTGAACAACATCGACGGGCTACAAACCAACCGGCGTAACCAGTTAGTGGTCAGACAAACCCTGCAAACCACCCGCGATGAGAATATCTTCGCCTTCGGCGATTGCGCCGCCTGCCCCTGGCCGCAGATGGAAAGCGACGTGCCGCCGCGGGCCCAGGCGGCGCATCAGCAGGCCACCCTGCTGATCAAAAGCATGAAGCGTCGCCTGGGGGATAAACCGCTGCCGGCATTTTACTATCGCGATTACGGCTCTCTGGTGTCGCTGGGCAAATACAGTACTGTGGGTAATCTGATGGGCAATCTCACCGGCAGTATCATGGTCGAGGGTTTTGTGGCGCGCATGGTCTACCTCTCCTTGTACAAACAGCACCAGTTCGCGCTGTTCGGGTTTTACCGCACCCTGATGATCTCCATTGCCAATCGCTTCCGGGCGACGGTGGAGCCGGAGATCAA
>JBKGZJ010000161.1:0-4975 GCA_046545635.1 Thiohalophilus sp. | reverse complement strand
GGGGTTTCTAGTCGCTAGTATCTAGCAGCTAGCCCCTGATTTTATAGATAATTACGCCAGTGCGAAGGGCGGGGATCGCGGCAGCCGTGGGCGCGGTTGCGATAGTGCTTGATGAATATCTCGCGGGTGGTTTTGTCCTGACAGGGCGGGCAGCCGAGGTTGGCCCGCTCGGTCTCTTCGGTATAGTAATGCAGGGCCCGCCTGAGTTTGATCAGCAGGGCATTGTCGAGATGGAAGCCGGCTCCGGCCAGGGCGGTTTCAATTTCCGCCAGGCTGATATGGCGCAGATCGTAACGCACCAGCAGGCGGGTATCGGTCGGGGCTTCGACGTGGTGGATACCGTCGACGTCATTGAGCAACAGGGCCGCCGAACGCGCCGGATTGGGTTCGGGATGCAGGGAATGAAAAATAATATCGCGTTGCTTGATCACGGGATACCGGTTGCCTTGCTGAGACTCTCTTGATCCTAACCCGATCGCAGGAAGGGTCAAGGGACCTCCTGTAAATAAGTGTTTGCTGATTTACTCCGCGGGGCGCCGGCCGACGGCGACCCGGGGGTTGCCGCCGTAGTCGATAAAATCAGCCACTTCCCGATAGCCGGCGTCCTGTAGCAGGGCCTGTACTGCATCACTCTGATCATAACCGTGTTCGAGTAACAGCCAGCCCCCGGGTCTCAGGTGGGACCACGACTGACCGATAATCAGGCGAATCGCGGCCAGCCCGTCGGCGCCGGCGGTCAGGGCGTCGCGGGGTTCACAGCGGACATCGCCCCGGGCGAGATGCGGATCGGTCTCGCGGATATAGGGCGGGTTGGAGACGATCATCTCGAAACGTTGCGAGGCCGGGATCTCACTCAGCCAGTCAGCGTGGATAAACTGCACATTGTTCAGCCGGTGACGGGCGGCATTGGCGCGCGCCACAGCGAGTGCCTCGGCCGATTGCTCCGTGGCGAGAACATGGCAGCGGGGACGTTCGGCGGCCAGCGCCAGCGCAATGGCTCCGCTGCCGGTACCCAGATCGGCGAGGGTCCACTCGGCCTCCGTCGGGATGCGTTCCAGGGCCAGTTCCACCAGCCGCTCGGTATCGGGCCGCGGAATCAACGTCGCCGGCGAGACCTGCAGTCGCAACGACCAGAACGCCTGTTCCCCCAGTATATGCGCGATGGGCTCGCCGGCGAGCCGGCGTTGCAACAGGCATTCGAACGCCTGTTGCCGGGTTTCGTCGACCGGTTTTTGCGGCCAGGTATGCAACCAGGTACGGGACTGTTGCAGCACATGGGCCAGCAACAGCTCGCTGTCCAGGCGCGCCGAGTCGGACACCGCCTGCAGGCGTCGATAGGCCTCGCCCAGCAGGTCGCTGACGGTTAACGACATAATAACGGGATAGAATGGCGCATGCCGGTATTATACCTGAATCGGGTTGACTGCAGAGCAGGGTGGCTCAGGCACCCTGCAGGCATAAAAATTCCGCGGCGCCAGCGTTTATCTACTTTTCTTTCTCTTCCCGGGCCCTGGCTTTTTCTTCTTCCGTCGGTTCGATCAGGCTGAGGAGCGTCCAGTTGGCCTGCGGTTCCAGTTTGCCGTTGGCGACAAATACCTGAATCCGGCCGCGTGGTTCGATGGCAAATAACGGCGTGGCCCGTTTGCCATACTTGTGTTTGAAATCCTCGAAACTGAAGTCATCGCTCAGCCGGGTATCGTGGATCTCGGCACCCTGGCTGATCAGGCTGGAGAGTTTGGTAAAGGTAATATTCTCGCCGAATAACTGATAACCGCGATGCTCTTCAGCTGCGATGAGCTTGTCCGGAGCCTCTTTTTCCTGCGCGGTCTGCAGGGTATAGATCGCGCCGGCGCCGAATTCACGGCGAAAGCGCAGTCCGGCCAGTACATTCACATCGGCCATCGGGGAGAGGGCGAGCATGCGCCCGATCCCCACCAGATCCAGACACTGATCCGCATGCGTGGAAATCGGGTTGCCGTAATAGGTGGGCAGACCGTCCATGCGCGCCGCGCGAATGTTCTCCCAGGTGGTGTCGGTCAACAGCACACTGAATTCCTGCTCCTGCAGGGCCTGGCCGATGGCGCGGGCCACCGGGTTGGCACCGATGATCAGAAAACCGCGCGGTTCCGGCTCGGCCACACCCAGCCAGATGGCAAACAGGCGCGAGGTGGCGCTTTGCAGCACCACGGTGCCGATGATGACCATGAAGGTCAACGGCACCAGAATTGCCGCCTCACTCATGCCTTCCTGTTGCAGGCGCAGGGCAAACAGCGCCGAGACCGCGGCGGCGACGATACCGCGTGGCCCGATCCAGGCCAGCAAACTCCGCTCGCGCCAGTTCAGTGTGGAGCGAAAGGTGGATACCAGCACCTTCAGGGGGCGGGCGATGAACTGGATGGCCAGCAACACAAACAGCGCCGGCCAGCCCAGTTCAATGAGCGCGTCGAGATCCAGTCGTGCCGCCAGAATAATAAACAGCCCGGAGATGAACAGCAGACTGAGACTTTCCTTGAACGACAGAATGTCATGGATATGCACGCCCTTCATGTTGGCCAGCCACAGGCCCATCACGGTGACCGCCAGCAGGCCGGATTCGTGATACAGCGAATTGGAAATCACGAACACCGCGAACACCAGCGTCAGGGTGGTGATGTTATGCAGGTATTCGGGCAACAGATGATGGCGCAACAGCAGCCCCAGCAGATAGCCGGGTACGGCGCCCATAAAGATGCCGACCAGCAGTATCGTGCCGAAACCGAGCAGGGTGGCGCCCAGCGCATCGCTGCCCTGGCCGGTAATAATAAAGTTGAATACCAGTACCGCCAGCAGGGCGCCGATCGGATCGATGACGATCCCCTCCCAGCGCAGGATGTTGGTCAGGCGGCTGTTGGGCCGCACGGTGCGCAGCATGGGGATAATAACCGTCGGCCCGGTAACCACCGTGATGGCGCCGAACAGCAGCGCCAGTTCCCAGCCAATGTCGAGCAACAGGTACGTGGCGATGGCGGTCACCGCCCAGGTGACCAGCATGCCGATCGAGACCAGGTTGATCACAACCTGTTGCAGTCCGCGGATCTGTTCGAACCGGAGGGTCAGGCTGCCTTCAAACAGAATGACGGCGACAGCCAGCGAGATGAACGGAAACAACAGATCGCCGAACAGCGTATCGGGATCAAGCCAGCCGGTGAGCGGGCCGGCGATGATACCGCCGATCAGCAAAAACAGAATCGCCGGCAGTTTCAGCCACCACGCCAGCCACTGACTGGCAATGCCGATCAGGCCGATGCCGGCCAGGGCGATGAGAATGTGTTCGTGCATGGGCGATCGACAGCCGTGGTAATTGGCGTTGCCTAATCCTGCGGGGATTCGATCAGTTTGGCAATATCCAGTTGCCTGATCGCATCGATGGCGACTTCAAAGCGGCCTTCGTCGCACAGCCCGCTGATGCCGGCCTGTTCATAGGCCTCGATGGCATGTTGCAGGCAGGCCTGACGGACACGTTCGGCGAGTGCGAGCTTGTCATTCATGGTTCCGGACCACTTTGATCAGATCAGTGAGTTGTTCGATGCTGGCCGTGGGCCGGGTTTCCCACGGATCGAACGCCACTCCCGGATCCCGCTGCACCCAGGCGGTCGGCATGCCGACCGCCGCGGCCCCGAGAATATCGAAAGGGTTGGCCGAGACCAGCCAGCACTCTGCCACCGCCGCGCCGGTTCGGGCCAGGCAGTGTTGATATACCGCCGGGTCCGGTTTGTAGCTGCCGATCTCATCCACACTGATGATGTCGCTGAACCGATCCCGGATGCCGGCCTGCTCCAGCAGTCCGTTGACGCCCGCCGCGGTGCCGTTGGAGAAGGCCACCATGCGTATCCCGACCTGCTGCAGGGCGGCGAGTCCCGCCGCCACATCGGCAAAGGCGGGCAGGCTGGCGTACTGTTGCAACAGGCGCTGCTTGTCCGCCTCGCTCAGCCGGGTGCCCAGTACCGTGTCGCAGTAATCCAGTGCCTGACGGGTGCAGACCGAAAAATCCACATACTGGCGCATCAGGCCCCGGCGAAAGGTATATTCCAGTTGCTTGTCGCGCCAGCGCCGGGAAAACTCCTGCGCCCGTTCGCCGATCAGCTGCTCCAGTTCAACCCCCACTCCGTGGGGATCGATCAGGGTGCCGTAGATATCAAATGCGATGACCGGGGTTGCCATATTCTGTGCCTGCCAGAAAGCGTATTCGCTTTATGCAGGATAGCATTAATCGCCTGGCCGGCAATCCGGCGTGCAGCGGATTCATCTGAAAACCGGGATGCCCGGTGGTGGCTATTTAAAACCGGGAATGTTTTATTCCGGTATTTCTCAAGCATTTGCGAGAAGCTGTATTATGGCTTGAAGGCCGGCGGCATGGGCTATTATCCCGACGCCAACTTTATCCACGTGGATGCGGATCGCCCCGATGCTGGTAAAACCGGCCTGTCCCGGGCCGTTTTGCGATGATCCCGCAACCGAAATAAACTTGCATTAAATCACTGAAATGGCTGGCTAATTGTGCAGTTATGCTGTATTGTGTCTTGGTAACAGTTTATCTAGTCGTTCCGGAAGTTCCTCTTGCAGTGCATTCAGCAGATTCTCCCGAAATTTCTAAGTATCAAACTGTCTGCGATGCATGTTTATTAATATATTAAAGAGGTTCCGTATGAACACAGGTACAGTCAAGTGGTTTAACGATAGTAAAGGTTTTGGTTTTATTACCCCGAGTGAAGGTGGCGATGACGTATTTGTTCATCATTCCGCCATTCAGGGCAGTGGTTTTAAATCCCTGGCCGAAGGTCAGCAGGTCACGTTTGATACCGAACGCGGTCAAAAAGGCCTGAGCGCGACCAACGTCACGCCCCAGTAACCCTTACGGGTTATTGTGGTAGAAAAGGCCCCGCCTCAGTGCGGGGCCTTTTTTTGTCTTTTTGCTAACGCCCCGGGCTAAGGGCTT
>JBKGZJ010000160.1:0-4998 GCA_046545635.1 Thiohalophilus sp. | reverse complement strand
AGTCTGGGCCGTGTCTCAGTCCCAGTGTGGCTGATCGTCCTCTCAGACCAGCTACAGATCGTTGCCTTGGTGAGCCTTTACCTCACCAACAAGCTAATCTGACATAGGCTCATCCAATAGCGTGAAGTCCGAAGATCCTCCACTTTCACCCGTAGGTCGTATGCGGTATTAGCCTGAGTTTCCCCAGGTTGTCCCCCACTACTGGGCAGATTCCTATGCATTACTCACCCGTCCGCCACTCGCCAGCCAGAGAGCAAGCTCTCTGCTGCTGCCGTTCGACTTGCATGTGTTAGGCATGCCGCCAGCGTTCAATCTGAGCCAGGATCAAACTCTTCAGTTCAATCATTCCGGTTGCTAAAGCGCAACCAAACTTTTTGCGATGAAGAGCAATCCTAAATCAAAACGCTAATCTTACTGCTTTAGGTTTGACGTGATTGCTTACATCGACATTTTTGGCAAAGCCTCATCGACGCAAGCACCCACACAAATTACCTGATCAAATTGTTAAAGAGCGTCTCTGACATTCGGCCAGAGCAGACGGTCAATTGTACATGCCTGAGGCTTCCCGTCAAGGGCCAATGCCCCGAAAACCTAGCTGTACCGGGCGTTTCCGCCCTGCTTCCCGTCCCAAGAGGCGCGCATTATACGTAGCTTTGCCCCCCGGTCAACACCCTTTTCACCAAATGTGTAAAAAAAATGTCAGCGTCGCCTCAAAGGGGGGATTTTCGGGCATCCGGGCCTGATTTCAAGGTGGGGGAAATCGGGGCGGATCCTCTGCAGGCCTAGGGGCTAGGGGCTAGGGGCTACAGTCTATGTACTTGTCAGGTGATGGTGACCCGGGCGGCGAACCGACGTTTGCCGACCTGGAAATAAAAGGGCCGAGTGACGAGGAGGAGAACACCAGGTAACCACTGTCAGGTAATAGTGACCCGGGCAAAGCGACGCTTACCCACCTGGATAACATGACTTGCCCCACGGGGAAGCTCCAGTGCTTGATCGCTAATGCGCTCGCCATCAAGTTTCACTGCGCCCTGTTGGACCATTCTCCTTGCATCGGACGTGCTCTTGGTCAGTCCCGCTTCTTTAAGCACTAATGATATCTGCATACTGCCATCTGCCGACTGCAAGCTTTTCTCCGGTATTTCTTCCGGCATAGCGCCTTGCTGAAAGCGGGCGATGAAATTTTCCTGCGCCTTTTTGGCCGCTTCGGCACTATGAAAGCGGGCCACGATCTCCTCGCCGAGCAGGAACTTGATGTCCCGGGGGTTCTTGCCCCCGGCGATGTCCCGGCGGAACTGCGCAATCTCGTCCAGCGGACGAAAACTGAGTAACTCGAAATAACGCCACATCAGATCATCGGAAATCGACATGATTTTGCCGAACATCTCGTCCGGCGGCTCGTTGATCCCGATATAGTTGTTCAGGGACTTGGACATCTTCTGCACCCCGTCCAGCCCCTCCAGGATCGGCATGGTCAGCACGATCTGCGGCGGCTGGCCGTACTGCTTCTGCAGTTCGCGTCCCACCAGCAGATTGAACTTCTGATCGGTGCCGCCCAGTTCCACGTCGGCTTTCATGGCCACCGAGTCATAGCCCTGGATCAGCGGATACAGGAATTCATGGATCGCAATCGCCTGGCCATCCATATAACGTTTGTGAAAATCGTCCCGCTCCAGCATCCGCGCCACGGTGTGACGGGCGGCCAGCTGGATCAGATCCACCGCGCTCATTTCCCCCATCCAGCTGGAGTTGAACATCACCAGGGTTTTTTGTGGATCGAGTATCTTGAAGATCTGTTGCTCGTAAGTGCGGGCGTTTTCAATGACCTCGTCGCGGGTCAGCGGCGGGCGGGTCGCACTCTTGCCGGTGGGATCGCCGATCATCCCGGTGAAGTCCCCGATCAAAAACAACACCTCATGCCCCAGATCCTGGAACTGGCGCAGCTTGTTGACCAGCACCGTATGCCCCAGATGCAGATCCGGCGCGGTGGGATCAAACCCGGCCTTGATCCGCAGAGGCCGACCGCTTTTGAGTCGCTCGACCAGTTCTGACTCGATCAGAATCTCATCGGCGCCACGCTTGATCTGTTCCAGCATCGGCTCGATCGCTGTCATGAGTGATTTTGTCCTGTGCACAAAAGGCTGCGTAGATTACCATATCGTTTCGCGCCCCTCCTACTGTCCCGGCCCGCGATCCGCGTCGCCGGCGCCAGAGCAGGGGGAATTTTCTGTGACGGGAGTGATTGACGCTATCCCGGAATCAGGCTATCTTAAGAAACGACTATAAAAAATTAAGATAATTCCGTGGATTACAACACATTCTTAACGAAAGATTACAAGTCTCTGGGGCACCCGATGCGGCGTCAGCGACCCCGCTGGTCGCGCCTGCACACCCTCGTCGTGCTGGCAGTCATTACGGCCGCCGGAACCCTGCTGGCCTTTCTCTCCACCGATGTTGCCGCCTCGCGTCACGATACCGCGCCAGTGTCGGCCCGGGCCCTGCCACCGGCCCAGATCACGATTCCCCTGGAATTTGACTCCTCCGCAGGCGACGCAGCAGGCAACGGCACCTCCCTGACACATAACCCGCTCGACGAGCCGAACACACCCCGGGTTGCCAGTCGGCTGGAATCCGCCCGGGAAACCATTGCCCGCCCGGATGAAAGCTGGCTCAGCATCACGGTACGTCGGGGAGACAGCCTGGCCGCCATTTTCAAGCGCCATTCGATTGCTCCCCGGGAGTTACACGCGATCATGCAACTGGGGCGCCTGACCCGAAATCTCAACGCCCTGCATCCCGGTGACACAGTGCACCTCAAGCTCGACGATCAAAACAAGCTGGAACAAATGGTCTTCGACATCGATCGGCTCAAATCCCTGCAGATCAGCCGCCAACAGGATGGACAGTTTGCCGCCCGGGTTATTGAGCACGAGCTGGAACGCCGCCTCACCCAGACCAGTGGCGTCATCAATACCTCCCTGTTCGAGGCCGGCAAGGCCGCCGGCCTGCAGGACAGGCTAATCATGGAGATGACCGCCATCTTCGGCTGGGACATCGACTTTGTGCTGGATATCCGTCGGGGCGATCATTTTACCCTGATTTACGAAGAACAGTATCTCAACGGCGAGAAAATTCAGGACGGGCCGATCATCGCCGCCGAATTCATCAATCAGGGACGCCGGGTCCACGCTATCCGGTATACCGACGAGCAAGGCCGCAGTGATTATTACTCGCCCGAAGGCTATTCCATGCGCAAGGCCTTTCTGCGCACCCCGGTCGATTTTCGCCGTATCAGCTCACGCTTTGGCAAACGCCATCACCCGGTATTGAACCGGATGCGCATGCACAAGGGCGTTGATTACGCCGCGCGCCCCGGCACGCCGATTCAGGCCGCCGGTGAAGGCAAGATTGTCTATCGCGGCTGGAAAGGGGGCTACGGCCGGGTCATCATTCTCCAGCATGGCGGCCGCTACAGCACTCTGTATGCCCATATGTCCGGCTTCAAGGGTGGCCTGCCAGTCGGCAGCCGGGTCAAGCAGGGCCAGACCATCGGTTTTGTCGGCAGCTCCGGACGCGCCACCGGTCCCCATCTGCACTATGAATTCCGGGTCGACGGCACCCATCGCGATCCCTTAACGGTCAAGCTGCCTGATGCAGAACCGATCAAGGCCGCGTATAAAAAAGACTTTATGCAACTGGCGGAAAAACGCCTGGCCCAACTGGATGCCGCCCGCCCGTCGATGCTGGCCCAGAACCGATCCCGCCCCGCCACGCCTGATTAACGGCCGTTCCTTTGCATGAGAACGGCCCGCCAGAGCGTCAGGTCTGATTGTCGGGTCCGGTAGTTTTGCTTAGCATAGCCTCATGACAACCTATTACATCGGTCTGATGTCGGGCACCAGCCTGGACGGCATCGATGCCGCCCTGCTCGACTTCAGCGCCGCGCCCAGCCTGCTGGCGCACCACAGCCAGCCGTTGCCCGATGCGCTGCGCCAGCAACTCTATCAGTTGCAGAGCCCCGGCCAGGATGAGCTGACCACTGTCATGCGCCTGGATGTGGAACTGGGTCGGCTGTTCGCCAAAGCCGTTCAGGCGCTGCTGAAAAAAACCGGGCTGTCGGCGAACCGGATCGCCGGCATCGGCAGCCACGGGCAGACCTTGCGCCACTACCCCGACGGGCCGAATCCTTCGACGTTGCAGATCGGCGATCCCAACCTGATTGCCGAACTGACCGGAATCACCACCATCGCCGACTTGCGTCGCCGCGACATGGCGGCCGGCGGCCAGGGGGCGCCGCTGGTGCCGGCCTTTCATGCGGCGCTGTTTCGTCATAGCAGTCGCAACCGGGCGATCCTGAACATCGGCGGCATCGCCAATCTGACCTTGCTGCCGGCAACGGCAAAGACCCCGATCACCGGTTTCGACAGCGGACCGGGCAACGGCCTGATGGATGCCTGGATCGAACAGCATCAGCAACAAAGCTACGATCGCGACGGCGAATGGGCCGCCAGCGGCCACGTGCACCCCGGGCTGCTGGAACGACTGCTGCACGATCCCTATTTCGCCCGCACCCCGCCCAAAAGCACCGGCCGCGAATACTTCAACATGAGCTGGCTGCAAGCGGCGCTGGAACCCTTCGCCGACCTGGCGCCACGGGATGTGCAGGCCACCCTGTGCGAACTGAGCGCGCGCAGCATCGCCGAGGCATTACAGGCGACGATGGAATCCGTGGACGAGGTCCTGATTTGCGGCGGCGGCGTTCATAACCGCACCCTGTATCAGCGCCTGGGGGAGCTCCTGACCCCTGCCCGCCTCGCCAGCACCGCCGAGGCCGGCCTCGACCCCGACTGGGTCGAAGCCGCCGCCTTCGCCTGGCTGGCCCGGCAAACCCTCGCCGGCCAGCCTGGCAACCTGCCCTCCGTTACGGGGGCCTCGCATCCGGTGGTGTTGGGGGGGATATATCCAGGGGCCAGGTACCAAGTACCAAGTACCAAGTAC
>JBKGZJ010000159.1:0-5019 GCA_046545635.1 Thiohalophilus sp. | reverse complement strand
GCAAAGACGCAGAGGACCGCAAAGGATATCAATGTGTTAACTGAACAGGGGCTAGGTCTTGGATACCAGGCCCTGTTTTATCCCCACACTCAGGGGAGGATGATAGAAAATCAGTCCCTGCAAAACACCTAGCACCTAGCGCCTAGTACCTAGCCCCTACCCTAACCTTGCCAGCCTGGCAAGGTTAGGGTATGTTGCGCGCCATGCCCAGCCAGCCCAGCAAAACCCTCGAAACCTTCGACAATCCGATGCCGGAACGGGATTACACCATCCGCATCGAGGTACCGGAGTTTACCTGTCTGTGCCCGAAGACCGGGCAACCGGACTTCGCCACGCTCTATCTGGAATATGTGCCCGACGCCCGATGCGTCGAGCTCAAGTCGCTGAAGATGTACGTCTGGGCCTATCGCGACGAGGGCGCCTTTCACGAGAAGGTCACCAACACCATTCTCGATGATCTGGTGAGGGCCACCGAACCGCGTTTCATGCGCCTGACCGCCAGGTTTAACGTACGCGGCGGCATCTACACCGCCGTCGTCGCCGAACACCGCCAGAGCGGCTGGCAGCCACCCGAAGCCGTCACATTACCGTGACATCGGGACGAGCTCAAAAACCTTCACCACCAAGACACCAGGTTTCAAATTGATAAATAAAGCGAACCAAGTGCTTCGCAGCGAGCAATTCGACAACGGCCTGGGACGAAAGTGAATACCACAAGCGCCAAGACCACCTCATCACCATTGTACGTCGGGATTGATCTGGGGACCTCCGGTTGCCGGGCGACGGCGATCAACCGGGACGCCACGATACTCTACACGGCCAGCACCGAGCTGCCGCCGGCCAGGGCCGAGGGCAATGCCCGCTATCAGGATCCCCTGCTCTGGTGGCAGGCGGTGGAGCGGGTGCTGGATGAGCTGTTCGAGCAGGTCGATCCCGGCCAGGTGGAACGCATTGCCGTGGATGGCACCTCGGGTTCGGTACTGGTGACCAATGCCGCCGGCGAGCCGTTGCGCGAGGCCTTGCTGTACAACGATCAGCGCGATCCGGTCTACGTCGAACACCTCAAGGCGATGGCCCCGCCGGATAACCCGGTGCTCAGCCCCGGCTCCGGCCTGGTCAAGCTGTTGTGGCTGAGCATGCACGTGGATAAAAGCGCCCTCGCCCACTGTCTGCATCAGGCCGACTGGATTGCCGGCAAACTCACCGATATCTATGGCATCAGTGATGTCAACAACTGCCTCAAGACCGGTTTCAATGCCGAGCACCATACCTGGCCGCGCTGGATGGATACCCTGCCGCTGGACAACGCCTGGCTGCCCGACGTGCAACAACCCGGCACGCCCGTCGGCCCGATCAGCGAGCAGATGGCCAAACGCTTCAGTCTGTCGGCGGAGACGTTGATCGTCAGCGGCACCACCGACAGCACCGCCGCGTTTATCGCCACCGGTGCCAGTGAACCGGGCGACGCCGTGACCGTGCTCGGCTCGACCCTGGTATTGAAGGTGCTTGGGACCACGCCGATTCTGGCCGCCAATTACGGCGTCTACAGTCAGCCGCTGGGGGACCTGTGGCTGGTCGGCGGCGCCTCCAGCAGCGGCGGCGCGGTATTGCAACAACATTTCAGTGGACAACAGCTGCAGGCGATGACGCCCCGGCTCGATCCCGAACAACCGACCGGACTTCAATACTATCCGCTGCCCGCACAGGGCGAGCGTTTTCCGATCAACGATCCGCATCTGAGCCCGCAACTGGAACCGCGTCCCGACGACGACGTGACTTTTTTTCAGGGCCTGCTCGAAGGCATCGCGCGCATCGAAAAACAGGGCTACGAGCGCCTGGCCGAACTCGGCGCGCCCTTCCCCAAACGCGTGTTGACCGCCGGCGGCGGCAGCGTCAACGAGGCCTGGACGCAGATACGTCAGAGCCTGCTGGGTATCCCGGTGGAAACCGCGCCCCACACCGAAGCGGCCTACGGCAGCGCACTCATCGCCCTGCGCAGTGACAAGAGCTGATAACCACGAAGGCACGAAATTAACCTTGTTTGTTTATCATATCGCTTGCCGGTACGATATGCATAACCTGAACAGGCCGGTTTCACAGCAAGATGCTCTTTATTCATTGTAATACTTCATAAAATTGCCGGCCACTCGACCGCCAAAGATAGATAAAAAATTGTTTACTTCGTGTCTTCGCGTCTTCGTGGTAAGTCTTTTCTCTCTCAGGAGGCCCTATGATCAGTAATCCGTTTACCGGCGCCGGTTATCTGCTGCGCGGTTTGAAACTGATTGGCAAACCCGGCGTGAAGCGCTATGTTGTGATTCCCCTGCTGATCAACATCCTGATCTTTGCCGGGTTGATCTGGCTGCTGGCCGCGCAGTTCGAAGTGCTGCTGGAGTGGCTGATGCCCACCCTGCCTGACTGGCTGGCCTGGCTGGACAGTCTGCTCTGGTTTATTTTTGCCATCACCACCGGTATTGCCGTGTTCTTCAGCTTTACCGTGCTGGCCAACCTGGTCGGCTCGCCGTTCAACAGTTTTTTGTCCGCCGCGGTGGAAAAAAATCTGACCGGACGCTCGCCCATCAGTGAAGTCGGGTTTGTCGAGGAGAGCGTCAAGGCCCTGACCGGCGAGGTCAAAAAGATGCTGCTCTTCGCCGGTATCGCCATCGTGTTGCTGATTATTACTTTGTTTCCACTTACCAGTTTTATCGCGCCGGTGTTGTGGGTAGTCTTCAGCGCCTGGATGCTGAGTATCGAGTATCTTGACTACCCGCTGGGCAATCAGGGCCTGAGTTTTCCGGAGATCCGGCGGGTGATCGGGCAAAAACGGTTTTTATCACTGGGCTTCGGAGGCATGGTGATGCTGGCTACCTTGATTCCGGTACTGAACTTCCTGGTAATGCCGGTCGCGGTTGCCGGGGCGACCGCTTTGCGGGTCGAGCAATTCACTCGTCATCCGGTGGGATAGCGGTTATTTGCAGGTGACCGGGACGGGCTTTCGGCAAAACGAACGCCCCTTTAACCGCTACCCGGCTATGACAGCCCACCCAAAAAAGCCGGACAGTCGTCCGGCTTTTATTTTGTCAGGTTATCGGATACCGACCTCTCCGGCGTCCTTTTGGTCCTGGTACTGGTTATAGGCCAGCTCGCTCTGTTTTCTGGCTTCCACAGCCAGATCGATCGCCTTGTCCAGCTCGCCTTCACTCGCGGCCTTTTCAGCGGATTTCATCAGCTTCGCCGTATCCCGCCAGGCATAATGTACCTTCATCGCTTTGACATAAGCGCTTTTGGCAGCGGACAATTCTTGCTGATATTGCTGCTGTTGTTGTTCAGAGGACATTCCGCCGGCACAACCTGCGACCAGCCATGCCGTGACAAAAAAAACGATCAAACTCTTGATATTGCTCATCGGTATTCTCCTTTGCTCTCCCGTTGCAATATTGCTGATCTCAATGTCAGTTTCCGCCCACCAACCGGTCGGCGATGAACACTGTACTTAGACTATAGCAGAGCGAGGAATATTCACCCGGATCCTGTTTCGTACATCTATTTTTTTGCTTGTCACAATTGAATTTGATAATGGATAAAATTTTTTATTCAGCGTTATAAACAGATTATTTGTTTACAGGTCATTGGCATCGGCAATAGCGCCGTTTTACTACTGCACCTCGTTAGGCAACTCTTCAGGCTTGAGCGTGATATCAGTTTCCTCGACTCTGTCGTGAACATCCTTTTCCACCAGCGAACGTTTATTCACTGTCACCGTCTCGCCCTCCTTGACCATTGTGCTGGTCAGGGATTCGTGAATCTGCTCGCCTTCGGCATCCTTGAAATTAATTGTCACCATTGTGTAGTAGGCTTCGTCGCATTGGTTACGAATCCGCGCTTCCCACTCGATCCAGATATGATCGTAACTGGGTTCGGCCGAAACAATTTCATGTTCCACGGCTTGCAGGCAATCGGCAACCGCCTGCCCGCCAAACGTGGTCAAAAGTACAACACCAGCAATCTGTCTAATTCTCATTTCAACTCCGTGCCCTGTCGGCAAATCTTTTGCATTCAAAGTAAAAGCGGCTGATACATTTTAACTCTGTTTAAAGGGCAATTCCCATGCCAGTAACGCAGTGGGCGGGCAAATTACTCCATATCAGCGTACGGTTCGGGTCGTCCCGCGCCTTGTCGGGTCTTTCACTCGGGTTGGCATGCCATATTATGATAAACTCAAGGGACTCATAGGACATGAAGGCACAGTATGAAAACGGGGTTTCCCCACCACAACCGCCCATGTGCCAAAACGACTCACTCAGAACTTTGCGAGGTCTTGTGTCGCCACAACGTTATAACCTGCGTACCGCCCTGCTGATTTTTGTGCTGCTGCCCCTGTTGACGTTCAGTGCCATCGCCGGCTGGTATTCGCTCAGCGTACTGGAGTCCCAGACCCAGGCGCGTATGGAAGAAGAAATCGACCTCGTGGCCCGGGCAATTCGCCAGCCGTTGATCTATGCCATTGAGCAGGGTCGGGAGGGTGCGCTGGTCCAGGCACTGGAATCGACTCTGCGCATCAGCCGGGTCTATGGCGCCTATGTCTACGATGCTGACGGCAAACGACTTGGTACCAGCGGTCCGACCGAACCGGCCGCCGCCAGCGGCCGGGTCGCACAGATGGTGACCGAAGGCGATCGGCGTGAAGAATACAATCGCATCAACGACGGCGAGGATGTCTATTCCTACTTTTTACCCTTGTCCAACAACGCCGGGCAGATCACCGGCATGTTACAGGTCACCCGCCGGGCCAGCGAATTCGAATCCTATATTGCCCGCTTGCGGTATCAGGGACTGGCCGTCCTGATCATTACCGCGATTCTGCTGACCGTGGTAATCTATTACGGCCACTACAAGGCCTTCGGCTCGCATATCAGTGCCATGCTCGGAACCATCGGGCGCATCAGCGCCGGCAAGCGGGAACAACGGGTCCCCACCGACGGCCCGCGTGAATTGCATGAACTGGCCGTCGGCCTGAAC
>JBKGZJ010000158.1:0-5061 GCA_046545635.1 Thiohalophilus sp. | reverse complement strand
ATTTTGAATTACGGTTCTGTATTAAATTCATCATTCAACATAACCATTTATAATCACATTGTTTTCTCTGCGCCTCTGCGCCTCTGCGCCTCCGCGTCCTCTGCGTCCTCTGCGTTTATTAGATCGTTCCGGCTACGAAGAAGCTGACATCTCACGGCGCAGTTGTTCGATGACGGATCGGGTCTCGGGCCGCACCCCGCGCCAGAGATAAAACGACTCGGCGGCCTGTTCGACCAGCATGCCCAGGCCATCCAGCACTGTGGCTGCACCATGCGCGCTTGCCCAGCGCATGAAAGTTGTCGGCTCACTCCCGTACATCATGTCGTAACAGGCCGCGCCCTCGGCGAGCAGGTTGTCGGGCAGCGGGGGCAGCTCGCCCTGCAAGCTGGCGGCGGTGGCGTTGATCACCAGATCGAACTGTTTGCCCTCAAGCGCCTCGTAGCCACTGCCTTCAAGGCGGCCCAGATCGCTGAAGGCCCCGGCCAGCTCCCGGGCCTTTTCGGCGGTGCGGTTGGCGATGACCAGTTGTGCCGGTTGCTGTTCCAGCAACGGTGCCAGCACCCCGCGGGCGGCGCCGCCGGCTCCCATCAGCAATATGTTTTTTCCCTTGATCGGAATCCGGTGGTTGAGCAGATCGTTGACCAGGCCGATGCCGTCGGTGTTATCACCGAACAGTTTCCCATTCTCGAACTTGATGGTATTGACGGCGCCGGCACGCTCGGCCCGTTCGCTGCGTTCGCTCACCAGCGCCCAGGCTTCCTGCTTGAACGGCACGGTGATATTGAGCCCCTTGCCGCCACTGGCATCGAAGTTACCGACGGCCTGGGCAAAGCCGCCGGGATCCACCTGAATAGCCTGGTAATGCACCGGCTCGCCGGTCTGCTCGGCAAACAGGGTGTGAATGCGCGGTGATTTGCTGTGCGCCACCGGGTTACCCATGACGGCATAGTCGTCGTGCCGGCGGCTGAAATCAAACAGATCGCTCATCTCGACACGTTTATCCCCGGCAACGGACTAACCGCCGAAGATGCCCTTGAACATAAAGAAGAAGAATATAGCCAGAATCGCCCCGGCGGGCAGGGTGACGATCCAGGACATGAAAATGGTGCGCACCACGCCCATGTTGACCGCGGCGATCCCGCGCGCCATGCCGACACCGAGTACGGCACCAACCAGGGTATGGGTGGTGGAGATGGGCAGGCCGGTACCCGAGGCGACCACCACGGTGGTGGCCGCGGCCAGGGTGGCGGCAAAACCGCGGCTCGGGGTCAGTTCGGTGATGCCCTGGCCGACGGTGGCGATCACCTTGTGGCCGTACATCATCAGTCCGGCAACGATCCCGAGGCCCCCGAGCAGCAGGATCCACGGCGCCATCAGCGAGCGCTGGGTCACCTCGCCGTCATTTTGCACAATACTGACCACCGCTGCCAGCGGTCCCACCGCGTTGGCCACATCGTTGGAGCCGTGTGCGAAGGCCATGGCACAGGCGGTGACTATCATCAGGATGCCGAATACTTTTTCCACATTGGTGAAGTGATACTCGCGATCCGCATCGGGATCGAACTTCAGCCGGCGGATAAAATAGATACCGATCAACATGATAATAATCCCCGCCACAACGGCGATCAGGTAGTTCTGTAACACACTCAGCTCCAGACCGACGTGCTTGAGCCCCTTGAACATGGTGACCAGACTAACGATGAAACCGACCAGAAAAATATACAACGGGACATAGCGTTTGGCGTTGGCCAGGGGATCGTCGGTATTGAAGATCAGTTTTTGTACGCTCAGGAACAGGAGAAAAGCGATGGCACCCGAGGTTAGCGGCGAAACCACCCAGCTCATGACGATAGTGCCGACCTTGGCCCAGTGAACGGCTTCGATCCCCAGGCCCACCGCGGCAAAGCCGACAATGGCGCCGACAATGGAGTGGGTGGTGGAGACCGGCCAGCCGGCGCGGCTGGCAATCAGCAACCAGATCCCGGCGGCCAGCAGTGCGGCCAGCATCCCATACACCAGTAACTCCGGTGAACCGGCCATCAGCTCCGCATCGATCATGCCCTTGCGTATCGTCGCCGTGACCTGACCGCCGGCCAGAAAGGCACCGAGGAATTCGAACACTGCGGCGATGATGATCGCCTGCTTGATGGTCACTGCCCTGGAACCGACCGAAGTGGCCATGGCGTTGGCCACGTCGTTGGCGCCCACGCCCCAGGCCATGAACAAACCGAAGACACACGCCAGAATAATGAAGGTAATACCGAATTCCATCATCTTCCCCTTGTTGTTATTTTTATCGGGCCAGCATCAACTCAAGCCGGCTGCCAACGCGTTGCGCGAGATCCGCCAGATCCCCGATCCAGTCGAGAACCCGGTACATAAACATCACGTCGACAGGGGGAAGGTCCTTTTCCATTTTGAACAATATGGCGCGCACCGCGACCTGAATATCGTCGGTATCGCTTTCAATGGTGTCGAGCTTGTCGATCATCGACTCGACCAGATCGATTTCGTTACCGCCGAAACCGGTGGCAACCAGTTCGTCCAGCTCATTGATGGCAGTCTGGGCCTGGGCGGTGGCATCGGAACAACGGTCAACGAAATCCAGCAACGGAGCATGCATGATGTCGGGGAAACGCATCTTGCGCCCCAGCATCAGCCCGGCGATGTCCTTGGCCTTGTTGGCGATGCGATCCTGCATGGTCAGCACTTCCAGCAGATCGCGGCGTGAAACCGGCATGAACAAACCGTGGGGCAGCTTGAGTCGCAATTCGCGCTTGAGCGTATCGGCCTCGTTCTCGCGCACGGCGATCAACTGCTGCATGGACTCGGCCTTCTCCCAGTCCTCGGCCAGCGCCGCCTGGAAAAAGGGCAGCAACTCCTCCACCGTAGCCTGTACCTTGGCCATATGCTGCTGTAAAGGCGAAATCGGGGATGTGCCGAACAGACCAGAAATATAACTTCGGGGCATGCTTACTACCTTAGCGTTATGGGCTTGTGGCCAGCTGCGCATGCGGGCGACAAAAACCGGCATGACGCGCGAAGTATAACGACCTGTCCTGGAATATCAAACACTCCGGGGCAGTCGGTGCCAGTGGCCCGGATTGCCGGCCAGCACGGTGCCAACCCCGTACGGGATTGCAAGTGTCGGGAATTAAAGGATTAACCGATTATCTCTCCTGCTTCAGCCACTGGGCGACACGTTTGGCAAAGTAGGTAAGAATGCCGTCGGCCCCGGCGCGCTTGAAGCCGAGCAGGGATTCGAGAATCACCGCTTTTTCGTCCAGCCAGCCGTTTTGCGCCGCGGCCATCAGCATGGCGTACTCCCCGCTGACCTGATAGACGTAGGTAGGCGCACCAAACTCCTGTTTTACACGATGCACGATATCCAGATAGGGCATGCCGGGCTTGATCATCACCATATCGGCCCCTTCTTCAAGATCCAGCGCCACTTCCCACAACGCCTCGTCGCTATTGGCCGGATCCATCTGGTAGCTGTACTTGTTGCCGCCGCCCAGATTGGCCGCCGAGCCGACTGCGTCGCGAAACGGCCCGTAGAAGCTGGAGGCGTATTTGGCTGAATAGGCCAGGATCCGGGTATGAACGTGACCGGCGCCCTCCAGTGCCTCGCGGATCCGGCCGATACGGCCGTCCATCATGTCCGAGGGAGCGACCACATCGGCGCCGGCCTCGGCGTGAGAGAGACTTTGTTTGACCAGCACCTCGACGGTCTCGTCGTTGAGTACATAGCCGCTGGCGTCGATCAGCCCGTCCTGGCCGTGGGTGGTGAAGGGATCCAGGGCCACGTCGGTGATCACGCCCAGTTCCGGCAGGTGCGCCTTCAGCGCGCGCACGGCCCGCTGGGCCAGGCCGTCGGGGTTGTAGGCCTCGCGGGCGTCATCGGACTTGACCGCGGCAGGGGTCACCGGGAACAGGGCGACGGCGGGGAGGCCCAGCTCCAGCAGCTGCTCGCCCTCGCGCAACAACTGGTCGATGCTGACCCGCTCGATACCCGGCATAGAGGCCACCGGTTCGCGCTGACCTTCGCCCTCGAGCACAAACAGGGGATAAATCAGATCATCCGCACTCAGCTGCGACTCGCGCATCAGCCGGCGGGAAAAATCATCCCGCCGCATCCGGCGCATCCGCACCCCGGGAAAACGGCCGCGTCCGGTCTCAATCTGGGCCACCTGCCTCTCCTGTGAAAAAGTGAACTGATACCCCACCCGGGCATCGAAATTAAATAGACTATATAATAAGCCCGTGCTGGAAAATCGGCGTCCGCGCCGACAAGTTTGATTGAGCATACCGTAACCCATACTGATTTTAAACGGGAGCCGCGCACCATGAATATCCCCACCACCACACACCCCCGCACGCCCCTGCTGCGCCTGCCCTATCTGTTCGGCGTACTGCTGCTGGCACTGTTTCTGTCCCTGCCGGCCCAGAGCGTGACCGCGGCAGATAACGATCCCGATGAAGCCCGGCAGGTGCTGGAAGAGGTTGCCCGGAAGATGATCCAGAGCACCAACGCGCGCCGCGACGAGATCAAAGCGGATCCCGAGGTCGTCGAGCAGCTGATCGAGGAGCTGCTGCTGCCGCATCTTGACCTGCTCACCGCCTCCCGCTGGGTACTGGGCAAGCACTGGCGCACCGCCAGCAAGGAACAGAAGCTGAAATTCATGAAGCATTTTCGCGGGATGCTGCTGCGCTTTTATTCCAGTGCGCTGGCGGACTACCTGAGTGAGAACACGGTGGACGAAGACCTGATTCGCTTCCAGCCGGTACGCGCCGAGACCGGCAGCGACGATGTGACCGTGCGTTCCGAGGTCAAACCGCCCAAGGGCAACAGTATCCCGGTCAACTACCATATGCACCTGACCCGCAAGGGCTGGAAAGTCTATGATGTCTCGGTCGAAGGGGTCAGTATGGTCACCACTTATCGCAACAGTTTCAATGACGAGATTCGCCGCAACGGGCTGGATAAACTCCTCGCCCGTCTGGCCGACAGGGACAGCGATCTGGTCGAGCAACCACCGGGCGCCAACAGCTGAGAACACA
>JBKGZJ010000157.1:0-5125 GCA_046545635.1 Thiohalophilus sp. | reverse complement strand
TTCACACTCGACGATCGCACCATCTTCAAGCAATCGGCCAGAGGGCTGGCCTCCTACAGCCAGGGTAGGGTGCGATTCAATCCGCCTCGCGTTCAATACTACAGCAATGGTGTGTACTTTGAATATCGTCGCTGCTGAGAATAGCACCGGTCACCGGATTGGAGCGATAGGTGGTACAACCCTTGAGCCCGGCCTCGTAGGCGAGGCGATAGAGGTCCGTGAACTGATCGAAGGGATAGTCTTGCGGTACATTGATCGTCTTGGAGATGGCGTTATCCACATACGGCTGCAGTCGGGCCTGCATGTTCAGATGATCCTGCGGGGCAATCTGCAGGGCGGTCTGGAAATAATCGGGGGCGGCCTGATTCGGATGCTGTTGTCGCCACTGCTGCCAGGCATAGTCCTCGACCGTAAACTGATTGAATTCACCGTTGCGATCCAGTACCCGGCGAGTGGCGCTCAGATCATAGGCCGGCTCAATGCCGCTGGAGATATTATTGGCAAACAGACTGATTGTACCGGTCGGCGCGATCGCCAGCAGATGACTGTTGCGAATCCCGTGGCGGCGGATCTGTTGTTGCAGTTCATCGGGCAGGCGCTGAATAAAGGGGCTGCGCAGGTAATCATTCGCCTGAAAAAACACAAACGGCTTTTTCTCCCGGGCCAGCTCGATGGAGGCGGCATAGGCGGTGTGACACAGGTTTTGCACAACAGCCTCTGCCTGTGCACGACCGGCATCGCTCGTATAGGCCTGTCCCAGCATCATTAACGTATCGGCCAGACCGGTGATCCCCAGCCCGATGCGTCGGCTGCCGGTTTCATAGGCCTGGTGTCTGGCCAGGGGAAAACGGGAAATGTCGATGACGTTATCCAGAAAGCGCACTGCCAGACGGGCATCGGCCCGGATCCGGTTCATGTCAAGACGCGCCTGCGGGGTGAACGGAGCCTGCACATAGCAAGTCAGATTCAATGAGCCCAGATCACACGCGCCGTAGGGGGGCAGGGGGATCTCGCCGCAGGGGTTGGTGGCGGAGATGGTCTCGCGATAAGCGAGATTGTTCTCCCGGTTGATACGATCATAAAACAGCACCCCCGGTTCGGCATACTCATAGGTCCCGCGCATGATCTGCTGCCACAGCTCTCGTGCGTTGACGCGGCGGACGATCTTGCAAGGCACCGGTTGATGATATCCGGGCCATTCACACTTCAGATCGGCCGTGCCCGATTCCTGGTCGTCGACCGGAAAGATCAACGGCCAGTCGTCATCGTCTTTGACCGCCTGCATGAATTTATCCGTGACCAGCACCGACAGATTAAAGTGGGTGAGGGTGCCGCTTTGCTGCTTGGCGTGAATAAATTCCTCGACGTCGGGATGATCGCAGCGCAGGGTGGCCATCATGGCACCCCGGCGGGCACCGGTGGAAAGTACCGTGGCACACATCGCGTCCCAGATACGCATGAACGAAACCGGTCCGGAGGCCACGGTGCCGCGATGATGGGCCACAAAACCGCGGGGACGCAGGGTGGAAAAATCGTAACCGACGCCGCCGCCCTGTTGCATGGTGATGGCGGCCTCCTTGAGCGCATCAAAGATGCTATCCATCGAATCCTCGATGGTGCCCATCACAAAACAGTTAAACAGGGTGACATCCCTGTCCGTGCCGGCGCCGGCCAGAATGCGACCGCCGGGTAAAAACCGAAAATCCCTCAACAATTCATAAAAGCGTTGTTGCCAGAGATCGATCTCTTTTGTTTCCGCCTGTGCGACAGCCCGCGCGACCCGTTGCCAGGTGGCGTGGATATCCGTATCCACAGGCTGTTCGTCCTGGTAATAGCGGTATTTGGTTTCCCAGATATGGGTGGCAATGTCACTTTGCATAATCTGTAACGAAACAGGCCGGTAGTTTACCGGCCTGCAAGCTTGTCTCAATGAAGTTCAAGATTGGGTAAATACTCCGGAAGATGTTTGCGAATATTCTCCGGTTTATACTGGGTCAGGTTCTTGTCCAGCTGCAATGTCAGGCAGCGGCGGGTGTTAGTGTTCAGACTGTCGCGTAACAAACCGAGAAAGGTGGGTGCCGCCGCAATAATCAGTTGCCGGAACTTGTTTTTACCATGCGCCTTGTTGAGATATTGTGCAACTTCACGGGCAAAGTTGACGGCTTCCTGATATTTGGGATCGGTTTCCTGTGTCATGGCATGGGCAAAACTGCCGTTCATTCCTTTGCCGTTTTGTTTGCCGGGCAGGTCGGACGTGATCTCCTGTTCATGTTGTCGACTGGCCGGATGCGTAAATGTTTCCAGTTCGACCAGCGGTGAGGATGCAGTGTCGGCGAGAAAAAGGCGTGCCCGGCTGCTGTCGGCAACCAGAATCCAGGTCTTGGGCATAAGTGACTCCTCCTGTATTAGGCTTCAAGATAAAAAAAACCGGGCTAGAGTTGTAACGATTGCAGCTCCATGTTCGGTGCACTGATATCCCAGGTGCTGTTGAAGAACGCAATCAACTCGGCCGCCCGGGCCGGGTTGTTATAACTGGCGGTACCATCGAAACGCTCGGCAACACGCCGATCGACAATACCGCACTGATCGGCGACGAAAAAGGCGTGATTGTAGGCACGGGAAAGCTGGCGGATTTGCACATGACTGGCAAGACGCCGACTCAGTTCGATCAGTTGATGCCCGCGATGGACCAGTTTATCGACCGAATAGAACAGCACACGCACCGTGGCATTCGGTTCGTTGGCGACAATGCGACGCACCGAATCAATAAAATGGCCTGTGTCGTACAGATCGGGATCCAGATCGTTGCTGAATATATATAAGGAGTGGCGGGCCTGCTGACTCATGGCATCAACAACCTGCTGGCATTCATCACGCCCGGCCAGTGAAAGAGGCCGGGCAGACTCACAGAGGGAGAGCGATTCAGGTGGCACCATAATCCAAGTTTAGACCTTTTGGCCGTTTTGTCATATCCAGCCTGATGGCATGTAAACGGGCAGGTCTTGAGCTAAATCATTGATTTAGCCGGGGCCGTCTTTGCGTTTGTACCGCCTCCGGGGCGCTGATGCCTGTGCTGCGCGGACTCCTGGTGCAGGGCCTCTGCAATCGCCTTGCAAAAAGCATCCAGATCGTCGGGTTTGCGCGAGGTGATCAGATTGCCGTCGACAACCACGGGATCATCGACCCAGACCGCGCCGGCATTGAGCAGGTCCGTGCGCACCGATGGCCAGGAGGTGAGGGTGCGGCCCTGGACCTCGTCCGCTTCGATCAGCAGTTGCGGTCCATGGCAAATGGCCGCGACCGGTTTACCGGTACTGGTAAACCCCTTGATAAAATCCACGATGGCCTGGTTGGTACGCAGACGATCCGGCCCAAAGCCACCGGGAATGACCATGGCGTCATATTCGTCCGGGTAGGCGCTGCCGGCATCCCTGTCGATATGCGCGGCCACCCCGTCACGTTTGCCATGCACATCGACGCCGGCCTCCGCCCCCATGACATCGATCTCGTGGCCGGCTTTTTTAAAGTATTCATAGGGGACCTGAAACTCGGAATCTTCAAAACCTTCGCCGACAATAAAAACCAGCTTGCTCATGGGGTTTCCTCCAGCGGTTGGTGGGCTTGCTCTTCCAAGTAAAGAACACAAACGATCAGATTGCATTGCGAAATCGCAATATTTACCCTGCAAACTACGTGGACACAGCGCCGGCGCAATATGTTATATACGCAGTGCCAATCAGGTGTTCAGATGTCCGAACTGCTGGATTGATTGCTTCGCTCGCAATGACATAAAACGGGGCAGTCAGTGCGAGGAACAAACTGATGAAGCAATCTCTGTGAACGGACAATGAGCACACTTGTCTGTAACGAGTCTGTCGAATAACGGAGAAGAACAATGTTACAAGCTGATCAATTTGCACCGCCTTTTTGCGCCCCGAACCAGTCCGGCCGGCCCGTGTGTCTGACCGATTTCAAAGGCCTCAAAAACGTGATCCTCTATTTTTACCCCAAGGACGACACGCCGGGCTGTACCGTGGAAGCCAACCAGTTCAGCGAACTGGCGGACGAATTCGCGCAACACAACAGCGTGGTGCTCGGCGTCAGCCGGGACGACAGCGACAGCCACCAGGCCTTCATCAGCAAGTTCGACCTGCGCGTCGATCTGCTGGCCGACACCGACGGCGAGCTGTGCGACAAATACGGCGTCTGGCAGGAAAAGGAAAAGAACGGCGTGAAGAAAATGGGCATCGTGCGTTCCACCTTTGTCATCGACAAAACCGGCAAGCTGGTGCACGCCGAATATGGCGTCAATCCGGAAGGTCACGCGCAGGCGATGCTGGAGAAGGTCAAAAGCCTGTAAAAAACCGGGGTCGCGCCGGATACCAGGCTGTGGCGGCCCATCCTCAAGTTCGCATAATGTATATTATGTTAAATTTAAGAAATGACGCTAATCCACTGATATCCAGGAACATTAGAAGGCTCTTGAGCCACCCACACCGAGGTGTCGAATACGACCATCATGCCGGGTCGGTCTGCCGGCGGGACACGGACTTCAGCTGCGGCTCACTCCCGCCCAGCTGGGCCAGGCGCCGGGCGCTCTCGCGTTCGATCAGCGCGCGCAGACCCTCCCGCACCAGGGCGGCCTTTTCGGTTATCCCGGTAATGCGCCGGGCCTCGTCCAGCAACTCGTCATCGATGTTCAGGGTCGTACGCATGGGAATACCTGCCTCATTCGGTTGACAAGACGGTAGACATGTCAAAAATTGGCGGATATTTTGCTGTTTTGGTAAGACATGTAAAGAATATAGCACTTTTCTTTACATATTCCAGTCATGGGTAAAGAAAATCGGCAAGATCTCCTTCCCGCGCTATACGTTTCGCATAGCAATTTGCTATGTTTACGTCAGTTCTCTGCTAGGGGCAGCAGAATCCATAAAGGCCCGACCGCTGAGCCCGCCTGGCGAATCAGCGTTTTTGATAGAAACCGTGACCGCCCTCGTTCATTCCTGATTAAAGCACGTCCCCGTGGCGTCACGAGCGAGCGGCGGTCCATCTAAATCATAAGGCCAGTACCCTGGTACCTCCCCTGCCTGAATGGCGTGGTATAACGCCTCCTCCTTAAAGC
>JBKGZJ010000156.1:0-5210 GCA_046545635.1 Thiohalophilus sp. | reverse complement strand
CGCCGCCAAATCCGGCACCGCCACCGGCCGAACCATCCACGCCGGCGTGGCCGAATTGATCGTAAGCAGCCCGCTTTTGCGGATCGCTCAGTACATCGTAAGCTTCGCGGGCTTCCTTGAACTTCTCCAGGGACTCTTCGTCATCCGGATTACGATCCGGATGGTATTTCATCGCCATCCGTTTGAACGCCTTTTTGATCTCGTCATCGCTGGCATTCCTGGAGACGCCCAGTGCTTCGTAATAATCGCGTTTAGCCATAATCGTTATTGAGTTGTAGTGAATGAAAGCAGTTCGTTTTCAGTGCCATAACCGCATCTTGTGCGTAGAACTTGAACAGCAATTGGCTGGATACAGTTACCTGTATCCAGCCAGGGTAGTGACAGCCGGGAAAGTGGCGACTTATTTCTTGTTGTCGTCCACTTCCTCGAACTCGGCATCGACGACATCTTCGTCGGCCTGGTTGCCCCCGGCTTCCGAGGCCGCCTCGGCACCCGCCTGGGCACCGGCGCCGGCTTCACCCTGTTCGGCGTAGAGCCGTTCGGCCATCTTGGCGGATGCCTCGGTCAGCGCCTTGGTCTTGGCCTCGATCTCGTCCTTGTCGTTGCCGTTCATGGCCTCTTCCAGATCCTTGATGGCTGCCTCGATTTTCTCCTTCTCGTCGGCTTCCAGCTTGTCACCCAGCTCATCCATGGATTTGCGGGTGGCATGGATCAGGTTATCGGCCTGGTTGCGGGCATCGACCGTTTCGTGGAACTTCTGGTCCTCGGCCGCATGGGCTTCGGCATCCTTGACCATCTGTTCGACTTCCTCCTCGGTCAAACCGCTGGAGGCCTTGATCACGATCTTGTTCTCCTTGCCGGTCGCCTTGTCCTTGGCCGACACATTCAGGATACCGTTGGCGTCGATATCGAAGGTCACTTCGATCTGCGGCACACCGCGCGGGGCCGGCGGGATATCCTGCAGGTCAAACCGGCCCAGCGACTTGTTGGCATCGGCCCGTTCGCGCTCACCCTGCAGCACGTGAACAGTCACCGCACTCTGGTTATCATCCGCGGTCGAGAAGACCTGGGTCGCCTTGGTCGGGATGGTAGTGTTCTTTTCGATCAGTTTGGTCATCACACCACCGAGGGTTTCGATACCCAGCGACAGCGGGGTCACATCGAGCAGCAGCACGTCCTTGACGTCGCCACCCAGAACACCGGCCTGAATGGCTGCACCCAGTGCCACGGCTTCGTCCGGATTCACGTCCTTGCGCGGATCCTTGCCGAAGAATTCCTTGACCGCTTCCTGCACCTTGGGCATCCGGGTCTGACCACCGACCAGAATGACATCATCCACATCGGAGGCCGACAGGCCGGCATCCTTGAGCGCGGTCTTGCACGGCTCCAGGGAGTGGCTGATGAGTTCCTCAACCAGCGATTCCAGCTTGGCCCGGGTGACCTTGACATTCATGTGTTTGGGGCCACTGGCATCGGCCGTGATATAGGGCAGATTTACTTCGGTCTGCTGGGCGGAGGAAAGCTCGATCTTGGCTTTCTCGGCAGCCTCTTTCAGACGCTGCATGGCCAGCGGATCGCCTTTCAGGTCGATACCCTGATCCTTCTTGAACTGCTCGGCCAGGTAGTCGATCAGACGCTTGTCGAAATCCTCACCACCGAGGAAGGTGTCGCCGTTGGTGGACAATACTTCGATCTGATGTTCACCGTCGATGTCGGCAATTTCAATGATGGAAATATCGAAGGTCCCGCCACCGAGATCGTAGACGGCCAGCTTCTGGTCGCCACGTTTCTTGTCCATGCCATAGGCCAGGGCTGCCGCGGTCGGCTCGTTAATGATGCGCTTGACGTCCAGGCCGGCGATCTTGCCGGCGTCCTTGGTGGCCTGGCGCTGGGAGTCGTTGAAATAGGCCGGCACGGTAATCACCGCCTCGGTGACCTCCTCGCCCAGGTAGTCTTCCACGGTCTTTTTCATCTTCTGCAGCACTTTGGCGGAGACTTCCGGCGGGGCCATTTTCTTGCCGTTGACTTCCACCCAGGCGTCGCCGTTGTCGGCCTTGATGATGTTATAGGGCACCATGTTGATGTCCTTCTGGACTTCAGCATCCTCGAATTTGCGGCCGATCAGACGTTTGATGGCGAACAGCGTATTTTCGGGGTTGGTGACAGCCTGGCGCTTGGCCGACTGCCCCACCAGAATTTCGTTATCCTTGGTGTAGGCGACGATGGAGGGTGTCGTGCGATCCCCCTCCGCGTTTTCGATTACCTTGGCCTTGCCGTTCTCCATGACGGCCACACAGGAGTTGGTGGTGCCAAGGTCAATTCCGATTATCTTACCCATTGTTCGGTCTCCACTTTGTTGCGAGATATTCGTTCCAAAAATCAGTTGTTGCTTTGTAAATGGGGGCTCTTGCGCCGACTTCAAGCCTGATCGTCGGCCTGCGGCGTGCCCTTGTCGTCCGCCTCCGGGGCCCGGGAGACAATCACCATGGCCGGGCGAATCAGGCGATCATTCAGCATATAGCCTTTTTGCATCACGTTTATGACGGTATTGGGGGCCTTGTCGGGGGTTTCAACCATCGACATGGCCTGATGTTGCTCCGGATTGAAGGGCTCGTCCTGCGGGTCGATGGGCTGGATATTGAATTTGTCCATGACGCCCTCGAGCATGCGCAGGGTCAGCTCGGTCCCCTCCTTGATTTTCTCGATACTGGCCTCTTCCTGCTCGGCGGCGGCCACGCCCATCTCCAGACTGTCGCGCACGGCCAGCAGCTCCTGGGCGAAGCGCTCCACGGCATATTTGTGGGCGTTTTCCAGCTCCCGCTCGGTACGCCGGCGCAGGTTGTCCATCTCCGCATTGGCGCGCAGCAGCTTGTCCCAGTTCTCCTGGGCGCGGTTTTCGGCCTCGGTCAGCTTGGCCTGCAATTCCTCGACGCTGTCGGCCTCCAGAGGGGGTCGGGACTCACTCTCGAGCCGGGCCTCCGTGTCGTCGCCGGGGTTGTCCTGGGACTGTTGATCGGTCACGTCTGTGTCACTCATGCTCTACTCCGAAGCGTTGCGATTGCCTGAAAGTGGTTTGAATCTGTTTGGAATTATGAGGGAATATGGGGATGATTATTCCGAGGTCAAGAGTGACCCCACCAATTTGGCGGTCACATCCACCACCGGTATCACCCGGTCGTAGGCCATGCGGGTCGGACCGATGACCCCCAGCACGCCCACCACCTCGTCCTGCACCTTGTAGGGCGAAGTCACCACCGAGCACTCCCCGAAGGCGGCATAGCCGGACTCCTCGCCGATGAAGATCTGCATCCCCTCGGCATGAATGGATTTGTCCAGAATGTGCAGAATGTCCTGTTTCGCCTTGAGCGCCTCGAACAGCTGACGCATCCGATCCATGTCGCCCATTTCGGCGTAACTCATCAGATTGGTCTCGCCGTGCACCACGTAATCGGCGCTCTGGCTGGTCTGGATCACCTCGTCGGCCATCTGCACCGCCAGTTCCATGATCTGGTGCATATCGTCGCGAATCTCTTCCATGTGCTTGAGGACTTGCGAGCGGATACCCTCGAGATCGTGGCCGGCGAATTCGCTGTTGAGATAGTTGGCGGCCTGCTGCAGCTCGGACGCCGTATAGCTGCGGTCCGTATGAATGATGCGATTTTGTACCTGTTGATCATTGATCACCAGAATCACCAGCACCCGGTTGGCCGACAGTGGCAGGAATTCGATATGTCGTAACTGCACCGCGCCGGGACGCGGCAGCATGACCAGCCCGGCCATACGGGTCATGCTGGAAAGCAGATTGGAGGCCCGATCGATCAACACCTCGGGATCATCAATACGATACAGCTCATCCCGGAACTGCTCGATCAGGCTGCCGCGCAGCGGGCGTACGGTCAGCAGATTATCGACAAACAGCCGATATCCGCGTACGGTGGGAACGCGACCGGCGGAAGTATGCGGCGCTCTGACCAGCCCCATATCTTCCAGATCCGCCATCACATTGCGCACGGTCGCCGGGCTGAGATTCATCCCCGACTCACGGGACAATACCCGCGAGCCGACCGGCTGACCGTCCTGGATATAACGTTCTATCAGCGTTTTTAGCAGCAACTGGGCGCGATCATTTATAATCGGATCGTTCGTCACGGCATATCCCGGTCTGGTCATAAAGGGGGGCTGGCTGGCACTCGTCAGCATAGAGTGCCAGGCGCGAATTTGCAACTTGTTATGGCGGCTGTCAATACCGTCGGAAGAGCGAAAACTGGAATAAAAAGAATGGATAACGCCTTCAATACCATTGGCCTGATTGGCAAGTATGCGGACCCGGCGGTCTCCGCCGCCATCGTTAAACTGTGCCGGATTCTGGAGCAACACCAGTGCGAGATCCTGATTGAGGAAAGCACCGCCCGGCACACCAGCGAATGCGCTTATCCCCGGGTCACGCTGGAAGAACTGGGCCAGCGCTGCGATCTGGCCATGACCATCGGCGGTGACGGGACCCTGCTTAACGCCGCCCGCTCGCTGGTGGAAAGCAATGTGCCGCTGCTGGGTATCAATCTTGGCCGGCTCGGCTTTCTGGTGGATGTCTCACCCGACGAAATGGCACACCAAATCAGCGAGATCCTAGGAGGCAGATACGAGGAAGAACGGCGCATCATGCTGACCACGGTCATCCACCATCATGAAGGCCCGCCCAGCCAGAGCGACGCCTTCAATGATGTGGCGCTGCATAAATGGGAAGTGGCCCGGATGATCGAAACCGAAACCTATATCAACGGCCGCCTGCTCAACAGCATGCGCTCCGACGGGCTGATCATCTCCACCCCCACCGGTTCCACCGCCTACGCCCTGTCGGCCGGCGGGCCGATTCTGGAGCCGGACATGGACGCCATGATCATCGTCCCGATCTGTCCACACACCATGAGCTACCGGCCGATCGTGGTCGACGGCGACAGCGAGATCGAGGTGGTGGTCAAAGAAGATCCTCACTCCCACGCCCAGGTCACCTGCGACGGCCAGATCAACCTGGGGGTCGTCTCGGGCGAGCGGATTCTGATCCGCAAAAAGGAGACCGTGGTTCGCCTGATCCATCCCCGCCAGCACAATCATTATGAGATACTGCGCCGCAAGCTGCACTGGGGCGAACATTTCTGAGCGTGTGATAAGGATGGGTTCGGCGGCATGTTGACGCATATTCATATCTGGAA